>JAIQFM010000134.1 GCA_020073285.1 Terriglobia bacterium | reverse complement strand
GGTCCCAGGCTCAAAGCCGGGAAAAACGTCAGCGCGCCGACGATCAGAATCACGCCGATCAGAAGCACGGTGAACAGCGGCGTCGTCACCGGAAACGTGCCCAGCGACGCTGGCACGTACTTCTTGCGTGCCAGGTTGCCCGCGATGGCCAGCATGGGGATGATCATCAGGAAGCGTCCAATCAACATGGTGAACGCGCCCGCGGTGTTGTACCAAAGCGTGTTGGTGGTCAGTCCCGCGAAGGCAGAGCCGTTGTTACCGGCTTGCGAGGTGAATGAGTAGAGCATCTCGGACAGCCCATGCGGCCCCGCATTCAGGATGCTCGAGATGCCGAACGGCTTGACCGCGGAAATCGCCGTGAACACCAGGATGACCAGCGGGAACACCAGCACCACGAGCATGGCCATCTTCACGTCGTAACCTTCGATTTTCTTGCCCAGGTATTCCGGCGTTCGACCGACCATCAGTCCGGCGATGAATACGGCGAGCACAATGTAGATCAACATGCCGTACATACCGGCGCCCACTCCGCCGAAGATCACTTCGCTCAACATGATGTTGACCAGCGGCACCATGCCACCCAGCGGGGTGAAGGAATCGTGCCAGCCGTTAATCGCGCCGCAGCTCGCATCGGTCGTGACCGTCGCCCACAAAGCGGTGTTGACAATGCCGAAGCGAACGTCCTTGCCTTCCATGTTCCCGCCAGGCTGTGACATGCTGGCGTGTTGACCGACAGCTGCGGGATACAGCGGATTGCCCCGCGCCTCGGCCCAGTACGCCACTGTCACGCCCGCCACAAACAAAATCGCCATCGCCGACCACACCGCCCATCCGTGGCGCGGTGAGCCCGTCATCCGGCCCAGGGTATAAGTCAGTCCGGCGCCGATGGCGAAGATGCAGAACATCTCGATGAGATTTGAGAGCGGAGTCGGGTTCTCAAACGGGTGCGAACTGTTGGCGTTGAAGAAGCCGCCGCCGTTGGTGCCCAACTCCTTGATAATCTCCTGGGATGCCACCGGACCCTGTGCGATGGTTTGCTCGGTGACCGTCTCCATGACGGGCTTGCCATCCGGGCCGACCACCGGCTTTCCGTCCGCGTCCAGCTTCGGCACCTGTTGCGGCTCGACTAGCTTGACCGTGTCGTACGGCCTCAGGTTCTGCACCACGCCCTGCGACACCAGCGCCAGCGCGCCTACAACGCAGAACGGCAGCAGCACCCACAGGCAACTGCGCACCATGTCCACCCAGAAATTACCGATCGTCTCCATCTGCCGGCGCGCGATGCCGCGGATAAAGGCGATGGCGAGCGCGATACCGGTCGCTGCCGAAATGAAGTTGTGATACGCAAGTCCGGCCATCTGGGTGAAGTAACTCATCGTCGTTTCACCCGAATAGTTCTGCCAATTGGTATTGGTGGTGAACGACGCCGCAGTGTTGAAGGCCAGAGCCGCTGGTGAAACCGCACCCAACTTCTGCGGATTGAAGGGTAAGTAGCCCTGCACGCGTTGGATCAGGTAGAGCAGCAGCATGGAGACCAGGCTGAACAGCAGCATCGCCGCCGCGTACTCCGTCCAGCGCATCTCGTGGTTCTCGTCCACGCCCGTCACGCGGTAGAGCAGCCGCTCCATGGGACGCAATACCGGATCCATGAATGTCCGTTCGCGGCTGAACACGTGCGCCATGTAGACCCCGAGCGGCTTGGTCACCGCCAGGACCAACAACAGGAAAACGATAATCTGAAGCCATCCATTGGCTGTCATGTCAGAACTTCTCCGGCCGCAACAGCGCGTAGACCAGGTACACCGTCATCAGCGCGCTGACGACAAGCATGATTGCCGATTCCACATGCATACGTTTCTTCCTCACTTCACGCGGTCACAGAACCGCACATATCCAATCGACACTGCGAAGAACGCGATGGTCGCAGCGATGAAAATTAGGTCCTGCATAAGTCGTCTCCTAACCACTAGTCACGTAAAACGAATCACGCCGAGTACCGACCTTGATTGGCCGAATACCTCTTCGTCTTTGCACCGACTTCCATTTCGTTCCAGGTCGCCGTCGTGGCGGCTGGGGTGTGCCTGCTCCGTCGATTCCGGAGGGTATGAGAATCTCCCAACTTCACCGACTCTTCTTCGCTCCCGTCATCGGGTTCATCGCCGTTAGTCCGCGCCGGCGTGACGTTCAGCAGATGAACCGCGTTTCCCGGTTCGCGCTCCTGGCACAGAGCGATCAGAAAGCGAAGCAAGAACAGCACTCCGAACGCGCAGATACCCGTCAAAATGACCAGCACTCAACTCTCCTGGGCTGAGCGGTGCGACCTCCGCCGCACCCCACCCCAGCCCTCAATTCATTGGAGAACGTTGGCTATAAACTTTGGATAAAATGTTTATAAAGAATTCGTAAAGGCAGCGCGGCGACATGGGCCGTCACTGGAAGCATCGATTCACGAAACGAGCGAGACTCCACCTGCATGCGGCGCGACAGGCATTCATTCTGGCGGGTTTCAGGCTTCTAGCTTGAAGCGGGTTGAGGCCAGAGCATAGAGCCGCCGCCAAACGACACGGTTGATGGTGACCACAATGATCGCCATGACCATCGTCGCCATCAGCAGCATCCGGAAGTTCCCGCTGTCCGTGGCTTGGCTAATCACCGCGCCTAGCCCCACGGTCGAGATTGTCTGGCCTCGGAAGTGAAAGTACTCGGCGACGATACTCGCATTCCAGGCCCCTCCGGAGGCAGTTACGAAGCCGGTTATCAGATAAGGAAAAATGGCGGGCAAAAAAAGCCTTCGCCAGCGCTCCACCCGCTTCAGGTGGTAGACGTCGCACACCTCTTTCAAATCCGTGGGGATGGCCGTTGCCCCGGCTATGACGTTGAACAGCATGTACCACTGCGTACCGAGAAGGAGCAGGACAATCGAACCAATCCCCAGTCCGCCGCCCACGCGAATCAGGACCAGCAGGATGATCGGGAACAAGGCGGTCGCGGGTACGGATGCGGCGATTTGCGCGATCGGTTGGGCGATGGCGGAGAGCCTTGGATGCAGTCCGATCACGGTTCCCACCGGTATCGTCCAAAGAGCAGCCAGCGCGAGAACGAACTCGACCCGCAGGAACGTGGCCCCCGCTCCGAGAAGGATGGTATGCAGATCGGACCAGGAAACCGATGCAGCAACCGCCAACATCTTCACCACCGCATAGGCAAGACCAGCCAGCGCGGCAACGCCGACAATCCGCGCAGCCCACCTCGACGCCAGGCGCTTTCCAGGCGTGGGCGTAGATGCGTGAGCTCTGGCAAAGTGCAGGTCCAGGGCCTCGCGAATCGGCATCACCGATTTGTGGGCGGCCAGCGACAGCAAGCGCGACTGGCGCAGCAGATCCAGGATGTGCGAACGCGGCGCCTCAGCGGCTTCCACCTGCTCAAATTTGAACTTCTCGGCCCACGTGATCACGGGACGCCAGACCACCCGGTCAATGAGCACGATCACTCCGATCATGATCGCGAGGCCGGCAAGGATCGCTCGCGTGTTCCCGGCGTTGGCGGCAGTCTGCAGGTAGGAGCCCAGCCCGGGAAGACGAAGGTCGCGATTTCCCAGCACAAACATCTCGCAGGCCATGAGGAAAAACCATCCGCCGGCCACCGACATCATGGAATTCCAGATCAAACCGATGGCCGCGTACGGCAACTCGAGCTGCCGGAACCTCTGCCACCAGCTCAACTGGTAGACCTGCGCCGCCTCATACATCTCGCGCGGGATATTCTTCAGCGACGAATAGAAGCTGAAGGTCATGTTCCAGACCTGGCCGGTAAAGATCAGCAGGACGCATCCCAGTTCCACACCCAGTTGGCGGGTCGGAAAAAGCGCAACCATCGAGATCATCACGCCGGGCAGGAAACTGAGGACGGGAATCGACTGCAAGGTGTCCAGCAGCGGGATCATGAAGCGTTCGGCCTTGCGGTTGTAGGCGGCGAGATAGCCGTAGATCAGAGTGAATCCCAGACTGAAACCATAGGCGATGGCGATGCGCAGGAGGGAGTACAACGCATATTTGGGCAGCGCCGCCGGATGAAGGTCAATTTCCGCTTGCGTGCTAACCGGGCCGATCCAGTAGCGACCGAAGGAGAGCAACCCATAAAAGAGGGCCAGCCCAGCGAGGATGATCGGCAAATCTCTGAGCAGAGTTCGCCCCCCGGCCGGGACGATACCCCAGCCCGAGATCGACGATGTGTCTGCGGTTTGGATTGCCCGTCTCCTTTAAAACAGATTTCGCTAGTGCAGCGGAGCAGAACTCTGGTCGGTGGCACTTGTGGCCTGGTGCAATAACAGCCGGTCAGTTTCCGAATCGTAGGTGAAGATCTCGGCATACCGGCCCCAATTCAATACGGTTTCGATCTGCCGCTGCACGTCCTCTTCCGGCAGGTGTTCGTCGAGAACATCCCGGAAGAATTCCAGGGGTATGGCTCCGTCCGACTTTTTCTCGAGAGCGCTGCGGATCTGCTGCATCAGCAGGACATGGGCGAGGGCCGCCTCGCGGAAGAGGCTCTTGCGCGTGGCGATGTCCGCCTCGGCGAAGGTTTTCCCTGCCGGTGTGATCTCCACGTCTCCCTCATGCGATTTGGCAAAGCCCAGCAGCTCGGCTTCCTCCACGATGGGGAACAGGTCATCGACCTCCATCAAAAGTTCATCCGCCAGGTGGTACAGATCCTCTTTTCCTCCGCGATCGTTCAGGAATTCCAGCAAGCCGGCCATGCCTCCCGGCTTGGCGTGTGGCAGCCTCTGGAACGGAGGCCTGGCCGGTTGCTCGCGCCGTGCCGGTGGCGCCAACTCCAGCTCGGGCTGCGTCATGACTTTGTAGATGTAATCCACGTACAACAGGAACTCGGCCGACTTGCGGTCCCTCGGCTGCGTGATCGGGATGCGAAAATCGGCACGCATGCGGGCCGGGTTTCTGCCGAGGACGATGACCCGGTCGGCCAGCAGAACCGCCTCTTCAATGTTGTGAGTAACCAGGAAAATGCTCTTGGTCGGAATCTGTTTTTTCAGCCACAGCTCCATCAGTTCGCCGCGAAGGTTCTCGGCCGTGAGGACATCGAGCGCGGAGAACGGTTCATCCATGAACAGCACTTCCGGTTCAACCGCCAGGGCGCGCGCGAATCCGACGCGCTGCTTCATGCCGCCGGAGAGCTCCTTGGGAAACGCGTTCTCAAATCCCTTCAGGCCTACGGACTTCAAGGCTTCGAGTGCGCGGCGATGGCGCTGATAGTGCGGCATGCCGCGGGCCAGCAGGGGAACTTCCACGTTTTCCAGAACCGTGAGCCAGGGGAACAAGGCGAAGCTTTGGAACACGATGGCGACGTGGGGGCTGCACTCACTGAGTGCTCGCCCGTGCCAAAGGACTGCCCCGCTGGATGGCGTTGTCAGTCCGGCCAGGATGCGCAAGAGCGTAGATTTGCCGCAACCCGAGGCTCCCAGGAGCGCGATGATGGCGTCGGATTCCACACACAAATCCAGAGGCGCGATCACCTGGATCTCCCGTCCGTCGGGCTGCTGGAAGCTCTTCTGAACTTGCCGCGCCTCGATGATCTTTTCCACCGCCGGAGCGGGAATAACGGGGGATACGGCTGCGGGCTCGGGCGCTTCGGCTGGCGCCGCCGCCAGTTCGTCCATCAGCCGCTGCCAGGCTTCTTCGGGCAGTTCGTCGAGAAACCGCATCCGTTCGGTGGGGTCGAGCTGGTCGACGATGGCCCGGATTTCCCTTGTCGGCCGCGAGTGCAACAGGACGTATTCGTGGTAGTAGGGAAAGTGGCTGACCAGCGCGGCAGCGAAATCCGCCGGCAGCAGACGGAAGAGTATCTGCTGTTGTTCAAAGGGCAGTGCCGCCAAGATTCCGGCTGCGGCACTCGCATCGAGTCGCTGGATGATCGCGGCGGCCTCGTCAGGACGTCCCTGGGAGAGGACCTCGCGCACGGCTTCGAATGTCGGCGGCGGCATAGGCGCTACGCCAAACTCTAAGCCTTACTTGTGAGTTGCAGCAAATCGCGTATATGTGTACCACCCGTCATCCCACCAGTGCAGGTCGAGGTAACGTCCTTCGGAGGCCTCATACAAGCACGGGACATTGCGATAGCCTTTTCGGTCCCGCCACACGGAGCCAAGGCCGGCCACCGAGAACTTGCGTTGCACATCCGGATAAGCGGCGCCAAATGCCAGAAATTCCGGCAATTCAGCGGCCCGCAAACCTTCCCGGTCGAGCTCACGAACAACATCCTCTGACGCCATGCGCCGGTCAAAGCGAATGAGAACGATTTCCACATCTGCCTGGCCGATCCGGGTGGAAGGAAAGTTCGCCGCCGTGATCTCGGTATGCACGGCCTGGTACTCTCCCGCCTTGATTGCCTCTTCCAGTGACAGATCGTAGTTCACCGTCACCGGGAAAACATCTCTCGGCTTGCGAGCCGCCTCGGCCATGACATCCGCGAACTTGTCGAGCAGAGTATCCCCTTGGGCGGCTACCCGCAGGATCTCATCGTCGGAGTACCCGCGCTTCTTGACTCTTGCGAGCAAGCTCTGCAAGATTACAGACACATCCTTCGCCATTTGTTGTTCTCCTTCGCTGTGCATCGGATCCTCCCAGAGACAATCGGTTCACTGGCCGCTTGATGCTGTCTTCGTTGTCACACCGAGCGCCGAACTCACGGTATTTGCCTCACTCCTACCGCCTGTCGCAACTGTTCAATGGCCAGCATATGGCTGGCAAGCGTTTGACGATACGCCAGTTGAGTGCTCCGATAACTGCGCTCCGCATCCAGGAAGTCCAGCAGCGCTGCTGCACCCTGCTTGTAGGCAAACTCAGTGATATCGCGGGACTCTTGTGCCTGCTTGAGATACCCTGACTGGTAGAGCTCAACTACTTCCTGATTTGTCTGCACCGCCTCGTAGGCGATCTTCACGTCGGTCAGCGCGGTTTCCTCGGCAGCTCTGGCGGTCAGAGCCGCTTGATCGACGCCAAATCTTGTGCGCGCAATCTCACCCTGGTTGCGATCGAACAAGGCGAGCGGGATCGCGAAATACAGCGCGCCCTCATTGACCTGAGAGACGTGAGTGTAATTAAAAGAAACGTTAAGATCCTGTTTGCCATTGGCTTTGGCCAAGTTCAACTGGCTCTTGGCGGCATTCACGCCGAGTTGAGCGGCACGCACGTCGGGCCGCTCCCGCAGTGCGGCTGCCTCCAGATCGTCCAAGCGCACTTTCAAAGGTGTGTACTCCAAGCTCCCAATGACGTCAACGTCACGCGGAACCGCGTCGTACCCAAGGAGTTGCCGCAAGGATGCGCGTGCTTGCACTTTCGCTAGCTCCGCCGAGGTGACGTCGGTCTGGAACTGCAGCAGTTGAATCTTTGTCTTCAGCAGATCCCCTTTGCTGACGTCGCCCGCCTTGTAACGCTCCTCGTTGATGTTGACGGTCTCGCGAAAATTCTTGAGGGCTTCGAGAGCGAACTCCAGGTTCGACTTGGCGAGCAGCGCACCGATGAACTGCTGAGCGACGCTGAACTTCAGCGCGCGTTCGGCGTCCAGGACTTGCGCCTGGGTTACATGCGTCTGGTCGCGAGCGGCATCCAGCCTTCGGTGACGTTTGCCTCCGCGCTCGATCAGATAGCCGGCGCCGATGTCGAACTGCTGGATGGCGTCCAGCGTGTCTTTCGAGAAAAGGCTGGGGGTGAAAAAAGGGATGTACTGCGAATCCCACGAGAGCGTGGGGTTGGGCCGCAATCCCGCCGTTACTTCCTGGGCCTTACTCTGATCGATCTGCGTACGAGCGGCCTTCAGGGCCGGACTATTCTTCAGCGCCAGATCAATGGCCTCATCCAGAGTGATGCGGGATGTGCTCTGGGCCATCGCGCCGGCGCCAATCAACAGAAGTACCATCAGGGCCGAGGCGCGACTCCACCTGCCCGACGCGATACCGCCTTTCTGTCCCATGCTGCTCATGCGTATTCGGCGGCCTCCTTCGTGTCTGGCAGAACGTCGCCGGGGCGTGCGATCCAGACATACAAAGTGGGCAACAAGAAGATGCTCATTCCCAGGGTCGCAATCAGCCCCCCGACGATTACGATTGCAAAGGGCCGCTGGGAATCCGAACCAATGGCGTGCGACATGGCCGCCGGCAGCAACCCCAGGGTTGCCACCAGCATGGTCATCATGATGGGACGGAGCCTCAAGATGGCACCCTCGACCGCAGCCTGCTGGATCGACTGGCCTCGCGCGCGGAGCTGGTTGATGTAGTCGAGCATAATCACCCCGGTTTGCACCGAAACGCCGAACAGCGCGAGAAATCCGACGCCCGAGGACACGCTGAAGTTGTTGCCTGTAACCAGCAATGCGAACACCCCGCCGATCGGCGCCATGACCACGTTGCCCAGAACCAGCAGTGACCACTTGACCGACTTGAACAGCGTATAGAGGATCATGAAGATGAGCATGATGGTGAGCGGAACGATGACCGCCAAGCGTTTGTTCGCTCGCTGCTGACTCTCATATTCACCGGCCCATTCCAGGCGATAGCCTGGCGGAAGCTTCACTTTTTCATTGATCCGCTTCATGGCCTCTTCGACCGTGGTTCCCAGGTCCCGCCCTCGGACGCTGAAGGTCACGGCGTCGTAGCGGTTGTTGTTCTCGCGATAAATGTCATAGGCGCCATCCCGGACCGATACCTTGGCGAGCTGCGCCAGAGAGACCCGTTCTCCCGACGGGGAGAGCAGGCGGACCCGTTCGATAGCCTCCCTGGTATTGCGATAGGGCTCCTGATAACGCGCCGCCACGTCATATCGCGCCTCACCCTGGAGTACTTGACTTACAGCCTTTCCGCCTACCGCAGTCTCAATGGCGTCTTGAATATCGGCCACGTTGATTCCGAAGCGGGCGGCCTGTTGCCGGTCAATCGTAAAATTCAGATTCGGCTGACCCACCGTGGGATAAAGCTTCAGATCTTTAATGCCTTCGACCGGCGCCATGGCGGCAACGATTTGTCCACCTAACTCATCCAGCGTCCTTAAGTCAGGACCTAGAAGCTTGGCCGCAAGATGACCTTTGGTACCGCTTTCCGTTTCCGCCACGTTGTCTTCAATGGGCTGCGAGAAATTCCAGGTAGCCCCAACGAGTTTCTTATCCAGCTCGCGATTCATGGCGGCGATCAGGGCTTCTTTGTCCTCATGAAAAACCGGCCTCCATTGCCCCTTTGGCTTCAAGTCAACGAAGTACTCTGTGTTGCCAAATCCGCCGGTATCAGTGCCATCATCGGGGCGCCCAACTTCCGAGATGACTTGGGTTACCTCAGGGAATGATGCAAGAATGAGGCGCGCCTGGTTGGTGAAGCGAACGCCTTCCGTAAGACTGGTACTGTTGAGCAGGGTCCCCCGCGCCCAGATTGCGCCTTCGTCCAGATGAGGCAAGAACTCCGAACCAATGGCTCCGCCGAAGGCTAGGAAAAGGGTTACACCGAACAGAGCTATACCGGAGCCGATGGCGATTCGCCGATGCACGATGGCCCAGCGCAGCCGTGTCCGATACTGCTTAATGAGGAAGTCCATGACTCGGTTGTGTCGTTCTCGAATTCTCCCGCGGAAAAACAAGCCGCAGAGAACAGGTATGACCACAATCGAGAAAAGCAGGGCGCCGAGAAGGGCGAAGGCAACCGTCCAAGCCATCGGCTTAAACAGTCGCCCCTCGATCCGCTGTAGCGTGAATATTGGCAAGTACGCCGTGATAATGATGGCAATGGCGTAAAACACTGGGCGTTGAACTTCGTGGGCGGCGTTGCGAATGGCTTCCGCGGGCGCTTTCACGAGCTTGGATTCGGAACCATTGGTGCGACTGAGATGCCGGACTATGTTCTCAACCATGACCACTGCGCCGTCCACAACCATCCCAAAATCCAGGGCGCCCAGGGAGAGGAGATTGGCCTCCATGTGCGACAGGTCGAGCCAGATGGAGGCAAAGAGCAACGAGAACGGAATCGTGATGGCCACGATGAGAGCTGCGCGCGCGCTGAGGAGGAAGAGCAAAAGGATAACCGTCACCAGGATCATGCCTTCCGCCAGGTTGTGCATCACGGTGTGCAGTGTGTAATGCAGCAGATCGCTGCGGTCGATCATCCGCTCCATCTTCACGCCCGGAGGAAGGATGCCGTTGTTCATCTGCTTCACTTTCGCGTGGAGCTTTTCAAGTGTCGGTCCCGAGTGTGCACCCTTGCGCATCATCACCTGCGCAAAGATGACATCGTCGTTGTCGACAATGACGCCATTGTCCCGAAGGATGGCCCTTCCCTCGCGGCCCAGGCGGATTTTGGGACCTTGGCTTACCTCGGCGATGTCCTTCACCCGAAGAGCAGTCCCGTTCTTGGCGGTTAAGACCGTCTGCTCGATATCGTGCACGTTATGGAAGAGCCCGAGAGTGCGGACGTTCATCTGTTGCAGACCCGTCTCCACGAAGCTGCCGCCCGCATTGATGTTGTTATTGGCCAACTGTTGTTCTACCTGGCCAATGGTCAGTCCGTAGGACACGAGCTTGTTAGGATCGATGCGTACCTGATACTCCCGCGTGGTACCGCCAAAGCTACTGACGTCGACGATATCCGGAACAGACTTGAGTTCCCTCTCCACCGTCCAGTCCTCAATGGACTTTAGTTCCATCAGGTCGATCATGGGAGTTGTACTTCTCAGGACGAACCAGTAGATCTGCCCCGTCGTGCTCCAGTCCGTACCCATTTGAGGCTGCAACCCGGGAGGCAACTCGACTTGCGAAAGCCTTTCCAAAACCTTCTGCCGGTTCCAATCGTTGTCGGATTGGTCGTCGAAGATTAGGATCACAAATGACAGACCGAAGATTGACTCCGAGCGAAGATGCGAAAGGTGAGGAATCCCGTTCATCTCCTTTTCGACCGGGATCGTCACCTGCTGTTCCACTTCCTCTGCCGACCGGCCTGGCCACTGCGTAATGATGGTCGCATAGTTATCCGCAATGTCGGGATAGGCCTCGACGGGCAGGTTGTGGAACGAGATCGCGCCCCAAGCCAGCAACAGGACGGCCGTCGCCAGCACGACAAATCGGTTGTTGAGCGCGAAATCTACGAGGAAGCGAATCATTGGCTATTCTTCGCTGTGAACCCTGTCACGCAGGCTTGTGCTCACTGCTCGACCGTGTGTTGCAGGGCTAGCGCGTTCGTTACCACGCGCACGCCTGGTTGCAGCCCGGAGACAATTTCTTGCATCTGATCCGGCGAAATTTCCCCACTGACCACTTCCACGCGGCGGAATTTCTTGTCTTCCGCCGGCACATAGACCCAATCGCGGTCGTGCAGATGCAAGATCGCACTGGCGGGAATTTCCGTGCGCATCTCCTTTTTGACGCCGCGGAAGGTGGCGGTCACAAACATGCCGAGGCGCATCATTCCGGGATTGCGCACCTCGATGCGGACCTTTGCGGACCGAATGCTCGGATCAAGGACCGCACCAATGTTGCTGATCCGGCCAGTAATGATCTTGCCGGGATACGCGTTCAATGTGATTTCAGCCGGATCGCCGACGTGGACCTTGGGGAGATCGTTTTCGTAGACATCGCAAACCACCCAGACCGAGGACAGGTCGGAAATTGTGAAAGGGTTCGACCCCAATGCCTGCACTCCGGCAGCAGTTGAGACCTGCTGGTCGGTAATCACGCCCGACGCTGGCGCCACGATTCGGACGATGCCGGTGGGATGGTCTTTGTCCAAACCTAGCAACTGCAGATGTTCATGGGCGGTTTCCAGGACCACCGCGGCGTTCTGTTCGGCGTCTTCAGAGGTTTCCAGCGCGCTCTTGGAGATGGCGCCCTTGTCGTAAAGAATTTTGGCCCGGTCGAATTGATAACGCGCCAGCCTCTCGTCATTGACCGCCTTGCGATAGTCCGAGAACGCTCCGGCCACGTCGCTACTCTGTACTTGCAGCAGCAACTGGCCCTTGTGCACGGTGTCGCCCAGCTTGGCATGAATGGCCACGATGCGGCCGGAAGCGAGCGAGATGACGGGAACGCTCCGCAAAATGTCGGGGCTCACCGTGCCGGTGACGACCAGTTTCGAGACTGTGGCGCGCGCCGCTGCCGTGCTGAGCGCAAATTGCTCCGGATGCTCCACGGTCAACATGCCGACGTCCATATCGGAAACGACCTTCACCGG
>JAIQFM010000133.1 GCA_020073285.1 Terriglobia bacterium | reverse complement strand
AACTGCGCTCCGAGCTTGGCAACGCCTTGGCTGGTGCTGATCGTGAAACGTTAAAGCGCGCTCTGGAAGTGCTGAAGAAGAGGTAGGCTACGCTCATGACACCGAACATAGCAGGAAGGATTCTAGTGGTTGACGATGAAGAGGACGTTCTCACTTTCATCGGCACGCTCCTGGAAGATAACGGCTACTCCGTCATTAAGGCGATGAATGGCAAGGAAGGCTTCGCCAAAGCCAAGTCGGAGCTGCCCGAACTGATCTTGCTCGACATCTCCATGCCGGAAGAGAGTGGCGTGCGGATGTACCGCAATCTGTGCGGAGACCCGCGGACCAGTCGCATCCCCGTGGTTGTCCTGACCGGCATATCGCATGATTTCAAACGGTTCATCGAGACCCGCCGACAGGTGCCTCCCCCTGCCGGCTACTTCGATAAGCCGCCGGATCGCGATCAACTGCTGGCCAAAATCAAAGAGCTAATAAAACCCAAGACCCTGGCGTGACAACATCCTGGCTGCAGAGTTATACCGGAGCCACGGGTACGGGCTGCTCGACGGGAAAAATACACCCGTGGATTTGCGGGGAACCAGAATAAGATGTGACTTGCTCACCACGGACCGAGTGTGTGCTCCCGTATTCGAAGTGAAAGCGGGTGGCGGATGTCCGGCAAGACTGAAGTCGACGTAACAGCCACGGTTCTGGATTCCATTACCGAAGGTGTGTTCACGGTTGATCGTAATTTCAGGATCACGTTCTTCAACCGCGCGGCGGAAACGATTACTGGGATTCCGCGGGAACGGGCGCTCGGGCAACCTTGCACCGACATTTTCCGGGCCAACATTTGCGAGGGGGAATGCGCTCTTCGGGAGAGCATGGAGTCCGGTTGCTCGGTCGTCGGCAGACCAGTCAAGATTCTCGACGCCCACGGTAACCGCAAACCGATCAGCATCTCCACCGCTGTGCTGAAGGACCAAGACGGCAACGTCGTGGGCGGCGTGGAGTCTTTCCGAGACCTCACCAAGATCGAGCAACTCCGTAAGCAGATCGAGCGCGACTACTGCTGTGAAGACATCGTAAGCTGTAATGATCGGATGCGGCAGTTGTTCGACATCCTGCCCGCGATTGCACAGACTTCCAGTACCGTCCTGATCGAAGGCGAGACCGGCACTGGCAAGGAACTATTTGCCCGTGCGATTCACAGCCTAAGCCCTCGCAGCAAGAAACCATTTATTGCCGTCAATTGTGGCGCGATTCCAGACACGCTCCTGGATTCGGAGTTGTTTGGTTACAAGGCCGGCGCTTTCACCGACGCCAAGCGGGATAAGCCAGGACGGGTCGCGGCAGCGGAGGGGGGCACGCTATTTCTCGACGAGATCGGCGACGTCTCCGCGGCATTGCAGATCCGCCTGTTGCGGTTTTTGCAAGAGCGCGTCTACGAACCCCTCGGTGCAACCCAGTCTGCACGGGCGGACGTGCGGTTGATCACCGCCACGAACAAGATCCTCCGGGAACTTGTGAAAGCGAATCAGTTTCGCGACGATCTCTATTACCGCGTCAACGTGGTCAGCTTACAGGTTCCGCCGCTCCGTGAGCGCATGGAGGATCTGCCCCTCCTCATCGAGCATTTCGTCAAGCGGTTTAACCTCCTGCAGGACAAAGAGGTCGCGGGCGCCTCTGACGATGTGCTTGCATGTCTCATGTCATACCACTTTCCGGGAAACGTCCGGGAACTGGAGAACATTATCGAGCGTGCGTTCGTGCTCTGCCGCTCCGGGCAGATCGAACTCCGGCATCTGTCGGGCTTTCCGGCTTGCGCGACCGGCTCGCGGACACCCGCTCTGGCCGGCTTTCACCAATTCGAGGCGGCGTTTTTGATGAGCGCACTCCGACGCAACAATTGGAACCGCCTGGAAACGGCACGGCAACTCGGCATACACAAGACGACCCTCTTCCGCAAAATACGATCGCTGGGCCTGAACATTCCGCGCCGGGTTGGACAATGAAATCCAAACTGTTGGTTTTGCGGCTTTGCTGTCCGAGGAGAGGCTATGGCAAGAATCGCCATCATCTACTGTAAACGTATCAAAGATCATTCGTGCATCGCTTGTGCCAAGTGCTACAAGGGCATTACGGAGAAGAATGCTGAGTTTGGACGTTACGACAGCATTGAACTGGTAGCCATGACCGACTGCGGTGACTGTCCGGGATTAGTCGTACCTCGCGTGAAACTTCTTACCGAGGTTCTGGCGAATCTGGATCGCAAGATCGATGTGATCCACCTGGGGACCTGCATGAGGGCCGCCATGGATACCGCTCAGTGCCCGATAGATTTCGACGATCTCAAGGTCCTGGTGGAAAACAACCTACATATTCCGGTCGTGCTGGGCACGCACGCCTATTGAGTACTGCGGCTTGTACCGGGCCGACGGCAGCGTCTGCACACCTGCGGACGCTAATGCATCGACGGAACTGCCGCACCGATGTGGTGCCTCAGAGTCCACTCCTCCCTATCTTTCAATGTGCTGCCTGCCATGAGAAACCTCGCGGATTCCAAATCCCCCTTGAGATAAGCATCCAGCACTTCGGACACGGAGCCGCTAACAAACGGAATGACTTCGATTCCCAGACTCACCACGTGCTCTGCCATGAAACGTGAAATGGCTCCGCAGACTAGTACGTTGACCCCTAAGGCCAGCAGCCGCCTCGTCCGGTTCAGAGGGAGTTCTTCCTCGAGGGCGAGTTCGGTGCGGCTAACCTCCCTGCCGTCCGTGTAGTCGACGAGCAGGAGGTGACGCGCGAAATCAAAGGCATTCGATACCCGGCTGCAAGCAACCGGAATCGCCAGCTTCATACGCTATCCCCCACCGTACGGTAGGCACCTTCATTGCCAAACCATGAGGCAAACGGAAGATGGCGATATGGCCGCCGCGCTGCCATTTTCCTGGCTGTTTCGAAAAACGAGTTGCAGTTCTGCACCTTTTCCATAATCGGCGGTGGCGCTTATGCCACCAAGTTACCGGCACAGCAGACCCAAGCGAAGACGAACCGGCTGGTCATCCGATTGCACGCATGTCTTGTTGGCCAGCGGTTTGTGGTTGCTCGCTACCGCTTGCGGGCCCGGAGAAGGAGCCAATGCTGTCGAAACCGGCCTCGTTCAGCGCGGATTTCAGGACATTGATGCGGGCCGCGGCGTTGCAGTGCGATCGGCAGCGTTGCGAAACGGCCATCAGTATGCTTGAGGAAGCGACCCGCGTTCAGCCCGGAAGCGCCCGTGTGTTCTTCCATCTTGGGTTCTGCCATACCGGGGGATGCCGTGAGCATTCCCTGGTGAATCCTGCCATGGCGGCGGAGTACTTGCGTCACGCGCTCTTGCTCACTGGAGCTTCAACGGACTTTTTGCTCCGCGCGAACACCCTAAGCGCGCTCGGAAATATCTGTAGCCGGCAGGAAGCTAGCGCGACAGCACTACGCGAAGCGATCTCGTATCATCGGGACGCAGCCGAAATCTATGCTCGCTTAGGCCGGCCCAATGACTGGGCGCGCGAGGAATTTAATCAGGCCGATGCGTGGTGCGAGCTGACGGAATCCAAGTTCCCGGATAAGTGGGCGCAGGCGGTTACGCACTATGAAAATGCCCTGCGAGTTCGGACTAAGAAGGATGATCCTCGAGCCTACGCTTCCACGATCATGAATCTCGGCACCGCGTTACGCCAGTTGCCGTCGGGAGAGAAGAAGCGAAATGTCCTGCGAGCCATCCGGTGCTACCGCCAGGCATTGCTGATCGATCGTTTCCAAACCTCGCACAGCCAATTCGCAAAACTCTGTAACAACCTGGGAAACGCCTGCATGACCTATCCCAATCGGGATGGCGCGTCTGCGGAGCGCCATGCCCGCTATGCTATCCGGCACTTCGAGCGGGCCCTGCAAGTCTGGACTATGGAGGAAGATTCCTACTACTATGCCCTGGTGCAATACAACCTGGGCGGCGCGTACCTTGAGTTGCCCGCTGAGCCGCGGCATGTGACGAAAAGTCTTGCCTGCTTCGCCGCCGCATTCGAATGCGCCAAGTCATCCGGATACGCTGAAATCCAGCGCCTGGCGGGAGCCCAACTGAACGGGATTAGGTGTTTCCTCAGCGGCAGTGCCACTCAGGCAAGCCTCTGACGTCCAATTTTGTGCTGGTAGGAACCGTTACGCTCGAACGGTACTCGCGATCTTAGCTGTTGGCCAAGCTCTTATGGCGCGTCATTTCCCGCATCAGCAAAGCCATGGGACGGTACACGGCATGCGCGAACTTGGTAAAGGGGAACAATAGAACCACTTCGATCGCCACAATTACGTGTACCAGGAAGGCGACATAGCTCCACGCATGCCCTCGGGGCAAGTAAACCGCGAACTCGACGGCGAAACCGGTAATCGT
The DNA here is from genome assembly GCA_020073285.1 of Terriglobia bacterium. Taxonomy (GTDB): domain Bacteria; phylum Acidobacteriota; class Terriglobia; order Terriglobales; family Acidobacteriaceae; genus JAIQGF01. The sequence continues at coordinate 7,849 of JAIQFM010000133.1, read as the reverse complement.
CGCCACCAGCAACAGAGCCAGGAAGAGCCAGTCTGAAAGCAGAGAGTGGCTCGAGTACTTCTCAGGCTTGCGAATACGGGCAGCCAGCGCCCGCAGCGTTCCAAAGAGGACGAGCATGCCGGTGACAGTGCCGAGCAACCGGATGGGATGCCATAGAGGTACCGGCTGCCCCGGGACTTTATCGGCCACCAGCAATAACAGGTAATCGAACGTCGTGGCCGCCGCCAATCCGATGAATCCCCACATGATGGTCCAGTGCATGAACCAGCGGCTGCGATACCAAGGCTGCGCTTCTTCGGTGCAGCTACGGTGATGCTTCTCGGTTGCCAGGTCGGCCACGACCTTGCCGATTGCGACAGTCAAGCGACGCGCTACGTTCGCGCCGCCCGTCTCGTCCTGCTTATCGGAGCTTGAGCTGCCGCGGCGAAATAGCCTGCTAAGCCGCGCCACACTGACTACCATCATGATGAGTGCGATGAGAATTGCCGCTGTTCCAACGTAGTGAATAGCCTGGGCAGATATAAACCCAAACAGCGCGGGCCGCTCCACAGCCATGGTGCCGCGAGTTGACAGCAGTATTACCGCCAACAACGCAGTCAAACCTGCCATGAAGAATGCGGTAAAAAGATTCGACGTGTACAGGAGGCGGGAGATCCCGGTGGAATCGAGGGAGGCGATGGCGTAACGGCGCGCGGACGCCATGAACTCACCCGGCTCCGCTTGTCTGGGACAGGTCTCCGAGCACTCGCCGCAGTAATAGCATAACCACAGCTCCTTGCTCCCCAGGAGATGCTCGCGATCGCCGATCTGCCCATAGCGGATGATTCGTCGTGGGAAGGTAACTTCATCGGCGGAAACGGGGCAGGCAGCCGAGCAGTTGCCGCAATTGAAGCACGCGCTCACGTCGAAGGCGCCGAAGGCCTTCAACTCGCCGAGCAGCTCGGTGTTGACCTGCACGGTCACTTTTTCTCCTCCTTAGCCAATGCGTACTGGTAATAGTCTTCGCACTGCTCGCCTTCGACGATCTTGCCGTACTTCTTCCATGCCATCAGGTACCAGAACACTCTGTCCGCGGGGATGCCGGTCGCATCATGAATTTCCTGGATGGTCATGGGACCGTTTTTCAGCACCCCGGAAATCGTCCGGTGCGTCTTGACCTGCTCGCGGCTGCAATCCATCAGCTCTTGGGGAACGCCGCGGTGCTGACGGACGGTGTGCGCGGTGCTCGGGTCGTTGCGTGCTGGCGTCTTGTGATCGCTTCCGCTCATTTCAATAATCCGCTGCGATGGCATCCACCATCGCTTCAAACTGCTCGAGCCGCCAACCATCCACTTGAATCGCTCCATGAGGGCAAGCCGGCACGCACATTCCGCATCCTCCGCAAAGCGCCGGATTCACTTGGGCTCGCCGCAAGGTCACGCCGTCTGCCATCACGTCAACCAGCGAGATTGCCCGCTGGTGCTGGCATACCTCAATGCAGGCTCCCGTTCCCGTGCAAAGTGCCGGGTCGGCGACGGCGGCAAAGGGCTCGAGTTCTACGTAGCCCTTCAGCAGCGCGGCCGAGACCCTGGCAGCGGCGGCCGACGCAGCGGTGCAACTCTCGCCAACGTCCATCGGCGCCTGGCAACCTCCCGCCAAGAAGACGCCGCTGACCGCGGTTTCAACCGGCCTCAGTTTCGGGTGCACTTCCTGCAGGAAGCCATCCGGGCTTCGCGATAGTTTCAGCATGTCGATGAGCCGGCTGAGATCGCGGGGCACCGCTCCGGTCACGAGCACTACCAGGTCAGCGGGAATCTCCAAATCCTCCCCCCACGTGAGGGTGTCCTTCACCTGTACGACGAGCGCTGAGCCGTCCGCATCGGCCCTGCGGATTTGCGGTAGCTGCTCGGCCAGGAAGCGGAAAAAGATAACGCCCTGCTTCGAGGCTTGTTCGTAGTAGCTCTCATGACCGCGTCCGTACGTCCGGATGTCACGATAAACGTCAAAAACGTTGACCGCAGGGAAGCGCGCGCGAATTTCATTGGCGGCCTGAAGCGCGGCGGTGCAGCAAAAACGCGAACAGTATTCGTGGAGCCTGCCGTCCGGCCCCGGTTGGTGGATGCCCTCGATCTGCCGGCTGCCCACGCAGTGAACCAGGCATACGTTTTTGACCGGTCGGCCGTTGCGCTGCAATTGGCCGTCGGAAGGACCCTGCTTTTCGAGCAGGCGGACGAATTGCGGCAAGGTGATTACTTCGGGAAACTCCGCATAGCCGTACTCGCCTGGGAGCGGTTCATAGGTATCGAACCCGGTGGCCAGGACAATCGCACCCACATGGATCGTTGTTTCCTGCTGCGCGCACCGCACCGCAACCGAGAAGTTACCGATTGAGCCTGAAACTGCCGTCACTTCCGCCGACGTCAAAACCTGTATCGCCGCGTCCCGGCTTACTTCCGAGATGAGACTGTGCAACACCTCGCGGGCTTCAACCTGAACCGGATAGAGGCGACCGAGTTCAGTCAGCCGGCCTCCGAGAGCGGCGGATTGCTCCACCAGTACAACGCGAAAACCGGATTGCGAGAGGTCTCGGGCGCAGCGCAACCCGCTCACACCACCGCCGATGATCAGCACCTGCCGAGTCGCATCCACCTTGATGGGATCGAGCGGCCGGCTCAAACGCACTTTGGCAACGGCGGCCCCCACCAAGCGAGTCGCTTTGGCGGTAGCGCCTTCCGGATCGGACTTGCTGACCCAGCTTACCTGCTCGCGGATGTTGGCGTGTTCAAACAGGTATGCATTCAAACCGGCGCGAACCAGGGTTTTGCGGAAGGTCAACTCGTGCAAGCGCGGGGAACATGCGGCGACCACGACGCGGTTGAGGCCCAGTTTCGCGATGTCGTCCACGATCATCTGCTGGCCGGGATGCGAGCACATGAATGTGTTTTGCCGCGCGACAACCACATCGGGCATTTGCCCAGCCGCTTCGGCCACTTTTTCCACCGAGACCACGTCCGAGATGTTGCCGCCACAGCGGCAGACGTATACGCCTACTTTGGGTTGCTGGTTGCCATTCGCCGGTTTTTCGTTCGGTGGGTTCACCTTGCTCACCCGCGGCCTTGGGCCACGACGGCAGCCTGCTCATTGACGGCGCGTTCATCGCCGTTGGATGAGCTGCCATTTCGCCGCAAGTAGATGGCCGCCTCCATGGCCGCCGCGCCAGCCTCCACGATGGAGTCGGGAATGTCCTTGGGACCGGCCGCCGCACCGGCCACGAAGATGCCTTCGGCCGTGGTGCGGGCGGGGGCGAGCAACGGGTCTGCGCTGCGAATGAACCCGTCCTCGGCAATCTCCGCAGGTACAACGCCGCTGGGATCCCACCCCGGGAGAAGTCCTAACGAAAGCACTACCATGTCGTGCTTGCGTTCCTCCACCCGGCCGTCTTGCTCCATCACCTCGACGCGCACGACGGGGTTCTGATTTTCGTCCTCCGTGATGCGGCCGACCTTGGCCTTCACGAATTCAATTCCCATGGCCTTGGCGTTCTGGAAGAACTGTTCGAACCCCTTGCCGAAGGCGCGGATGTCCATGTAGTAGATGGTGATGTCTACCATCGGGAGCGATCCGGACAAGAGCATGGCCTGCTTGATGGCATACATGCAGCAGACCCGCGAGCAGTAGGAGACGCCGACGCTCTGGTCGCGCGATCCCGCGCACTGCACGTAGCCGATGGAAGAGGGCGCCTTGCCGTCCGATGGGCGCAGGACTCTGCCGTACGGGCCATGCGGCGCCAGCAGACGCTCCACCTGCAATGACGTGAGCACGTTGCGCAGCCGCCCTCCGCCGTAGAGCTTCAGCCGTTCGGGCGACATCATCTTGTAACCCGTTGCCAGGATGATCGTACCCACTTCCACGGCGATCTCCTCCGGTTGCTGCAGGAAATTAATGGCATGTGTGGGGCAGGCTTTTTCGCACAATCCACAGAAAACGCAATGTTCCAGGTCTACCAGCGCGAGCTGCGGAATGGCATTGGCAAAAGGCACATAGATCGCTTTGCGAGCGCCAAGATTGCCCTCGAACTCGTGCTCGACGTGGATCGGGCAGGCGTATTCGCACAGCCGGCAACCAATGCAATCCGCTTCGTGAACGTAACGGGGTTTCCTGACGACTTCGACTTGGAAACGCGAACCGGCACGCTCGGTCCGCCTTACTTCGGAGTAGGTGAAGATCGTGACGTTCTCGTGATGCGCGGCGGCTGCCATGCGCGGCGTGCAAATACAACTGGAGCAGTCCAGCGTGGGGAAGACTTTGCTGAGGCCGATCATCTTTCCGCCGATGCTGGGCGCTTTTTCGACGATGAGGACCTTATAGCCCTGATCCCCCAGTTCGATTGCCGATTGCAGACCGGCAATTCCGCCCCCGACCACCAAGGCGTCAAACACCAGCCGTTGCTGTACCGTTTCGCCCGTAGAGGAACCCGCACTCATTTGCCCACCAACTGCCCGCCTGATTGCGCGACACGTTGCACCATGTCTTGTACTTCCTTCAGGAAGGCGCGTCCGCAAACGGTGCAGATCGCAGTGGTTCGCAAGCGCCTGGCGTCAAGACCTTGTCGCTTCATAAGTTCCTGGGCGCGTCCAATGCGTTCCGCGAAGCGTTCATACGCTCCCGGATAAGGACATTCATGGCCGCAGCTCATAGCGATGATCCCGTCAATACCCTTCTGGAAGCATCGCAGGTAAAACTCCGGCGGAAATACTGCCAGTGCCGGCACTCGGATGATGTAGGTATCGGTCGAATACTCGGAGTGAATCTGTCCGACGTAGTCCGCGCCCGGGTAGGCGCATGCTGTCGTCGCAAGCAACAGAATCTTAGGTCGTCTGGCTTGCTGCACTTCAGACACACTCTCTCCTCAAAGCGTGGGCCAGCGGCCGGCGTGGCCCCGTCCCTCATTGCTAACAACCGGCATTCGCCGCCTTACTTGCGGCGGACGATGAAGATACGGTCGTATCCGTCGGCCTCAATGGCTCCCAGGAACTCGTGCCCGATCTTGGCTGCCCAACGCGGCAAATCCTTCTTAGTCGAAGGATCGCCAGACCAAACCTCAATCGTTTGTCCGACCGGCACGGTTCCGATCGCCGCCTTCGCCTCCAACAGGGGACCCGGGCAGGCCGACCCACGCGCATCTACAACCTTTGCGGCGTGGACCTTTTCCAACTCCGCTACTTCCATTAGCGCCTCCTCTGTCCTGATTCACCTCGGTAGCCGTACTGTAGAGGCAGTCAGAACGTCAAAACGACGTCGGCTTCCTGGCTGGCGATCACAAAGGTCGCAACGCCGCCGCACTCCACGCCTTCGATGAGGTCCAACTCCTTCATGCCAACGATCGGGAAGGCGGCCGAGCAGGCAATCATCTTTGCCCCCAAGTCCTTGAGCTTCTTAATGAATTGGGGAAGCGTTAAGGGTGCGCCCGGCAAGGTGATCTTCTCGGCGCCACCTTTGCGGATAATGTTGAGGCCGTTCATCGTGAAAAAGAGCGTGAGCTCCATGTCGGTCGCCAGTGCGCCAGAACCCAGCATGAAGGGTGGAAACGCTTTCTGGGGTTCATCGGATCCGCAAAAAATCAGCATCTTTCCCGCCATAGGTATCGATCCTCCGTTGAGTGGGCGCTAATATCTGCCGTCCATCAACATGCAAGCGCGGTTCCAACCGGGTGGCTATGAGAACGTGTATGCGAACTGCGGTCGAGATGGGGTTCGGGGAGGCACAACCTGCGCCGACGGGTTGCAGGTTTGCTACTCGCCTAGTACACGAGACTCGCTGTTTCGCTACTCTCCGCTGCGGCCACAGCTCCACTTCGCGGCCCGAGGGTTTCCGCTTACGTCAATAGCGATATCGGCAAGGAAGTTCCGGCTTTTCGTGAGGGCGTGGCTACCCGGATTTCAGCATGCTGTACAGGAGCACAACAAGCACAATGAGCGTGATGAATACGTAAGGATAGTCCCGCTCCCGCCAAAATCCGAATGCTGAGAAAACTACCCGCGCTATCGGGGTTGCGATCAGGAGAAGCAGTCCGAATTGCATGATGGCCCTCGAATTCCCGGCGCCCACACCGTGGACAATCCCAGCAATGCTGCGCAGTGCGCCGGGCTCTCCACGAAAGCTCCCGTAATTGACATGATCGCCACCGTACTTGAAGAGGTACAGGATTCCTCCGGCGAGCACTACCAAAGCAGCGACGGCCACCCCGATCCGAAGCAGATTTCCGATGATGAGTTCGAGCCGCTGATCCGTCCACGTGGATGTGGCCGCCCCAGTTTCGTTCTGGACCGCCATTACAGCCTCCCGGTGATGCCGTTGTAGATCATTTCCACACCCAGCGCGAGAATGACGGCAGCAAAGACGTAGCGCAGCACCCGGACGTTCGCTCGGACCAGAACTCGCGTGCCGACCAGCGAACCCGCAAGCACACCAAGCATCACCGGCATAGCCAAGGCGGGATCAATGTAGCCGTGCCTCAGATAGACGCCGGCGCTTGCGGCCGCCGTTACGCCGATCATGAAATTGCTGGTCGTGGTGGATACCTTGAACGGAATCCTCATCGCCTGGTCCATGGCAAGTACCTTCACCGCGCCGGAGCCGATGCCTAGCAGTCCCGACAGCGTACCAGCCCCAAACATCAGTCCAAACCCGGCGGGTACGTTGGTCACCGCATATTCCCGCCGGCCATTCTCGACGGGGTAGTTGCCGTTCATTCGCAGCGCCGTGGCGAAGCGATCCGAGGAGGTCGCCAGGTGATCCGCTTTCTGCTGGGCCGACACGAATGCTGAATAAAGCAACATGATGCCAAAAATGATTGCGATCACCGAGGCAGAGACCCGCTGCACCAGCAAAGCTCCAATAATGGCGCCCACGGTAGTGGCGATTTCAAGAAACATGCCGATGCGAATGTTCGAGTATCCCTCGCGAACGTATGCTGCGGCCGCACCCGAAGAAGTGGCAATGACGGATACGAGCGACGCGCCCATCGCATATCGAATGTCGACCTTGAAAAGCAGGGCCAGCAGCGGTACCAGGACGACGCCGCCCCCGAGCCCGGTGAGTGCGCCGAGAAGACCGGCGAGAAACGAGCCGATGCTGACAAGAATGGTGAAAACGAGAACCGTCATTTACGTAAGTAGATGCGGCAGTTGGCTTGCTGAAAAATGATGCCTGCCATTAATGATGCCTGCCATTATAGAGGCACGCGAACCTTACCGTAACAAAGCCCTTCCATTTGCGTTTGTAGCGGCAAGGACCGCGAATTGCATCCGGCCACCGTAGTGTGCCGCTGGCGGCGACAATATATTTCTGATCGGTGTAAACCGCCAGCTCGGGAAATTGTCCATATGAGTGACGGCATGGAGCGGACAACGGCAATCGCCGCGACCGGCGTGGCGCAGGGCGCAAGGACGCGCGCCGCTTCGGAACTGGAAGATTTCGATGAATTGCTCCGCAACCAGCAGCAGCGAGTCTACCGGCTATTCATGGTCATGCTCCACGACGAGGACGCTGCCGACACCCTTACGCAGGATTGCTTTGTCAGGGTTTTCGAGAGCCGCGAGCGGTTCCGGGGTGAGTGCAGCGTGCGGACTTGGGTGTTACGGATCGCGATGAACTTGGCCAGGAACTACAGCCGGAACCGGAGATCGCAGTTCTGGCACAGGCTTTTTCAGTGGAACTCGGAGTTAGAGGATGTTGGAGAGATGGCCGACCCAGGGGCATCGCCGGAGCGCGCGCTTGCGGCACGCGAGCAACTGGCCACGGTGTGGTCGGACATGCGGAGCCTGTCGGCTCAGCAGCGCGCCGTGTTCACGTTGCGGTTCGTCGAGGA
>JAIQFM010000132.1 GCA_020073285.1 Terriglobia bacterium | reverse complement strand
TACCTGGTGGTGAGCCTGATCGCGCCCGAGGAGGAGTTCGGGGAAGGGCTTATGCAGTTGCTAGGGTACATTGCAGATTGAAAATTGCAGTTTGCAGATGATTGACGCTTGAAGATTGCAGATTGAAAACAAGCGCGGCGAGTACGCTGCTCTTCGGTCAATCTTCAATCTGTACTCTGCATTCTTCACTTCAAGAACGGATTCGTTTCCCGCTCCTCGCCAATCGTCGTTTCCGGCCCATGTCCAGGAATGACGATGGTTTCATCCGGCAGCGCCAGCACGCGACCTCGCAGCGAGTCCATGATTTTCTCGAACGATCCCCCAGGCAGGTCCGTGCGCCCAATGCTGCCGGCAAACAGCGTGTCTCCGGCGATCAGCTTGCGCTCGGCAGGGAAGTAGAGGCAGATACTGCCTTCGGTGTGTCCTGGGGTGAACATTACGGTTGCATCCAGACTGCCGACCTTCAGCCGGTCGGCATCCCCCACGCTCTGATCGATGGCAATCTTGCCCGGCGGACGCATGCCGACCCACGAGGCCTGCACGTCCATCATCTTCAGCAGCGCGTGGTCGTTCTGGTTGAGCAGGATGGGCGCGCCGGTGCGCTGCTTCAGCTTCATCGCTCCCCCGACGTGGTCAATGTGCGCGTGCGTGACTACGATCTGTTTCACCGCGAGCCCGTGCTGCTCGACGATTTGCATGATCTGGTCAATTTCGTCTCCCGGATCGACGACCATCGCTTCGCGCGTACCCTCGTCGCCGATGATGGAGCAATTGCACTGCAGCGGACCGACCGGAATTACTTTGTGAATCATAAGAATCTCGTCAGTGTTGTCATTCCGAGCGCAGCGAGGAACCTGCTGTTCAATGCAAAAGGCCCCCATCATTACAGGGGCCTCTTAATCCTAAACGAAACCAGCTAGGAGCTACAGCTAAGAGCTATTTCGGCGTCGTCGGATTGGGCGACGGTTGGCTGGCCGGCGGCTTCTGCGGAGCCGACTTTGCCGGCTGCGTTTTCAGGTTCTGCAGTACCGAAGTACTGGGCCGCTTCGACGCGAAGATGGACAGCGTAATCGAGGTGAGCATGAAGATCACCGCGGCCAGGGTGGTTGCCTTGCTCAGCACGGTGGCGGCGCCACGCGGGCCGAAGGCGGTCTGGCTGCCCATGCCGCCGAACGCAGCCGCGATGTCGGCGCTTTTGCCGCTCTGCAGCAGCACCACGATGATCAGGAAAAGACAAACGACGATGTGAACGATAGTGATCGCAACAACCATTCTGCTCTCAGGCGGCGCAAGGCCGCTTCCTTTCCTCAACTCCCTCTTTTTTCGGCTTCTTGGGGCGTTTCCGGCGTCGGAGTTGGTGCGGAAGGGGGGATTTGAACCCCCACGCCTTTCGGCGCCACCCCCTCAAGATGGTGTGTCTGCCAGTTCCACCACTTCCGCAGTGCCCAATGCGGCCAAATAAGACCGGATCCAACAGGCATCGTGATTATAACAGAGGGGCTCGCGCTGCGGGCGAAGGCGCAACCACGGTCAAACCTTGAGTGTCTCAACCGCGCGTCGAAACGGGAGATGGGCTAGACATGCACAACTTATCAAAGAAATGGTGTATAGTCTTTCCGTGGCCAGAACCAATATCGACATTGACGAGGGCTTGATCCGCAAGGCACGCAAACTAACTCGTCTCAAGACGAAACGGCAGATCGTGGATCGAGCCTTGGAATTGCTCGTTCGCTCCGAGACCCGCAAAGGCATTCTTCGTTTTTACGGAAGTGGCATCTGGCAGGGCGACCTTAAAGTCTCACGGAGAAATCGCGTTTGATCCTGGTGGATACTTCCGTCTGGATCGATTTCTTTAGTTCTTCTCCCGGCCGCGCTGGCGCCGAGTTGCGCCGCATGATCGAGGAGGCCGAGCCCTTCGCCCTCACCGGTGTCATCGTTGCCGAGGTCCTGCGGGGCCTTACCCGGGACGCGAGGCCCATTGAGCGCTATCTAGAGCTCTGGGAGATGCTCGAACCCGGCGGCTTTGAAACCTACCGCGAGGCGGCGGCCATCTACCGCGCCGCGCGCGCCAAAGGCATTACTCCGACCACGATTGATACCGTGATCGCAGCCATTGCCCTGCAACACAATGCTAGCGTTTTCACTCTCGACCAGGATTTCTACCGAATCGCTCGCATCACGCGCCTGGCGCTTTACAGCTTCTGATATACGAATCGTCCCGCGGGCAACCCCATGCAGCCGGTAAACAGTCTTCCGGAACTCCGCCGTTAGTCTACCCGGACGCCCGCCTTGCGCGCCTGCTCCTCCAAGTCGGCCAGCTTCTGCTTGGCGTCGCTGATCGCTTTTTGTTTGGCCTCGATTTCGGTGCGCTGCTTGCGGTCCTCTTCCGCCCACTTTTTGGAGTCGCGTAGGTTGTTGCCGACGTCGGCGTAATACACCGCGACTTTCAAGCGGTACTCGCGCTGGTAAACGTCGAGCTCGCGCTCCATCTGCGTGATGTTCTTCTTCTGCTCGTCGGCCTTGGCCTTGAAGTCGGCCGCCAGTTTGGCCTTGTCTTTGTCTTTCTCTTCCGGCTTGGCCGCGGCATCGCCTTTATCCGACTTGTCAGTTTTGTCGGCGGCCCCTGCTTCCGGTTGGGTCACTTTGACGGCTGCGAAATCGTCGTTGGTATAAACCTTCGCCGAACTTGGGCGCTTCGCTTGCCGCTGCTGCCGCGCTAGGTCGCCGAGCGGCTCTTGCGCCGAGGCGTAGGCCACCGTCATTAGCGACAACCACAGCGCGGCCGCGAAGAAATAAAGGGTCCGTTTCATAAGTGTCCTTCTCCCGAATGCGCGCCGTTCCCCCGCCACCGGCCAAACCGCCGCCATTCCAGAGTTCTGAGCGTATTGTAGCTCTGGTCAAGCTCGTTTTTGCCAGGGATTCGCACCGGAAGCACTAAGGTAAATGCCGCAAATGGGCATGGCCTGTCAGTTCGTGGAAGCGCCACTGCGGTCGCAAACCAGGCACACGGCGCCGTAACACTCGCCTGCGGCGCCGAGCGCGGGTGCGATGGTGATCGCGAGCTTTCGCCGTTGGCCCGCCGGAGTTGCGTACTCCGCTTCCAGCCCGCGGAAGACGGAAGCGTCGCGCAAGGCGCGCTCCATCGCTTCCTCGATTGCGCCGGGCGCCGTGCCGTCGCCGCTGCGCAGGGCAGCGATGCCGCGGAACAAGTCGCGCGCATGCATGCCGGAAACCGTGGCGTATCCCAGGATCTCGCGCGCGGCCGGGTTCGCCTGCTGCGCCAGTCCCGCCGTATTAAACACCACCACGCCGGTTTCCAGATTGGTGAGCACGGCGGCGGCGATGCTCTGGGTGGCGGCAGCGCGTTCCTGCGCCGCCTGCCGCTGGCGCAGCAAATCCTCTTCCTTGTCCTTGAGCTGCCGAATAACGCTTTGCAACGTGGCAACGGCAAATGCGGCAGCATTCTCCACGCGTGGCGTGGGCGCGTTCAAGTCGGCCACCATTTCCTTCCGCAGCCGGCGCACGAACCACACGCCGACGATGAACATCGACGCGGCGAAGACCAACGGCAGCACCATCCTCACCAGCACCGGATTGGCGAGCAGCTTCACAGGTACATGCCCCAGTACCAGCGCAGCAGGGCGGGGCCGAAGAACAGAGCGATCATAGCCATGGCGCCTAGAAACACGCCGAAGGGTATCTCGTAGTAACGGTACACGGTGCGCGCCGACTGCCAGGCGCGCCGGCGCGCCACCGCAGCCGACTCGCGGTTGCGCTCCCGGCGGCGTCGCGTGCGCTTGATCCAGACCATCAGGATCGTGCCCAGGCCGAACAGTGAACCGACCAGCGAGGCGCCGAAGATGGTCAGCACGGTGAGGCGCACCCCGAGAAACGCGCCCACCATGGCCATCAGCTTGACGTCGCCCAGACCCATGCCTTCGCGCCCGCGCGCGTGCAGGTAGAGTATGGCAACGCCGTAGAAGAAGGATGCACCGGCCGCAGCGCCAAACATGGCATCGCCCACAGACAGCAGGCGCCACGAGATGGCGGAATGGCGCGGGCCCAATATCCCTGGCAGCAGTTGCGACACCACGTCGTTCAGGGGCGCGAACCCACTGAACCCCAGACCGACTGCCAGTCCACTCAGCGTGAAGGCGTCGGGAAGCAGGCGCCATTCCGCGTCGATGAAAATCAGCCCGATGATGAGAAACGAGAATACGCAGTACTTGAGGGCCAGGATGCTCATCCCGAAGCGCGCGTAGCAGGCTAGAAACAGGCACGCGGTGATCACCTCCACCGCCAGATAGCGCGGCGAGATGGGCGCGCCGCAGTGACGGCAGCGGCCGCGCAGGATCAGCCAACTCAGCACCGGGATGTTGTCGTAGGGCTTGATCGCGTGCTGGCACTTCGGGCAGGCCGAATGCGGCAGGACCACGGAAATCTCACGCGGAATGCGATGGATGCAGACGTTCAGGAAACTGCCGAACGCCAGCCCGAACAGGAAAACCGCCGTTGCCAGCACAGGGTCCATGCGATTGCAGGAATCGGTCGATTATTACAGCCGCGCACCAGCGTGGCTAGTAGCTAAGGCGGCTACGGTTTAGAGAAGCGCCACAAGTGTCCTGGCAGGACCTCCGCGCCGGAATCGTCGTGCGGCAGTCGTCCTCTCCAACGGATTTGTTTGCGGTTCACCAGGCGAGTGTGCGTCCCCAACTCTTGCCAGCCCTTGGCGGTCTCCGCGCGCACTGGGAAGGCGATGCTGATCTGCGCGGCGATCTCGTGGACCCCCTCTTCGCCCATTTGCCTGTCCTTCCACTCGAACAGGGAAGCTTCCATGGCCTCGCTGACGGCCTCGGTGGGCAGTAGGCAGAGGATCCAATCATGGCGCGCGTCAATGGCATGGACTCCCGCATTCAGCCCGGGCACGCCCCGTGTCACCGTGGCGCCGTGTTCGCGGGCGCGCTCCACGGTGTCGTCGCTGGAATCGTGATCCACCACCAGGATTTCGTCGCAGGCGCGCAGGGACTCCAGCGCGCGGCCGATGCGCGCGCCGTCGTTATGGGTATGAAGCAGGGCAGTGATCTTGGCCATGTTGAACCGGTGAATGCCTCGACCCGGTACTTCGGTAATTCCCCCGGCACGAAATTGTGCCTCGCGTGTCGGGCTTTTCATCATAAAATCACGTCATTCCGGGAAGGGAAATTGTCTAAGAAGCTACTCACTCCAACGCGCCTGCCGATCTTGTACCTGATCCTGGGAGTGCTGATCCTGGTCAGCGTCGTCCCGATGTACTTCTACGCCGGGCAGGTGATGACCATCAACCGGGAACGCCTGAAGACCAACGAAATGGTGCTGCAGAACACCATCACTCAGTCGCTGGGCCAGGACATTGATCACCGCGAGCGCAACCTCGAAATCATGCTCGCCAATTTGGCTTCCGCGATCCAGGTGACCAGCGGCAGCGACCTGCGCGAGGAGCACGTCAACACCCCGGAACTGCGCGCCCTGCTGGAAAAGTTCGTTTCCTCCTCGCCTGACGTAGCCTATGCCACCCTGCTCAACCCGGAGGCGAAAGGCATCTCGACCGGGCGGGTGGCGCCGGATGATTTCTTCCGCAAGGAACTGGAGCGGGCTTTCATTGCCGCCGGCCAGGGCAGGGCCTACACCGGGCAGGCCCTGTCGCTGGAAGCCGGGCGCGACCGACGCATCGTCGTTCTGTTCAGCACACCCATGATGGCCGGAGGACGGTTCATCGGAATGCTGGGCGCTGCCGTCGACTTGAGCTTTCTGACCGGACGTCTGCGAGAAGCCGCCAGGGGCGGGTTGGTCACCTACGTGGTGGACCGTCAAGGGCGACTGGTGCTGGGAGCAATTCCGAATTATGCCACCGGGCAGGACATGACGAAGTTCGAAATCGTGAAGAACTTCTTGGAAGCGGGCGGCAAGGCTCGGTTGGTGGCCACGCGTGAATTTACCGTCTACCTGCCCAACGGCCAGAGAGTCCCCATGCTGGGCACCTACAGCCCGGTGCCGTCGCTGGAGTGGGCGGTCATCGCGCAGAAACCGCAGCACGAGGCCTACAGCGACATCATCGAAATGCAGTCCCAGGCCCTGTGGTACGCGATCTGTGCGGTCGCGCTGGCGATTGTGGTCAGCGTGTTCGCGGCGCGGCGCATCACCGGCCCGCTCGATATCCTCACCGACTCCAGCCGGGCTATCGCGCGCGGCGATTTCTCCCAGCGCGTGCATCTCACCAGCCGCACCGAGTTCGGCGAACTGGCGCAGACCTTCAACCACATGACCGAGGACCTGGAGCGCTTCGTCGCCGACCTGAAGCGCGCCGCCGAAGAGAACCGCGCCCTGTTCATGGGCTCCATCCAGATGCTGGCCGGCGCGGTGGACGAAAAGGATCCGTACACGCGCGGCCACTCCGACCGCGTCACGCGCTACTCCACCATTCTCGCCACCGAGATGGGCTTCAGCGATGAGCAGATTGAGATCGTGCGGGTTTCGGCGCAGCTCCATGACGTAGGCAAAATCGGCATCGAGGACCGCATCCTCAAAAAGCCGGGGGCGCTGACGCCGGAAGAGTACGAGATCATGAAGACCCACACCACCCGCGGCGCCAATATCCTCCGCCCGGTGCAACAGTTGAAGGAGATGATTCCCGGCATCGAGTTGCACCACGAGTCGCTCGACGGCCGCGGCTATCCCCTCGGACTGAAAGGCGATGAATTGCCCCTGGTGCCGCGCATCATCAGCGTCGCCGACACCTTCGACGCCATGACCACCAACCGTCCCTACCAGGAGGCGCGCCCGCCCGAGTACGTGGTCAAGATCATCAAGTCGCTGGCGGAGACCAAGTTCGATCCCAAGGTAGTGGCCGCCCTGGAGCGCGTGTTCCAGCGCGGGGACCTGCACCTCCGCCGCGCCGCCGTGCCGGATGAAAAGATCGTAGCCGCCGCCGCTGCTGAGGCCACTGGACAAATCTCGGTGGAGACCACCAGCAGCTAGAGCCGCCTCATCTTCCGCGCGGCCGATGTCATCCCGAATGTGTATCCGATGTCATCCTGTCATCCCGAATGTGTATCCGATGTCATCCTGTCATCCCGAATGTGTATCCGATGTCATTCTGTCATCCGAATGTGTATCCGATGTCATTCCGTCATCCCGAATTTATAGCCGATGTCATCCCGAGCGAGGGAGGGCTCCCGCGCGTTTTTACCAGCGCGGGAAACCCGAGTCGAGGGATCTCTGCGTTCCCTCTCTCGACTGCACACCAATTCTGAAACTGCTCTATTTGCCAATTCAGCCTGACCGAGGGCGCGGCGTTCGGCGCCATGCATGAAGCAATAAAAAGGCGAGCCTGCCGGCTCGCTTTTACTTTTTGAGGGGTCATGTTCAGGCTGCGGCGCTCTTGCCGGAAGCGATGTCGTGCACGGTGGAGTTCTCCACCATCAAGGTCTTGATGTCGGGCTGATCGCTCACCAACGGCATGATTCTTTGCGCGATCTCCTGGAACAGCGTCTGGTCGTAATACTCCACGTCCTGCTGTGTGTCCCACAGCGAGGTGCAAACGAACGTGCCGCTGGCGGTGTCGAGCGATTCCACCAGGTCCACGAAACCGGGCTGGCGGGTGATGTTGGGTAGGACCTCGTACTGGAGCGCGTTGCGGAATTCGGTGATTTTCTCCCTCTTCACGGTGCAGGTGACGATACGCGAAATCATGGGAGGGCTCCTTTCGCGGAATGGAAAAACGCCGGGAACAAAGGGATGCGTCACACCCCACTGTGAGCGCCGGTAAAGAGTAGTCCCGCTGCCGCCCGCGGTCAAGCGCCGCGAAACCTTAGCCCCTGTTGCCCGGCGCTTCCCGCTCGGGACGCTCCATCTATAATGAGTGGTTCCGCGCCGGCGCCGCTCCGCGCCAGCACGACCGAGATCCCATGATTCAGACTTTGTTCGGCAGCCTCGACGAGGAGCCCAAGAAACCCGGCTTCTTCGACCGCATGAAGCAGGCGGTCACGCGCACGCGCGAGAACCTGAGCGAGCGCATCGAGGAAGTAGTCTCCCTGCGCAAGGCAATTGACCGCCAGACGCTCGACGACCTGGAAGCGACGCTGATCGCCGCCGACCTGGGCAGCGCCACCACCCAGGAAGTCCTGCAGGCGTTGCGCGAGAAAGTGGATCGCAAGCAGATCGGGAACCTGGACGAACTCAAGCGCGTGCTCAAGGACGAACTGCTACACATCCTGAACCGCGCCAGCCTCGAGCCGGTCAAAGCAGTGGAGGGACCGGAGATCATCGTCGTTGTCGGCGTCAACGGCACGGGTAAAACTACGACCATCGGCAAGCTGGCGAATGCGCTGCGCTCGCAGGGAAAAACCGTGCTGCTGTGCGCCGCCGATACGTTTCGCGCGGCGGCCATCGAACAGCTCGAGGTCTGGGGCGATCGCACCGGTACCGAGGTGATCAAGACCAAGCCCGGCGGCGATCCGTCGGCGGTGCTCTACGACGCACTGCAGGCGGCCAAGGCGCGCAACACCGATTACGTGATCGTGGATACCGCCGGACGGCTGCACACCAAAAGCAATCTGATGGATGAGCTGTCGAAGATGCGGCGCACCGCGCAGCGCATCATCCCGGGCTCGCCGCACGAGGTGCTGCTGGTGATGGACGCCACCACCGGACAAAACGGGCTGCAGCAGGCGCGCCTGTTCACCGAGTCCGCCGGTGTAACCGGAATCGTGCTGACCAAGCTGGATGGCACCGCCAAGGGCGGAATCGTGATTGCCATCTCGCGCGAGCTCGGCGTGCCGGTGCGCTACGTCGGCGTGGGCGAAAAGCAGACCGACCTGCTGCCCTTCGATGCCAAGCAGTTTGTGGATTCGCTGTTTGAGTGAACGTCATGACCACAGTGATCGGCATCGGGCTCATCCTGCTGGCGATCTGGTTCGTCACGCGCATCTTCAGGATTGCCGCGCTAGTTCAACTCGCGGAGGAACCACCGGAAGAGGTTTGGCCCGGCGACGTGGACGTGCGAGAGCCGGTGCCTCGCCGCCCGCTGAGCAGGAGCGCCGCGGTTGCCATCGAGGAGCCCGACGAAGACATTGATACCGATGCCTGTGCAGGACGATGAACGATGAATAATGAAGAGAATACAACGCGCAGGGCACTTGAAATCCGTATCGGTGATACCTACTTCATCGTAAGCGGCCCATTAGGGCCGCTCAAGTGGCTGTTTCGCAGCTTGATTGCGCGATGGCGAAGGAAACCGGAGCCGCCTGGATATCCCTATGCCGACCAGTTCGCGCCTGTCCGGCGGGGCCCAACGGGACGTAGCGGCGCCGCGGTAGCCGATCTCGACGATGAGCCCCCACGGCGATGAATGCACAAGACCAAGACCACGCCTTCATGCAGCGCGCGCTCGAACTGGCGCGGCAAGAGCCCAGCCCCGCAGGGGCGCGAGATTCTAGCCCGGCACGTAAGTGCCGGGAAAGCCGATCCCGAGATGGCTGGAGTCCCGTAGGGACGGCACAAGAAACTTCTGAGCCCTGCAGGGGAAGTTGCCGTGTACTTCTAAACATGATTTTTGAAACCAGTTATGAACCACAAATGGAGACCGAGGTTTTAGGGGTTCCTTTTGTGCCCTTCGTGTGAGCCTTTGCAGGAGTTGAGTCAAGATGAACGCTTCATGCAGCGCGCCCTCGAACTGGCGCGGCAGGCATTGGCCTGACTTCACCCAACCCCTGCGTCGGCGCCGTGCTCGTCGACCTCAACGGTCGAGATGCTGCCGTTCGTGCAGAGCAATTTATGAACTCGCCGTCGAGTGATTATTGTAAAATCACATGACAAATAAGTGATTATCACCTACGATCTAGCTTGGAGGTGATTGATGAACCCGCCCGTTCACGAGCAAGTTCTTGAGGCCGCCAACCGGATCGCAGCACAGGGGGATGGGACGTTCACCCCGTACGAGGTGGTTCGCGCCCTCCCGCACCTGAACGAATACACTGTCCGTACCGATATCGTAAGTCGTTGCTGCGTCGGCGTGCCGAAGCACCACGCCAAGGTTTGGCCCTATTTCCGTCGAGTAGGCCGTGGAAGATACCGGGTTGAAGCAAAGTACCGGCGTGAACCGACCTTGAAGAAGGAACGAAACGAGGGAATCAACCCACCTCAATCTCAGCCTTATCGTCCCGAAGCGCCCGGAGGCCGCGTATCGGCTCACAAGCGAGATACGATCCATGCAATTATTCAGAAGGGCGAAACGGCGTACGTCGCAGAGTGTCTCGAAGTGGCGGTCGTCACGCAGGGAAGAACGCTGGACGAGGTGGTTGAAAACCTTCAGCAAGCGCTCGCTCTGCACCTGGAGGATGAAGATCTAGCGGCGCTGGGGTTGGCTGATCATCCTCGCGTGCAGTTGATCTACGATACGGCCCTCGCTTCATGACCAGGCTCCGAAACCTGTCGGCACGAGAGGTTCCACGGGCGCTGGGGAGTTTCGGTTTTCAGGTGGTGAGCATGCGCGGAAGTCACGCGAAACTCAGGCGCGTACTGGCATCGGGCGAGAGACAGACGCTTACCGTTCCCCTTCACAAGTCTTTGGATCCGGGAACACTGCATGCAATATTCCGGCAGGCCATGCGCTACGTACCCGAAGCGGACCTCAGGCCATGGTTTTTTGCCAGAGAAAGTTAGCCAAGCTGGCCGATGACAAATAGCGCTACAGCGGAGGACCATGACTTCATGCGGCGCGCGCTCGAACTGGCGCGGCAGGGCATTGGCCTGGCTTCACCCAACCCCTGCGTCGGCGCCGTGCTCGTGGACGCAAACGGCCAGGTGATCGGCGAGGGCGCCTACACCTACGACGGACTAAAGCACGCGGAAATCTTGGCGCTGGAGCAGGCAGGAGAGCGGGCGCGCGGCTCGACGTTGTACATCAATCTGGAGCCTTGCTCGCATCAGGGCCGCACCGGGCCGTGCGCCGATGCCCTCATCAAGTCGGGCGTGCGGCGCGTAGTGGCCGCCATGCAGGACCCCAACCCGCAAGTCCAAGGGCAAGGATTCCAGAAACTGCGCGCGGCCGGGATCGAGGTCACCACCGGCATTGGCGAAGACGAGGCGAGGCGCCTCAACGAAGCTTTCGCCAAACATATTCGCACTCGCACCCCGCTGGTGATCTTGAAGGCGGCGATGACGCTGGACGGCAAGATCGCTCCGCCTCCGGGCGAGTCCGGCAATCCCTCGGCGCTCGGCGCGGGGGGCGCCACCGGCGGTTGGATTACCAGCGAGGTGGCGCGCGCTCACGTGCACCAGTTGCGGCACGCCATGGACGCGATCATGGTCGGCGTGGGCACCGTCGTTGCCGACGATCCGCTGCTCACCGACCGCACCGGGCTGCCGCGCCGGCGTCCGCTGCTGCGCGTCATCCTGGATTCCAGATTGCGCCTGCCGCTGGAATCGCGAGTCGTGAAGACCTGCCGCGGCGACCTCCTCGTGCTGTGCTCGTTTGCCGAGGAGAAGAAGCGCAAAGCGTTGGAGGAGCGCGGCGTGCGCGTCGAACAGGTCGCTCTCGGCGGCCGCGACGGACGCCCCGATTTGTGCAGCATCGTCGAGCGGCTGGGTGGAATGGACATTACCAGTGTCCTGATCGAGGGCGGCGCGATGGTGAACTGGGCGGCGCTGGCGGCCGGTATCGTGGACAAGGTTTTTCTGTACTACGCGCCCAAAATCCTGGCGGGCAGCGGCTCGGTTCCCTTTGCCTCCGGCCCCGGATTTCGCCGCATGAGCGAGGCGGCGCACGTGAAGAATCTGCGCCTGCACCGGTTTGGGGAAGATTTTGCGGTAGAAGCATATGTAAGAGATCCGTACTCATAAGCTCTTTGGTCTCTCGGTCTTTGTCGTTCGGCCCGCGTATTGTTTTGATTCCGGCAGGACCGTAGACCGAGCGACGATAGACTATCTCTGCGAGGCAATCATGTTTACAGGATTAGTGGAGGACGTGGGCTGCGTGGCGGTCATTACCCCCAGCGGCGGCACGCGGCGATTAATCATCGAGGCGGCCCGTACGGCGCGCGAATTGAGGAAGGGCGACAGCGTCGCGGTCAGCGGCGTCTGCCTGACCGCGGTTGAAATCACTCCCACTTCTTTTCGTGCCGACTTGGCGGAAGAGACCTGGAGACTGACTTCCTTTTCCCGTATCACCCAGGGTGCGCTGGTTAACCTGGAGCTGCCGATGAAGGCCGACGGGCGCATGGGCGGCCACATCGTGCAGGGGCACGTGGA
>JAIQFM010000131.1 GCA_020073285.1 Terriglobia bacterium | reverse complement strand
TGGCAGGTGCGGTGTAGAGTCCACTGGCCGAGACGCTCCCGCCCGTCGCCGACCAAGTTACAGCGGTGTTGGAGTTCCCCGTGACCGTGGCGCTAAACTGCTGCGTGCCGCCGGTTGACAGCGATACCGAAGTCGGCGCAATCGAAACCGACACCACCGCCGGCGCGCTCACCGTCACGCTGGCCGTTGCTGACTTGGTGGCATCGGCCGCGCTGGTGGCCTTCACGGTGTACGTTCCGGCCGTGGCAGGTGCGGTGTAGAGTCCACTGGCCGAGACGCTGCCGCCCGTCGCCGACCAAGTTACAGCCGTGTTCGAATCTCCGCTGACCGTGGCCGTGAACTGCTGCGTGCCGCCGGTCGTCACCGCCGCCGTACCAGGCGAGACTGTCACCGCGACCGATGCAATTACCGTGATTGCCGCCGAGGCAGACCTGGTCGTATCCGCCACGCTTGTAGCCGTTACCTGGTAAGTTCCTGCGCTGCTAGGAGCGGTGTACATTCCACTCGGGGAGACGCTCCCTCCAGTGGCTGTCCAGTTCACGGACGTATTGCTGGTGCCGCTGACGCTGGCTGTGAATTGCTGCGAGTGGCCGGCCTGCACGGAAGCCACACTTGGGCTTACTGACACGGCCACGGACGGCGCTGGGTCCCTGGCAGTAGACCCGCCACAGCCCACCAGGACGATGAACACAGCGTAAATGGCGGCCGCCATCCATTTGTGGTCGGATGATCCGAATTGCGCGCGGGTCCAGTGTGTGAGCAAAGCATCCTCTTTGGGGCTCAAGAAATCCGCTATGCGGCATTGGATAGGCGCATGGCAGACCTGAGACTAAGCTCCCTCCTGAACCAGCGCCAGATTCCGAACAACCTAGAGGTAGTAGCAATCTGGCCGTGTCCGCTCGTAATGAACGAGCGGACCTCTTGGACCAAAACGGGAATGAAGCCGCTGCTACAACTTTCACGCTTGGTGCTGGGATTGCGGAGAGAAATTCGCTCTTGCCGAAGAGGACGAACATTTTATTAGTCTGCACTCCCCCCAAGGGCCAGGTTAGTTGGTGCGCCAGCATGGTACCCGATATGAGTCCAAGGCAACGCGCTTGTACATCGAAGAAAATCCCAGCGCGTTGGCCCTTGCGCACACGTTATTGCTGGGATTGTATTTCTTATATTCGACCTCAAATACAGGCTTGCCCGCATGGATGAAATCGTCGTACCCGTACTGCCCGTCTGTGTTGGGATCAGCGCGAGTACATTCCTTATAGGCGAAGCATTCCTCGACAACCGCAAAATCCACGTATGGGAGCACGGCCGGAACTTGTTCTACGTTCGACTTGTGCGCCATTGTCATGCCGCGTGCATGGGCGGCATTCGCCAGGTAGACGATAAACGCGATTTCGTCTTCCGCGGTGATGTTGAGTCCGGTATTGTTGTCCGGCTGCCAGCCGTCTACGTTGTCGAATTCGATGGCATCGAAGCCCTTGGCTTTGCACATGTCCATTTTGCCTTCAAGCCAGGGACGTATCTGCGAGATTTGCCGCACGTCGATCCAGCGTTCGTCGGTGAAGCCGGAATACGGGTTGCCGAGCACATCGGGATT
Organism: Terriglobia bacterium; assembly: GCA_020073285.1. Taxonomy (GTDB): domain Bacteria; phylum Acidobacteriota; class Terriglobia; order Terriglobales; family Acidobacteriaceae; genus JAIQGF01. Next base: position 10,703 of record JAIQFM010000131.1, on the reverse strand, counting down.
GAGGGCTTCGGTGTCCGGCCGCCAGTTTTCCAACGTGCCAGCGGTCACGTAGCAGGTAACGCTGCGAGAGGAGACATGGTCCCCGGGCAGCGCTCTTAGTATCGCGATGACATTTGCATCATTGTCATAACCGTCGATGTCGAACATGTCCGCCACGACGGCGGTGTTGATCGTGGTTTGTTTCGCGTCAGGATTGAGCTGCCATTGCCAGGTCGTGCCGACCGGCGGCTGGTAGCAGCTTGAGCCATCGTCGCGCAGACACGCTAATGGGCGCGGTAAAGGCTCCACGGTCCAGGTGTAGCTGGCCACGGCCGTGCCGAAGGTGTTAGTGGCGGTCACTTTCGCCGTGTGGCTGCCAGGGGTGAGATTGCTGTAGGTGATCTTGTTATTGGCGGGACATGCGGTCGCTGCTTTGCTATCGATCTGGCAACGCAGTGATACCCCAGCACCTGTAGCCTGGAATTGAAACGTAGTCTTGCTGCTGTGGGATGGTTCGGTTGGATCCGGCACGCCGTTGATGAATTCGATCAGCGGTGGCGCGGTGTTGGGATAGGCCGTGATGGCCGGGGTCAACTGGGTGGTGACAGCCTTCTTGCCGGCTGGATTGGTTGCCGTCACAGTTACTTTGATTCGCTTGCCGGCGGTAGCGGCCAGAAGCAGGAGTCCCGCGCGCGAGCCGTTGGCGAACAGCCCTGGCGCCAACTGGCAGGTGCCGCCGGCGGCTGAGCAGGTCTGATATTTGTAGGCAAAGGTGATCGGATGATCTCCGGTCCACTGGCCTGGATCGACTGTGATCCAGGAGCCGACTTGGAACGTACCGCTAACCGCAGGGGGCACTTTATTCGCCGGCGTGGCAGCAAAACCCTGCCCGGCTATCAGGCCGAGAACAGCCGCCGCGAATACCGCACATTTCACAAGCGAACTGGTGTACTCCCCGCAGACTCGGCAGACTCGAATGATGCCCTTACAAGACATGTTCACGACAGTCCCTCCTGTGTTTTCGAATAAGAACCTACAGACGCACGTTTGACGTGAGAACCTGGGAAATCAACTTTCAAAGACGGGCTAAAAATGAGGGCTGAAAGGGCAGGCGGGGTGGGTCATCGTTAGTCGTTGCCCTGATTACCCCATGTGCCGTCCGCAATGAGTTCGGGGATTAGTGGGCCTGCCTGTTCGTGGTCGGTAGCTTTGCGCGGCGAATAGAACAGGCTTGGTTGTACGGGATAAATCGCTTGAAGACGAAGGTCAACCGCGACGTCGTCAATGATCTCCGCGGATGCAAAAGACAATCGCCGAGCGTAGGCGGTAATCAAGGCATTCTCACAGATTGTGTTGATCAGTCGTGGAATGCCGCCGGAATAGCGAAAAACTGTTTCGATCGTTTCCTCAGGAAACAGATCGACAGCATCCGCACCCGTTCCAGCCAGCGTCAGTCGGTGCCGAATATAACTGATGGTCTCCTCCAAATCCAGAGGCGCCAAGCGGCAGCGCAGAGCGATTCTCTGTTTTAGTTGTCTCAGCCCGACTGAATCCAGTTTCTTATCGAGCTCCGGCTGGCCCACAAGCAGCACCTGTAGCAGCTTGCTATCGGCCGTCTCCAGGTTTGTGAGAAGGCGAACTTCTTCAAGGGTGTCTGCGGAGAGGTCGTGGGCTTCGTCCACTACCAGCACTGTGAGCAATTGTCTCTGGTAGCGAGACAAAACATATTTGCTGAGCGCCAGCAGGATCTCAGTCTTGTTTCTTCGCGACACGTTGACCCCGAGGTCCCCAGCCACATACTGCAGGAACTCCCGCGGAGATAGGCGGCTGTTGAAAACATACGCGCACACACACTCTGTTCCCTTGAGAAGTTGCAGGAGGCAGCGGATCAGCAGCGTTTTGCCGGTGCCGACTTCCCCCGTCAGCACGACAAAACCCTTTTGTTGGCGAATGCCGTAATACAGGGTCGCCAGGGCTTCGTAGTGCCTCTTGGTTCGAAACAGAAAAGAGGGGTCGGGATTGAGCTCGAACGGTGCCCGTCGAAGCTTGTAACAACTCTTGTAGATGGAGTCTACGACCATTTGAGTCCTAGGAGCGCCGCCAAAGGTGGGCACTAACAACCAACCAACCAGGCAGTACGCGAGCGTCGATTTTTCAGAACAGCGAACACCTTATCGATTAACGGAAGCCGCTGCTTGCCTGATGTGGTAAATGCGGAGATTTTCGTCTTCAAAAAACACATCCGTGTTGCCGTGAGACTGTTTGTAACTCTCGCACAGCCGCAATGCCGCCGACTCCAAGCTGGCGCGACCTCCCGGCGAACGGTAGTGAGAGTATGTAGAATCAGCCATCACCGAAAAAGATACGGTCTCGGGTTCGCGAGAGAAAATCTGAAACGGTACCTTCTCAACGTAAACAAACAGGTTTTCCGGTACGCCCTGAAACCTGAATCCTGGTTTTGCGACCTGCTGTTGGTACTTCCCAACAAAGCCAGCCAGATCTTCGTACGCTCCCAACCCAAGCGTTTCCGGCAACTGCTCGACGGGGGCTGCCACGGCCCACTGCAAGCGGGGAAACAGCCGTGCAATTTTCCGGGTTTGGCGGGCGGCGGTTTCGTATTCCAGGCATTGGCCTTTTCGTCTCTGCGGCTTCGCCCAAAAGACAATGATTCCCAGGCAGACAATGAGGACTACTAATCTCGCTGCCGAGCCGACACCAATGGTGAGTCGGGCTTCGATAAATGCAATGAGCAGTCCCATGGCAATGGCGGCAGTAACCGGCAGAATGACGAACACTTCGTTGGGAACGATCGTGCTATCGGCCGCTAGTATGGCATATGCCGCAAGGCCGTAGCACACCAGGAAAAGTACGACGAGACCAGCTTTACGCTGAAACAGGAGAACTGCGGCCACCAGCATCAATACCAGCAATAAGAACTGTGAAATGATGGCCACCAACACCACACAACAGAGAACGTCGACGAGAGAGTTCGACCCTCGCCGGTTTGCGTACCAATCGGCCAAGAGCGCGAGCGCAAGAATCAGGAAGAGCAGGCCCAGTTGAAATTCGGTGTCGCCTCGCGCCGGGGTTGAAGAGCCGCCAAGAACGCCTGCAAGCTTGGAGAGTGGGCTCGGGTTAAGCGCTGGACTAGCTCTTGTAATCGGGAATACGACCCCCAAACAATACATAACAACAAGGGTCGCGATCCCCATCTCCGCGCACACGTGAACCAGCCAGCCGGCAGCGAGAACAAGCAGCACTCCAAGTACGGGCGACAAAAACCTGGTGACTTCCATCGGGTCCACGGCACTGACCAGCGAGGTGGTGGCAACCAATGCGGGAAATATCAAAGGCCGCCCGGCCGCGTTCATGTTCAGCATCAGTTCCCGAGCGCGAAGCAAAGCGCCATATTCGCCAGGCTGGTCGAAGCGGAGCTCCCGCAGCGCATGTTCCGAGCGCACTACGACTGTGATGGTGAGTGCGGCCGCAAAACACGCGAGCAGAACGCCATGGCGTTCAATGGTTGGCGACCATCGATGAAATCGAGCGCTCCGCGAGGAGTTGGCGGCGACCCGGCGGCTGCGCGGTGCGAGGAGCGCACCAAGCTGCCAGGTCTCAACCCATCGGATGATCCCGAGCGTGAATTCTTGCAGAGCGACCGACATACTGTCGTGTGCCGCAGCTCGCCGGCGAAGCCAACTCATGCCAATCCCGCCGACAAGAAGAACGATCACTGTTGTGGCGTTGAATACCCGCAGACCGGCCAGAGCGACAACCGCGATCGTCGCCCCGAGCACAATACGAGCCCAGTTGCCGGCCATCGCCATAATCCAGCCCGCGTTCGTTCGGGCGTAAAAAAGGCGCGTGGGGAACCCAAAGAAGATCCCCAGAAAGATCACAAAGATCCACAATGCTTTCAGTACGTCCGCAGCCAACATTAGGACAACTCAGGAAACCGCATAGTGGTACTCGGGATGGCGTAAGATTTCCCTGACCGCTGAGTTGCACCTCCAGAGAACGACGGCCGACCCGACAAGTAATCCTGCCGCAGCATATTGCAGTCCGAGAAGGTGGCCCAGCCCGTAGCCGGTGAGAAGATTGACTGCCAACCCAAGGGCAAGGGCCACTAAGGCTGGTCTAATGGCATTAACACTGGACAGGATGATGGTCTCCAGCAGGGCCAGGCTCAGCATGAGGTAGCCGAGACCTCCCATCGCAGGCGTTCTCCATACTTCGCGAACCAACGATAAGGTCTCCAAACGCCAGACTGCGGAGCAAGCGCCGGTCGCGATCAAGACAAATGACGACAAGGCAACCACCATCAGTTTCCAGTGACGCTTCCGCAGAGCCTCCGCCAATGGCAGGTCTCCGGCGCGGGATCCCTCCGCGGAAAGCCTGTGCCAGAAGCGCAGAAATGAATCGCTGAGATACTCGACTAGCGCTGCCGTAATCAAGAATGGCAGCAGCACAAGATCCATTCCTCGTTGGTAGGTGGAATCGATCCCAAAACTGAGCCCCGAGACCCACGAAATGGAACTGCCCGCGGCCACTCGGTCGGCAAACAAGAAAGCAAAATAGGCAGCTCCGTAGGCGTAGAAGGGCGCCAGAGAGATGAACCACACGCCGTATCGGGGAGTAGCGCTCGCGTGCTTCTCAGGGTGCTTGTTCTGCGCGCGGCGAAAGCCGGCCAGCATGCACCCTAGAGTGCTTAGAACCGTCAACGCCAGCCACAACATCAGCACCGTGACCGTTCCGCAGTTAACCAACATCTTCAGCACGCCGATGACGAGAGTGCTCAACAAGAACGTAAGAGGGACACACCAGCTAAGCCCCTGGACGGATAAAACCGCGCAGAACATCCACAGCAGGCTCAGAGCCACGTACTCAATGGCGCCCAGTATCAGATAGCTGGTTGAGAAAACATGGAAATAAAGGCCCAAGATCAGGGCCAGCAACGCGAGCAGAAGACTGCTGATCAATCCGAAGTTGAGCAGCAGTGTGCAGTTACTCCGGGCAACGAAGGGCTCCTCCAATCCGTAATGGAAGTTCCCGCTCCTGGAAATGACTTGAACGAATCCACCCGTCGTGATGAGGCTGGCAATGAGCGCAAGGCTCAACGCACCGCCCAACTCGGCCGTGACCTGGAAGGCTTCAGGACGCAGGTACTGCAAGGTCACTAGAACCATCCAGGGGACAGCGTAGGCCAACCCGAGCGGTAACTTGCGCAACGCCCATCTTGTTTCCGACAAAAAAGCCAGCCAACGCGAAGGAGCGGCCCTCTCATGCGGCGTGAGATCGCGCGGTAGACGGGCGAAGAGATGCTCCGCCAAGGCAAAAACGCTCGAAAAGCCCAGCTCTTTCGCGCTCCGGTCGTCGTACCCGAAGGACTCAATCAAAGCCGCGACCTCCAGGGGCACGGCAAGCTCTCGGGTGACCTTATTAATCGCGGCCAACAATTCATCGACAGGCTCTTTCATGGCCTTCCCCCGCAGATCGTTAGTGTTTGTGCTTGGGGGGAACGTAGTAATTCCTGCACATCGGTTGATTCCGAGGTGCCGGCGAGAGGGACACGACGAACGGCGTGAGCCTTGGAATCCACAATGACGACAAACCTACCCGCCTTCCGCCAAAAACGGGTGTTATCGGAATGTACGACCGAGGGCTCATCGCGAGCATCGAGGGTCGCGTCCTCTGGTCGGCAGAGGCGATCGGGCAGCAAGTTACTCGCGGCGGCAAAGTTGGGTTCTCCCCAGCTAAAACCATCCAGACCATAAAGCCACGCTGTCCACCACGAGTAACTGAACTTCACGCTCTGCAGGGGTTCCTGTTGCGTGGTCGTGGTGGTGGCAAAGATGCGCGTCCCAAACTGGCGACGATACCGAAGAGCCTGCGTCAAGCGTGGCCGCCAAGCGGAGACGTCTTCATAGGCCCCATTCTTGACTTGGAAAGACTCCAGCAGAAAAAGGTCGTGTTGATTGAGAAGCGGGAGTGCGTGTTCCGGATTTTTCCCGATTCCATTTGCGTTCGGTAGCGCCTCCTCGGTGCTGAACAGGTGGTCGAGGAAGTAGGCATTCATGAATGCACTCAGGCCCAATTTGTGGATCAGGCGAACGGCCATATTCTGACGCTTGCGAGTCACTACCGGATAGTCATAGCCTGCCTCATCCAAGAAGATTCCCGTTACGCCCATGGCTTTCCACAGCCGCACGCGCTCTTCTAGCTCCTGCGGCGCCAGCGACAGTGGTTTCTGTCCGGGCAACTGGATGTCCCCCAGGCACACGTAACCGTAGAAGCGCGTTTTCGGGTTGCGACGCAGCGTTGCGGCTATGATCTGAACTGCTTTTTGATGCTCGTCGGGATCTCCTTCCGGATACCGCCCTGGCCGCCGGTCCGTAAACTCGATTCCGTCGCCCAACACAACCACCTGGTAGCCGCTGAACACACTAGCGGCCTTCTCCACATCTCCACGTGAGCCATTGATCAGGCTGGGGTAACCGTAGTAGATGGCCAGGCGTGACGGAGCATCGGCAGGCGAGGCACTTTGTGGGAAGAACCAACTGGACAAAGCGAGCGTCATGGCGACCGCGCTGAACCGAATCAGCAAAATACCTCCCCAATCACTGGTTACGCAGGCAGATACCTTTGTACCCGACGGGAAGACAGCCTATAGTAAGTGGCCCGGTAGGAACCCAGGAATCGATCGTCGGTAAAATTTTCGAGAGCTCGTGCCCGGGCCCTGCGGCCCAATGCTTCCCGCTCTTGCGGACAAGTGAGCAGGAAGGAAATTGCTTCCGACATCGCTTGGGGTTTCTTCGGAGGCACGAGAAGCCCGCAATTTCCCAGGGCTTCCTTTATCCCTCCAACATCGGTGGCAACAATCGCAGCGCCGCACAACATTGCTTCCACCACGACGTACGGAAATGCCTCGGATATACTGGGAAAAGCGACGACATCGGCGTTGCTGAAGGCTTTCCAGGGTTCCTTCGTGGTCCCGCAGAAGTTCACGTTCTTTTCTAAGTGCAGCTCCGACACCTTACGCACGCACTCGCCAAAGTATTCGCTATGGCTCGCTGCTCCATAGAATCGCATCTCTAGATCTTCAAACCTGGGCTTGAGCAGGCCCATCGCCTGAATCAGATCGAGTTGCCCCTTCAGCGGATAAATCAGGCCGACGGTAGAAACCAGGGGGCGATCCCTCGCTTCACGCTCCCAGGGGCGGAACGTCTCGGGGCTCACTCCGTTGAAGATTACTTCGATCCGGCCTTCTGGCACGCCCAGGCGTCTTTCCCAGCGCGCATTGTAGGCACACACCGGGCAGATCTGATCGGCGAAGCAATAATTCAACTCCACCACTTTCTCGACCAGCAGATAAAGGAACCAACGAACGAAAAACGATTTTACATAACGGCGGAGATTCAGATACTGCTCACGCAGATACACGCCGTGCTCCGTGAGCAGATACGGTGTTCCGTTCGCTATCTTGGCGAGCACGCAGGGCAAGCCGCAGAAAGACGCGGCCGAAGAATGGACGACGTCCCCGGTCGGAATCGGGAAGTGCAGGACCATAAGCAGGTGATACAGCAGGCGGTAAACTTCCTTTACCTCTGCCAGCGTCGGGTGTTGCGTGGCAGGGGGCCGACTCTCCCGGGTAGCGCGAATCACGTGCTGCAGCACCTCCCACGCTTCCACGGAGTTCATGCTTCTTTCGTAGTCGTAGCTCTGGAAATAGGTCTGCAAATTCAGCAACACGCTCCCAAACTGCTCCATGCCCCGGTCGGAGGAAAACAGCGCGGCGAAGAATTCCTCGAAAAGGGGTTTGAAACGCTTGCTGACGACGCTGGAGGAAGTGTTCCAGCGCTTGCGCAAGAACATGGATGTTGGCTGGTGGTGCGAGTATTCCGCCGGCTGCAGCAAGCCCCACTGCGGAACTTTGATCACCGTCCGCACATTCGGGGCGAGATCATACTTGGCCTGCGGGTACGGGCTGGTGGCTACGGCGAGCAAACTAAACTCGATGTCCGTCAGGCCGTGCGTGAGGCGGTGGCACCACGTGCTCACGCCCCCGCCATAGAAGGGATAGGTTCCTTCCGTGGCCAACACGACGGAAATCGGGTCTTGATTCAATGCGCAAACCTGACTTCCGCCGGTTGTCCGGCCAGCAGCAAAAGGGTGGGGTTGTGGAATTCGACCTCGACCGTATGGGTCATGTTCGCGGCAGGAAGCGGATGAATGATGCTGATCCTTCCTTCCACCTGGCGCGGTGGCGTGGAGGGCAATGTCACAAGGGACCGCTGCCCGACCTTGAGTTCCGCGACGATCCGCGCGGCGACGGGAACGTCGGCGACCATATTATCCAGTTCCGCCAGTCGGACCAGGATTGTGCCCCCAGGTACCCGGTCGCCAAGGCGAACCGGAATGTCTGCTACAACAGCGTCCTCGGTGGCTCGTACGATGGTTGCATCAAACTGCTGCCGGGCTTGCTCGTACTTCAACTCCGCCTGCCGCAGGTGTTCCTGCAACTCCTGGCGAGTCACTTGGGCTTCGAGAGTCGCCTGGTCGACCTGGTCGCTTTCTAATTTGGCCGACGCGGCCGACAGCTTCTTGGCGTTGTACAGATCATCCTTGGCCAGCCGCAACTCCGTGGCTCGGGCATCCACTTCCTGTTGCGCCATGACGCCAGCCTTGTTCAGCTCCACGGCGCGATTGTAGCTGATCAAGGCTTGGTCGTAAGTGGCGGCGGCGCGCTCGGGTGAATCTCGCCATTGCCTTGATGGAACCTGCTGTTCACGGCGCTGGGCCACGGCAACCCGGGCGTTGGCCTCGGCCAGCCGGGAACGAAAGCTGGCTAGGTTCGCCCAGGCAGCGTCGCGCTCCGCACGGGCGCGCCGAACGGCCAGCTCCGCTTCCTGGTCATCGATTCGTAATAGAGGCTGCCCTTTTTTCACTTGGTCGCCAACTTTGACGAGAAGACCGGATACCGTGCCCAATGACTGCGCCGTAATTCGGACCTCGCTGGCCGGCCGGACCGTAGCTTCAAACGCCACACCCGCGACCGGGGCGCTCCTAGCCAGCACGCCTTGGTTCCCGCGGAATGCATAGTCCCCTGCCAGCAGGACCAGGATGGTCGCTAAAAAGGCAACGAGCAAGTAAGTTCTGATTGTCTTATGGGACGGAGGGACCTTGCCAGGCAGAAGACGCGCAGGATTCGTCAACCGCTCCAGATTGTCATCACGCCACAAGCCATCGACTCGTACCTCCTCCCCCGCTAAAGAAGGCAGAGACGCGAACCGTTGCAGAACTTCATCGTCGGCGATCGTCAATGCGTCAAATATCTCGCTCACATGACCGTCCTTCTAGGCAGCGACACGCAATCCTAAGTCTCTCGCTTCAGACCAGCGCGATGTCGTACCTATTGATCCGCAGAGTTAGCGAACAACTCATCTGCTCTGCCTATCGACCTGGCTCGCTACTCGTTTTGTTCATGGAAGCGGAGGAGCCCTTCGCGGTCTCCTCCGCTCCGGTTCATGTGCCCTTCTGTTGATCACTGACCTTTGATGTTGAAGATGAGCGAATCCACTCTGGCGCCATCGGCGCCTCCGGTCACCGTGGCCTGGCCGGTTCCGCCGTAGGAGCTACCATTCGTGCTCGCACGAAACTCATAGTAGTCGTGGTTCGCTCCCGTTACTCCCGGCGTCCAGCCTGAGCCGCTGCTGTAGCCGGTCGCCTGGTTGTAGTAATCCATGAACGCCGCAATCGTTAATCCACTGCCACCGGCGGTAATGGTTCCGGTGCGGAGGCTCGACGCGCCGAAAGAATTACCGTAACCAGCAGCAGTGCCCCAAGGATCGCTAGCGGTGGCCGCTCCGGTGATTTCGAAGATCCACCCGCCATTCAAGCACTGGAAGCCGGAGTAGTTCACGTTGACCGAGGAGATTCCGCCGGCTACGTTGCGAGCGGAGTACGCTTGATCGTAGCCTCTGTAGTGCCCCTGTAGTTTGGCCGCGAAGGTCGCTCCCGTCGCGGTCACGCTGCTGGCGTTCCTGACATCCGACTGGAACACGGCAATAAGCAAGCTGCCCGTCGTGGTCGCCGGAATTGTGGTTCTCACCGAGGAGGACTGGCAGACAGCGGCGATGGGCGTGGCATTGATCAGCGCCGGGCCAGACTGGCTCTGGCCGCCAAGCGTGATGGTTTGTCCCGCGTTGATTTTTATATGCGAGATGTTTTGTCCGCCATAAATTTCGGAACCGGTGCTCTTCGCGCCGGTGATCGGAATGACGGCGCTCGGGACACTCGCCGTTGACGGCATCGAGATGGTTACCGTTGGGCTCGCCCCACCGAGGCCCATAACGCTTGCCGTAACACCTGACTTGTTGAAGCTATCCCGGTTCTGCATGAGCTGGCCCAACTGATCGAGCGTCGGGCTCAGCACGGGTAACGCGTAAACCGCTTCGTACTTGGAGAACGTCTGGTCATAAACGTCGCTGAGCGGCGACGAAGTATAGGTTCCACTGAGTCCAAGTGCCGAGGCGTTGTTGGAGAAATGAAGGTTGGGTTGGTGGAACATCTCTGGATCCATGTCCCCCATCAACATGTTGGTCACGAAGCTGGAGCTGACAAAGTCTAAAATCTGCGCCGCGTTCCAGCCGGCGAACGGTGCGTTCGGGTACAAGCAATTAAACTCCGCTCGATCGTCGGCCCAATTGGCGGCGTTGTAGAAGATG
>JAIQFM010000130.1 GCA_020073285.1 Terriglobia bacterium | reverse complement strand
TCTCGGCGCTGGGTACGCTGGGATACTACTCGGCCTACGTCTTCGTCATCTGGCGCACCCTGACCGGAGCCATCAGCATCGGTGCCATGACCGCCCTGACCGGGGCGATTTTGCAGGTCAGTGGGAACATCCAGCAATTGTTCTCGACTTTATCCGGCATCGCCGACCAGGCGTTGTTCCTCACTGATCTCCTGGCCTTCTTCGAAATGCAGCCGACGATACGGTCCAAGCCGGACGCACTGACTGCACCGCGGCCAATCGCGCGCGGATTCGAATTCCGCGACGTGTCGTTCTGCTATCCGGGAACAAGCCGCATGGTTCTCCGGGATCTGAACTTTCACCTCAGGCCCGGTGAAAGGGTGGCGCTGGTCGGCGAAAACGGGCAGGGGAAGACGACGATTGTGAAGCTAATTACGCGGCTCTACGACCCGACGCAGGGACAAATCCTGCTCGACGGCGTGGACCTTCGCGAGTACGACCTGGAAAACCTGTATCGCGAGATTGGAGTCATCTTCCAAGACTTCATGCGTTACGAGATGACAGCGGGTGAGAACATCGCCGTCGGACGCATCGAGGAACTCGCGAACGAGGACTTGCTGCGAGTGGCCGCGCGCAAGAGCCTGGCCCACGAGGTAGTGGAAAGGCTGCCACGCGGATTTGACCAGATGCTGGGCCGCCGCTTCGAGATGGGCGTGGACCTTTCCGGCGGTGAGTGGCAGAAGGTTGCGCTGGCGCGCGCCTACCTTCGCGACGCGCAAATTCTGATCCTGGATGAGCCAACCGCGGGGCTGGACGCACGCAGCGAGCTGGCTGTTTTCCGCCGCTTCGCGGAACTCACCGCCGGCAAAACCGCGCTGTTCATCTCCCACAGGTTCTCCACCGTGCGAATGGCCGGCCGCATCGTGGTGCTCGAGGATGGGCGGATCACCGAGGAAGGCAGCCATGAGGAATTGGCCCACCTGGGTGGCCGCTACGCCGAGATGTTCGAAATGCAAGCCGCCAGCTATCGATAAGTCCGAGCGAAATGACCCAGAATACGCATCTTGAAATCGTCTGCGCGGAAGCACAACGCTTCCCGGAACCGCCGCCCGAATCGGGCGCCAACCTGGAAGACATGCGCGTCGCTGCCGCCGAGTCGGCAAGCAACTTACCGTTGGCGCCGGAAGTTGCGTCGTCGCGCTTCTTCGCGCAGCACTGGAAGTCGCTGAAACGCGTGCTTCCGCCATTGCAGGTCGAACTGGATACCTCCGCCTGCGTTTCCGAGGAGGTTCGCTGGTTGCAGGAAAACACCCGGCTGCTGAACACGGCGTTGCAAGACACAGCGGAGTTAGTGAAGGTGAGAAAGACTCCGCATGTGCGCATGGTTAGCGGCAAGGCTGTCCCCAGAATTGCCGCTGTTGCGGAGAGCTATTTGGCGGTCGTGGAGTATCGCTTTGACGCCCGCGCCTTCGCCGCGTATCTCGATGCGCTCCAGGAAACCGTGGTCTTGAACATAGCGGAGGTGTGGGCGCTGGTTCCCTGTCTCAAGCTGTTGCTGGTGGAAGAGGTCGCGGCACGGGCGTTGCGGCTGCGCGGGGACCTCGGCGGTGTCTACGGCGTAGCCGATTGCATCCGCAGTTTGCATCACGTCGGGCAAACGTCGTGGAAGGATGTGCTCGAACCGCGGATCCTGGTGGACCGCATCTTGCGTGAAGATCCCGCGGGCGCGTATACGGCAATGGATTTTGAGAGTCGCGACCGCTGTTGGAATGCCGTTGGCGAGATCGCCGCCCATTCCGACCTGAGCGAAGCGGATGTTGCACTTGCGGCAGTGTCGCTCGCCCTGCAAGCGCAGGCCGTCGGCACCAAGAGCCATGACCCTCGTTTGGCGGCGCGGCAGGCACATGTGGGCTATTACCTGGTCGGAGAAGGAACTCCCGATCTACACCGCAAGGTTGGGTTCCATCCAGGCTTCCGCCGGAGGTTCGCTTCGTTCCTGAGCCGGCATTCCAACGCCTATTACCTTACCGGCATAGGCGCGCTCACGCTGACGGTTGCGGCGGCGGTGCTGCTGCTGGTCGCCGGCGGGACTGCGGCTCCCGGCCGGCTTCTGCTCGCCATGGTCGCCCTGCTGCTACCGTCCTCTCAGGTAGCGGTGGAGCTAATGAACTGTGTGACCGCATGGTTGCTGCCGGTTCAGTTGCTCCCCAAGCTGGACTTTTTGGAGGGCATCCCGGATGACTGTGTCACGATCGTGGCCGTTCCCGCCCTGCTGCTGAATCGATCGCAGGTTCGCCAACTGGTGGAGCACCTGGAAGTGCGGTTCCTCGGCAATCGCGATCGCAACCTGCACTTCGCGCTGCTCACCGACCTTCCAGACTCCCGGGAAGCCGCCGGCGAAGACGATCCGCGCGTCGCCCTCTGCGCGAAGCTGATCGGCAAGCTGAACGAAAAGTATGCCGAGCAACGCCGGGGATCGTTTCTGTTGTTCCACCGTCATCGGGTTTACAACTCGTGCGAGAGGGTGTGGATGGGTTGGGAGCGCAAGCGCGGCAAGCTGATGGACTTCGCCAGACTGCTGCGCCAGGAATACGACAGCTTCCCGGTGAAGATGGGTGACCTCTCGCTGCTGCGGCGAGTGCGTTTTGTCATCACGCTCGACGCCGATACGGACCTTCCCCGGGGAGCGGCGCATCGGATGATCGGAGCGCTGGCACATCCCCTGAACCACGCCGTTATCGATCCACGGCGCAACGTCGTCGTCTCCGGCTACGGAATCCTGCAGCCACGCGTCGGAGTCAGTGTTCCGAGTGCGGCGCGCTCGCGCTTGGCCAACATTTACGGCGGCGAGCGCGGCTTGGACATCTATACCCGCGCTGTGTCCGACGTATACCAGGATCTCTACCAAGAAGGAATCTATACCGGAAAAGGGATCTGCGAAGTCGATACTCTGCTGGCAGTGCTCAACCATCGTTTTCCGGAAAATGCCCTGCTGAGCCATGATCTGCTCGAGGGAGCGTACGCGCGCACCGGCTTGGTCAGCGATATCGAACTCATCGACGACTACCCCTCTCACTACAGCGCCTATAGCCGCCGAAAGCACCGCTGGATCCGTGGCGACTGGCAAATCGCGGAGTGGCTGTTGCCCCGCGTTCCGAACGCGACCGGCGATCGTGTTTCCAATCCGCTCTCGCTGGTTTCCCGCTGGAAGATTTTCGATAACCTGCGCCGAAGCCTGGTGGAGCCCGCCGCGGTTTTTCTGCTGATGCTGGGCTGGCTGGCGCTGCCCGGCTCAGCCCTGCGATGGACGGTCGCCGTTGTCGTTCTCATGTTCGCGCCGGCGTGGTTCCACTTCGTGCTGCCGCTGCTGCAGGCGATCCGGACGCGCGATCTCGCGACTGGCCAGGCTAGGTTGGACGCGTTTCTTGCGGGGAACGCTGCTACGGCGCTGCGGCTGACCTTTCTTGTCCACCAAACACTGCTCTCCCTGGACGCCATCGGGCGCGCACTGGTTCGGCGGCTGGTCACGCGTCGCGGCCTGCTGGAGTGGGAGACGGCAGCGGAGGCCGAACTGCGCAACGGCGGCAGAACCGCGGTGGAACTCTATCTTGATTGGATTCCGGTGGTACTGATCGCGCTCGCTCTGCTGCTGTGGGTGGAACGACCCTTTACCCTGCTGACGGCGGCTCCGATCCTGCTGCTCTGGTCCTGCAGCAAGCCTGTCTGCATGTGGCTCAACCAGCCACCTCGCACCACGCTCTACGAAATTTCGGCTGAGGACCGGTTGCTGCTCCGCCGTATCGCGCTGCGAACGTGGCGCTATTTCGCGGAATACAGCAACGAAGAACAACATTGGCTCATACCGGATAACGTCCAGGAAGAGCCGTTTCGAATTGCCGCGCGCACTTCACCGACCGACTTGGGCCTGCTCTTGAATGTTCGCCAGGTGGCGTGCGAACTGGGCTATCTCACCGTTCCTGAATTCGCGGAATTGACCGCGCGCACCCTGGCCACAATCGAAAGACTTCCGAAATATCGCGGGCACTTGTTCAACTGGTATGACACGCGGTCGCTGGCGCCGCTGGCGCCTCGTTTCATTTCCTCGGCGGACAACGGCAACCTGGTGGCTGCGCTCTGGTGCCTGCAGCAGGAATGTCTGCAACAGTTGCGCCGGCCGCTGCTCCCGGCGTCACTGCTGCAAGGCTTTCTGGATCACCTGTCGGTGCTGGATCGATACGGAACGGCCTTACCATCGCCGGCGCGTACGGCGGAAAATCATTCCAACCCCACGGACTGGTTGCAGTACATGCGGGATTTGGCGGACACGCTCCCTCGAGAACTTGATCCGTCGCTCGGGGATAATCATCGTGATCGTGATCTGCGGTGGTTTTTGGAACAGGCACACGAACGCCACGAGAGCATTGCGCGGACTATACTTTCGTACTGCCCGTGGCTGCTGCCGGAATTTTCTGGGCTTTTTGATAATCCCACTCTCTCCCTCAAACCTGGCGGGGAGGAAGGACAGTTGGAGCGGCTGCCTGCGTTCATCGATGCGTTTTCAGCCTGCCTGGCCGCGGCGGTAACGACGGTTCCCGCGGACCAGCAACCAGCGTACCGGAACCTACAGGCGCTGCTGGGCCAGGCACAGCAGAACAGCGTGCGGCTCATCCGGGACCTGCAACAAACCGCCGCCCTTGCCGGTCAGCTAGCCAACGACATGGATTTTCGCTTGCTGTTCAACCGGTGGCGCAAGCTGTTGTCGGTGGGCTTTGATGTGGATTCACAGCAGCTCCATCCTGCCTGCTACGATTTGCTCGCCTCGGAGGCGCGCCTGGCGGTGTTTGTCGGCATCGCCAAGGAAGACATACCCCAGGAAACCTGGTTCCGGCTAGGCCGAGCCCACGCCTTGAACGACGGCCGGCCGGTTTTACTCTCGTGGACGGGCACGACGTTCGAATACTTGATGCCCTCGCTCTGGATGCGAACATATCCCAACACGCTCCTGGAGCGTTCGCAGGCGGGGGCGGTTCGCTCGCAACAGGCGTATGCGGCGCGCAAGCGCATCCCCTGGGGCATCTCGGAATCGGCCTATGCCAGCCGGGATGCCGTCGGCCACTATCAGTACCGCGCATTCGGTGTTCCTCCGCTTGCGCTGCACAAAGATGAGATGGACGCGCTGGTCATCTCGCCCTATTCGAGTCTCCTCGCGCTGCCGGTCGATACCGGGGCCTCGATGCGCAACCTGCGCCGCATCACCCAAGAGGGCTGGCTGGGAATGTATGGTTTTTATGAGGCGGCGGATTACACGGCGCTGCGGTCCTCCCGCCGCCATTCCTGCGAACTGGTACGTTGCTGGATGGCGCATCACCAGGGCATGAGCATGCTCGGGATTGCCAACCTTCTTCACGACAATGTCGTGCAGCGGTGGTTCCATGATAGTCCGCGCGTGCAGGCTACCGAACTGCTGCTGCAGGAGAAGCCGGTCGCCCGGGTTCGGAAACAGGATCTGCAGAGTGGATCTGACGCAGCGTGAATGCCGTTGGTTTCAGGGTCGCCCGGGAAGCGGAAAAATTCGCGCATTGCGCCACGCGGGCCGCCGGTCAGCGAAAATCGTAGCCATCCTTGAGCTCACAGCGGTAGCTCTTGCTGTGATCCTTGTCGGTGGCGACGGTACATTTTGCCCAGCTCAGGCAAAGACTCGGACCGAGCGGAAACACCAGCACGTCCCCATTGACGTCCGCTTCGAGACTCACGCCTTCACCCGTGCTGGGCACGCTGAAATTCAGTGCCTGTCCGAAAATCACCGGGTAAAACTCCTGAATGACCTCGCTGCCGATGGGATGGTACACCTCCGCTTCCAGGAGGAAAGTTGTGGTATCGGACCAGTTCAGAACGGAAGCCGTGATCTTCTTCCCACCCTCGGAATATCCATCCGATTCGACTTTCGTAAACGGGCATGGTCCGGCAATGCAGGAAAGCCTGGCGTTGCGAAACTCGTTACCTTCGCCGGCATCCAAGGTGGTCGAACCGACGGCGGCCTTCCACTTTCCATCCGGCGAGCACGGCCGGTGGCCATTACACGGGAGGTTGCCGGTATTTATCACCTCGAAAGTCTTCACGGCGCTGCCGACGTTTACCGATGCGGTCGTCTTCATGGAATAACGGATCTTCACGTTCGCGATGCTCGTTATTGGTCGCTTCGTTTTCGACTGGCCCCCCGAGGGAACCGGCGCCATATGCACGATGTAGAGCTTGTCGCCAACGGCCTCATTCAGGTCGAGACTTTGATAACCCGGATGCCGGAACGCGAGGCGAATGGATTGTCCACGCCGAATCCAGCGGCGCAACGGAATGGTGAAATAGCCGGAAGAATCCGTGCGAGCGGAACTCGACGTCGAACCGACGAGCGCGATGACCTCGACATCGGCGATGGGCGATTCCTTCCTGGGATCGGAGTTGCGTTCGAGGACAGCCCCCCGCAACGAGCTTGGGCCCGCGCGGCAGCTCAGGAGCCCGCACGTCAGTATCGCGGCGAGCAGCGCGAGTACAGCTTGAATCGCCGGCTTCCGTTTACTGCGCATCGGCTGGCCTCATGGCGGGGTGTGCTCGCTTGCCCGGTGAGCAAGCGCTTCGTTGGGGCGTCGAGGTGTCATGTTTCTCCAAAAATCGATGCCGCCCTCGTTGCTGGAGAGCCGCGGCCGGCGCGAGAATCACTTATAATTTGCGTTGCTTAGACTTTATTGAATGGACGATAAACCTGGCAAATCCATCCATCTCTCCCGGCGTAGTCTGCTGAAAGGCATGCTCGGCGCGGCTGCGCTTGCGCCCTTCAGCCCAGCGACAGGTGCGGCATTCGCGGCGTCGAACGACCCAGCGATTTGCGGCAAAGGTCTGCCCCCGCCCACACGTCTCTCCGATGACGATGATCGTTTTCTCGAAGACGTGGAGAAGGCGAATTTCCTCTTCTTCTGGGAACAGGCGAGCCGGGAGACCGGTCTCGTCAAGGATCGATGCAAAGCGAACGGGCAGGACAACACGGTAGTGGCGAGTATCGCCGCCACCGGTTTCGGGCTCACCGCGCTCTGCATCGGACACAAACGCGGATACATTGGATTCGTCGAGGCGCGCGACCGCGCTCTGGTCACCCTGCGCTTTCTCTGGAAGAAGCTGGCCACGCACCGCGGCTTCTTCTTTCATTTCGCCAACGTCGCTACCGGCGAACGGATGTGGGAATCGGAAGTCTCCTCGGTGGATACGGCAATCTTGCTTTGCGGCGTTCTTACCTGCCGCAAATACTTCGAGGAGCACTCTGAAGTCTCTCGCCTGGCATACGACATCTTCAACCGCGTGGAATGGACCTGGCTTTCCGAAGACACAGCTCTGCTGTCTGGTGGATGGGCGCCCGAACTCGGTTTCCTCTCCTACCGCTGGCAGTCCTACAGCGAGTTGATGATGATATACCTGCTGGGCTTGGGCTCCTTGACCTATCCGCTGCGCCCGGAAGCCTGGACGGCCTGGAAGCGCACCACGTTCGAATACGACGGGCTTCGCTACGTTGGTTCGTTCGCGCCTCTTTTTGTCCACCAGTACTCCCAAGCCTGGTTCGACTTCCAGGAAAAACGCGACCGCTACGCCGATTATTTTCACAACTCCGTTATTGCCACCGAAGCGCATCGCCGTTTCTGCCTGGAACTGGCCGCGCAATTCCCCAATTACGGCGAGGATTTATGGGGCATCACGGCCTCCGATTCGCAAAAGGGCTACGTGGTCTGGGGCGGCCCGCCCGCCATCGGTCCGATCGATGGAACCGTGGTCCCCAGCGCGGCGGCGGGTTCGCTGCCTTTTCTTGCCCAGCCCGCAATGCGCGTCCTTCGTACCGTCAAAGGCCGATACCCAAAGGCCTGGAGCCGCTATGGGTTCGTTAATGCCTTCAACCCGCTGCACGATTGGTATGACGCTGACGTTATCGGGATCGATACCGGAATCACCATGGTGATGGCCGAAAACGCGCGCACCGGCTTTGTCTGGCGTACCTTCATGAGAAACTTGGAAGCGCAGCGCGGAATGCGACGTGCCGGATTCAAGCCATACGGGTCGGCCGCGACGTAAGAACGGCTCCCGAGCGGCCGGTCGCGGCATCGGCAGCGGCGCTAATCGGCCGCGGTATCGGGAACAACGGAACTGCGCTGCGAGTGCCAGAAGCGTTCGATTTCTTCCAAAGTCCTCCCCTTGGTCTCCGGCACCAGATAGTACGAGAAGAACCAACTGGCGACGGCAAGCGCCCCATAGAGCCAGAACGTCCAGCTTGCCCCCAGCAATTCCACCAAGCTCAAAAAGGTGATCGAGACTATCAGGTTGAATATCCAGTTGGCGCCGGCGGCCGTTCCCTCAGCCAGCCCCCGGATCTTCAACGGGTAAATCTCCGCAATGAGCAGCCAGAATATCGGGCCGAGGCTGATGGCAAAAAAGGCGACATACGCCATCAAGGTCACCACCGCCATCCAGGCAAGAGTCGCATTGGCCGAAATCAGCCGAAACGCCAGCCCCAGAACGCCGAGGCAGAGGACCATACCGGCAATGCCGGTCAGCAACAGTGGACGCCGCCCCACGCGATCGATGAGCCACATGGAAACGATGGTCATGATCACGTTTACCAGGCCGATGCCCGCGGTGGCCAAGATTGCGCCCGCGGCGGACGAAATCCCGGCCGACTGGATAATTGTCGGAGCGTAATAGATGACAGTATTAATGCCGGTGATTTGCTGGAATATCGCCAGCCCGATACCGATGATTAAAGCCGGACGTATGGCAGGGGCCAGCAGATCCGACCAGCGCCCTCGTTCCCGGGCGTGCTCAACACTGCGCCGAATCTCCTCCATTTCCGTTCCCACATCCGGAGTTCCACGAATCCGCCCAAGTACGGCATGCGCGGCATTCATGTCACCATGCTCGGCGAGCCAGCGAGGGCTTTCGGGCATGAACAGCATGCCCAACCCAAGAATTGCGCCTGGCACGGCCGCTAACCCCAGCATCCAACGCCAGGCCGCACTCTCGGCATAGGCGTAGTCCACCAGGTAAGCGGCCAGGATTCCAATCGTGATCGCGAGTTGAAACAGAGAAACCTGCCACCCGCGGGCGGTAGCGGGAGAAACTTCGGAGATATAGACCGGCACGGTAGTGCAGGCTAACCCGATGCCCACACCGACAACGGCACGCCCCACTACCAGCATCGTGAGTGAGGGCGCGACAGCACAGATGATGGCCCCAGCGATGAAGATGACGGACGTTGCCAGCAGCGTACGCCGCCTGCCAAAACGATCGGCCAGACGGCCTCCCGTTAGGGCGCCGGTCGCCGCACCCGCCAGCACTACGCTCACCACTAATTCCTGGGGAAACGTGGCCAGAGAAAAATCTCTCTTGATGAAAATCACGGCGCCGGAAATCACGCCGGTGTCATAGCCAAACAGAAGCCCGCCGAGGGCAGCGAACGCCGCCGCAAGGCAAACGAATCCCGTGTCGGCTACCCCGCTCGCAGCGGTCCCCGATGGCGGCTTCGCTCCTACATTAGGTCCAGCCACATCTCACCCACCTGTCTTTGCCCGTATCACGTGATGGCGCCGGCCCGAAAGGTCCGTAGCCCCACCCCACGGTTACGCTGCAGCCAATCTTAATATTCTCCGACAACTATCGCTGCTGTGCCTACCAGATGAGAATTTTCCGCCTCGAGTTTCCCCAGACGGCTACAAATCCAATTTCTCTTGGAACGCGTATCGGTTCAAACCACCGAACGCTATCTTGGCTGCAGCGGCGGATTCGGTCGGCATCGGCATCGAGCCGAATCCTCAACGGGCTCAGCGCTTCCCCGAGGATTGCCGACCACTCAGTGGGGAGTGTCGGAGAATTCGAATGTCATTGGCTGCGGGTTTCAGATCGCCGGGCCGCCGCAGCGCATGAATCAGGCCCTTTCAGGCGGCGGACAGGACTCGTCTGACAAGTTCGACGCGGTTGCGGACGCGGAGCTTTTTGTAGATGTTTCGCAGGTGATTCTTGACCGTCTGTTCGGACAGATTTAGATGCGCGGCTACCTGGCCGTTTGTCCAGCCTTTGACAACGAGTAAAACGATTTGCCGCTCACGCCGGCTCAACTCTTCCACGGCGGGACTATTGCCCGTTTGTCGCCTGGGCACGCAAGTAATTGCGGATTGATACGTTTTCGGAACAGAATCTGTTCTGGAACAAAGGCGGGCGCAACCCTGTTCCGCACAAGCGCCGCTCAAGGACCTGCCGGTTACACTTGCACAACAGATCGACCGAGTGGCGAGAAAAACTCGCGGAAAAATACGACTAGTACTATAGTACTAGCCGCATTTCAGGGGGGTGTTGTGGGCGGCACTGCCATCTATCAGCGCGCTCGCTTGGCCGGCAAACGACTCCGCCGTTTACGGGAGAAGCTCGGTCTCACGCTGCGAGAGGTCGCTTTCGCAAGCGGACAAGTCGCCGCGAGGCGCCGAAACCCCGCTTTCAAAATCGTTGCCAGTCGCCTGCACGAGATCGAGGTTCGGGGCGCGACCCCCAGTATTTATCGCCTCTACTGCCTCGCCTGCATCTACCAGCACGACCTTCGCAAGATTCTCCGCTGGTATGGAGTCGAGCTGGACCGTCGGCCATGACGGACGAAGGCCAGGGATTCTCCGCAACCTTGGGAGCCATCCTGCGGCTATTGTGACAAATCCAATTCGATCTTCTTAGTGGCGGGATCCAGCCCGATAATGCGAAAGCTGCGCACCTGGCCGGCCATGAGCGGCTGCGGCTTGGACGACGGGCTTGCGGCGGACGCGCCCTTCCAGCGGGCGTTCAGCATGGAGGTGAGGGCGGACAGGTCCGGCCTGGCGGTGCCGGGCTCTTCCCTGCGTTGTTCTTCTTCGCTCTGTCTCGTTTCCCGCACGGCGGCGGGGATGCGGCAGGCGGCGAGGATGCCTTCGCCGAGTTCGACGCGCCCTTCTGCGCCGGATATTTCGATCAAGCGCCCGGTGACGGCATCGCCCACCTTGTGCTCGGCGAGGTATTCGTCGAGGCCGGTGGCGACCAGTTGTTTCATCCCGAGCGAGATGCGGCGCTTATCGCGATCGAACTCGAGGACTTTGGCGCGCACGATCTGGCTGACGGCCAGCACCTCGCGCGGGTGATTGATGCGCTTTTCGGCGCTGATGTTGCCGACGTGGATCATGCCCTCGACGCCTTCCACAAGCTGCACGAACGCGCCGAAGTTGGTGAGGCTGGTCACCGGGCCTTCGATGATCGATCCGGCGGGGAACTTCTGTGCCGCCGCGAGCCAAGGATCGCCTAATGCTTGCTTAAGACCGAGGGAAATGCGGCGGTCGGCGAGGTTCACGCCCAGGATGACGGCTTCCACCGCGTCGCCCTGCTTGACCACGTCGCTGGCTTTCTTAATGCGCTTGGCCCACGACATTTCCGAAATGTGAATCAGGCCTTCCACACCCGGTTCGAGTTCGACGAAGGCGCCAAAGTCCACGATCCGGGTGACGGTGCCGCGCGCGCGCTCGCCGGCTTTGTACTTCTCCGCGACCGACTCCCAGGGATGCGCTTGAAGCTGCTTGAGGCCGATTGAGATGCGGCCCTTCTCGGGGTCAACTTTCAACACCCGTGCTTCGATCTGCTGGCCGACGGAGAATACGTCGGCGGGCTTGTTGACGCGGCTCCAAGCGATGTCGCCGACGTGCAGCAGGGCGTCCACGCCGCCGATGTCAACGAAGGCGCCATAGTCGGTGAGGCTGCGGACGGTGCCGGTGACGGCATCGCCTTCCTTCAATTCCGAGTAGCGGCGTTGTTTGGAGGAACGTTCCTCTTCTTCGGCGACGGCGCGGCGGTCCACAACGACGTCCTCATCGCTGACGTCGAGCTTGGTAATACGACAGCGAATTTCTTGGCCGACAAGTTTTTCCATCTCGACGGCATCGCGCGCGCCGCTGCGCGAGGCGGGCATGAAGGCGCGCACGCCGACGTCCACGCTCAGGCCGCCTTTGACCACGGCGGTAACGGTGCCTACGATGGTGGCTCTTTCGGCGAAGGCCTGCTCCAGCGAAGACCAGTCGGTGGGGCGCTCGACGCGCGTGCGCGAGAGTTGGTAGTAGCCCTCTGGGTCGCGGCCGGTGACAGAGACGGGGAACTGGTCGCCGGGCTTCACGATTTCCGCGGCGTCCTGGAAAGCGGAGAGCGGCAGGATGCCTTCGGTCTTGAAACCGATGTCGAGAAGCACTGCGTCGGCGGTCACGGCAACAACCGTGCCTTCGATCTGCTGGCGGCGATCGGTCCGCGCATGGGTC
>JAIQFM010000129.1 GCA_020073285.1 Terriglobia bacterium | reverse complement strand
GGAAAGGGAGCGCCGAACAAGTGGTTTCCTTCGTACGCCACTTGATCGAGCGCGGTCAGTTGTGCCCGGGAGACCGTTTGTCGGCCGAGAGGGACCTGGCCCTGCAAATCGGCGTCAGTCGTCCCACGGTTCGCGTCGGCCTAAGGGCTTTGTCCGCCATGGGGGTAGTGCAGTCGAGACATGGTTCAGGGACATATATCACTGCCGGGCCGCCGAGTTTGGGTACCGAGCCCCTGCATTTTCAAGCGGCGTTGCATGGGTTTACTCAGGAACAAATGTTCGAGGCGCGCCGCATACTTGAAGTTGGCGCAGCAGGATTGGCGGCACAGCGCGCCCGGCCTGAAGCGATCGCCAAAATTGCCGATGAGGTCAGCAATCTGTTTGCGGCGATCGACGACAAGGACCTTTTCCTGGTCCACGACGTGAATTTCCACCGTGCGGTGGCCGCGGCATCGGAGAATCCGATCGTCGCTTCCTTGGTGGAAATGGTCTCCTCTCTTTTCTACGAGAGGCGCAAACCGACAGCGAGACTGGCGACCGATACCAATCTTCGCGATGCAGCCCAGATGCACCGGCTCGTCTATCAGGCGATTCGCGCTCACGATCCCGAAGCCGCACGATCCGCCATGGACAAACACCTGCTGATATCCGGCAAACATCATGCGCTGGAGCAATCCGGCACGGAAAGCAAGTCTGCTCTATTGCCAGGGCCTGCTTCGCGTAGTCGGAATGAGCGCTCACCTCGGAGAAGAGAAGGAAGGCACTCAAGAGGCGATGAAAAGTTACGAGGGGTTCATCAAGGCTTTTGACTTTACCGGGCAAACGGTTGTAATCACTGGCGGCGCCGGCGTCCTGGGCGGCGAAATGGCGTGCGCACTCACCGGCTGCGGCGCGCAGGTCGCCATTCTGGACCTCAACCTCGAACCCGGCAAGGCGCTGCTGGAGCGCATGGGCAAGCGCGCCGTGCAGACCGAACTGTTTGCCTGCAACGTGCTTCAGCTTGACAGCCTGAAGCAGGCGGCGGCCGACGTCCTGGCCCGTTTCGGAAAGATCGATTGCCTGATCAACGCCGCGGGAGGAAACAAGCCCCAGGCAACTACCAGCGCCGAGCTGAAGTTCTTCGACCTGCCAACCGAAGCCCTGCGCTGGGTTTTCGACCTGAACATTCTCGGAACCATCCTGCCGTGTCAGGTCTTCGGCAAGATCATGGCGGAGCAAGGGCACGGAACCATCCTGAACATTTCCTCGATGAATGCCTTTCGCCCCTTGACTCGTATTCCCGCGTATTCGGCCGCTAAGGCGGGCGTCAGCAATTTCACCCAGTGGCTGGCGGTGCACATGGCCCAGGAGTGCTCGCCGCGAATTCGCGTCAACGCCATTGCACCCGGATTCTTTCTCACCGAACAGAACCGGTTCCTGCTGACCGATCGCGACACCGGCGATTTGACCTCGCGTGGCAAATCGATCATCGCCCACACTCCCATGGCCAGGTTTGGTGAAGCCCAAGACCTGTTTGGAGCCGTGCTGTGGTTGTTGTCGCCGGCGTCGGCGTTCGTGACCGGCACGGTGGTCGTGGTCGATGGTGGTTTCTCCGCTTACAGCGGCGTTTGAAGGAGCGAAGCGATGACGGTTGGAAGAGGATCTGCCGTTGGCTACTTGAGTGCCGATGACATGCGGCAGATCGTTTCCCAGGCGCTGGCCACGGCCGCCTTCGATGGCAAACGCATTCTGATCATTATCCCGGATGGGACACGCACCATGCCCATGCCGGATATGTTTGTAATTTTTCGGGAGCTGTTACGGCCGCGGACGAAGGCGCTGGACTACCTGGTTGCCTTGGGCACCCATCCTCCCATGACCGATGCGCAGTTAAGCAAGTTGGTCGGTCAGCCGGTGGTGGATGGGAAGACAGGCGATTCCTACGTCTTCAACCACCACTGGGAAAACCCGGAGAACTTCATCCGGCTCGGCGCCATTCCTGCCCCGGACATGGTGCAGATCACCGGCGGCCTCATGTCGCAAGAAGTGCCGGTCACGCTCAACCGGCTGATCCTCGATTACGACCATCTTGTGGTCTGTGGCCCAGTGTTCCCCCACGAAGTGGTCGGGTTCTCGGGCGGCAATAAATACTTCTTCCCGGGCATTGCCGGCCCCGAGATCATCAACTTCACGCATTGGCTGGGCGCGGTGATCACCAACTACGAGGTCATCGGCGCCGGCTATACGCCGGTGCGGGCGGTGATCGATCGCGCCGCCCAATTGATTCCCCGCCCCAGGTCCTGTTTCGCGCTGGTGGTCACGCATGAGGGAGTCGCCGGCTTGTACTTCGGATCTCCTCAGGAGGCGTGGACTGCGGCCTCGGCACTATCGGCCCGCAAGCACATTGTCTATGTCGACCGGCCGTTCCGTCGCGTGCTGTCCATCATGCCGGAGATGTACGACGACTTGTGGACCGCGGCCAAAGGTATGTACAAGATCGAGCCCGCGGTCGCCGACGGCGGCGAAGTCGTCATCTACAGTCCCGGCCTTACCGAGGTCAGTTACACCCATGGAAAGCTGATCGATCAGATTGGCTACCACTGCCGCGACTACTTCATGAAGCAGTGGGACCGGTTCAAGCACTTTCCGGGCGGAGTCCTGGCGCACTCGACGCACGTCAAGGGCCTCGGCCGGTACGATGCCAGTACCGGGATTGAATCTCCTCGCATCCAGGTGACGCTGGCCACCGGCATTCCCGAAGAGCGCTGCCGCCGCATCAACCTCGGATATCTGAACCCTGCAACCATCGATCTGGACGAGTGGCGTGGCCGCGAGGAGGAAGGCGTTGTCGCAATCCCGCGCGCTGGCGAGACCTTGTTCCGGCTCAAGCGACCGGCGATCGCAGCGGCATCGTAGGAGAACCAACTTGGCATACAAGATCGGCATCGTGGGTCTGGGAGTCATGGGGGCGAACCTCGCGCTTAACATGGAGCGCAATGGCTTTCCCGTCGCGGGCTATGATCTCGACCCGGCTAAAACACGCGCTTTCGTGGAAGCCTCGGGCAAGGGGAAGAACGTAGTTGGAGTGGAATCCCCCGCTGCCTTGATGCAGTGCCTGGATCGACCCCGGCGCATCCTGATCATGGTGCCTGCCGGTGCGGCGGTTGACAGCGCCCTTGCCCACCTGAAGCCGCACTTGGAGCGCGGCGACATTCTGATGGATGGCGGCAATTCGTTCTTTCTCGACACGGAGCGCCGCAGCAAGGCGCTCGAGGCTGAGGGATTCAACTTCGTCGGTACGGGCGTTTCTGGCGGCGAAGAAGGTGCACTATGGGGCCCCGCGATCATGCCCGGCGGGCAGCGCGAAGCATGGGAGGCGGTCGCGCCCATTCTGAGGGCCATCGCGGCCCGCGCCGAAGACGGCGAGCCTTGCGTGGAATATATCGGGCCGCGCGGCGCCGGGCATTACGTGAAGATGGTTCACAACGGAATCGAGTACGGGGATATGCAGTTGATCGCCGAGTGCTACGACCTGATGCATCGTGGCCTGGGCATCCCTGCGGCCGAATTGCATGCCATCTTCAGCGACTGGAACCAGCGGGAACTGAAGTCCTACCTGATCGAGATCACCTCGAACATCTTCTCCAAGATCGATGACACCACCGGCAGGCCAATAGTGGATGTCATCCTCGACGAGGCCCAGCAGAAGGGAACCGGAAAGTGGGCCAGCCAAAACGCGCTCGACATCGGTGGGCCCATTCCCACGATTAATGCGGCGGTGGAGAGCCGTATCCTCTCCGCCCTCAAACCGGAGCGTGTACGGGCTTCCAAGGTACTGCATGGTCCGACGCCGGCCTACCGTGGGGACCGGGATAAGCTCATCCACGCGATCGAGCAGGCGCTGTACGCCAGCAAGATCACGTCGTATGCACAAGGCCTGGCGCTGATGCGGATCGCCTCGGCCGAGTACAAATACGAGCTGCGCCCCGGCGACATTGCGAAAATCTGGCGTGCGGGCTGCATCATCCGCGCCACCCTGCTGGGCGAGATCATGGCGGCTTACGACCGCGATCCGGGGCTCGTCAACCTCCTGCTTGATTCTTCTTTCCGTGACGCTGTGGAAAGCCGTCAAGCGGAATGGCGCCTCGTTGTGCGGACCGCTGTCGGCATGGGCATACCCGTACTCGCCATCGGCTCTTCGCTGGCCTACTTCGATGCCTATCGTAGCGAACGGCTTCCGGCCAATCTGACGCAAGCGCAACGCGACTATTTCGGCGCGCACACCTATCGAAGAGTGGACCGAGAAGGCGTATTTCATACCGAGTGGTCACGGCAAGAAACGGGTACGCGGGCTTAGGAAACGGGAAATAGATAATGGCCGACACCGAAACGACCGACTCCGCGTTAGCGGCACAGGTGGAAGGAGTTCATCCGGTTTCACCCGTGGGAAAACTCAGGTGGGTGATCTGCGGACTTCTGTTCTTTGCCGCTACGGTCAATTACATCGACCGTCAGGTGATTGGACTTCTCAAGCCCACCTTGCAAGCACAACTGCACTGGAACGAGATCGATTACGGCAACATCGTTTTCTATTTCCAGGTCGCCTACGCAGCCGGTTTGCTGGTCGTTGGACGGGTGATGGACTGGCTCGGAACCCGGAGAGGATTTGGACTGGCGGTGTTTGTTTGGAGCATTGCCGCCATGGCGCATGCAGCGGCTCGCTCCGTGTTCGGATTCTCCGCCGCGCGCTTCGCCCTCGGTTTGGGAGAGTCCGGCAGTTTTCCGGCCTCGATCAAAACCGTAGCGGAGTGGTTCCCGAAGAAAGAGCGGGCGTTGGCGACCGGGATTTTTAACTCCGGTACCAACGTTGGAGCCATCGTCACTCCCGTGGTCGTCCCTTGGTTGACCTACACCTACGGTTGGCGGATGGCATTTATCGCGACCGGCGCTCTTGGATTTGTGTGGGTTGTGCTCTGGGTGTCGTTCTATCGGGCGCCCGAAGTTCACCCCCGGCTGTCGGCCGGGGAACTCGCTTACATTCGCAGTGATCCTCCTGACCAAGTCTCCTCTATCCCGATGTTGAAATTAATCAAGTACCGCCAGACTTGGGCGTTCTGCATCGGCAAGTTTCTCACCGATCCTATCTGGTGGCTGTATCTGTTCTGGGTACCCGATTTCCTCCATCGGTACCATGGCGTGGATCTCCAGGGCATGATGCTTCCGCTGTTGATCATTTACAACGTTGCCACCGTAGGCAGTGTTTGCGGAGGATGGGTTTCGTCTTCGCTGATTAAGCGCGGCTGGAGCGTCCACTCCAGCAGAAAAACAGCCATGCTGATGTGTGCTCTCGCCGTGGTGCCGATCGTTTTCGCGTCGCGAGCCTCCAACCTGTGGGCGGCAGTGGCCTTGGTCAGCCTGGCTGCCGCCGCTCATCAAGGTTGGTCGGCAAACATCTTTACGGTCGCCTCGGATTTGTTTCCGCGGCGGGCTGTCGGTTCGGTGGTTGGCATTGGAGGAATGGCGGGCGCCGTCGGCGGAATGCTCATCGCCAAGGTGGTTGGCTATGTCCTGCAGTGGACCGGCTCCTATATGCCGATCTTCATCATGGCGGGCTCGGCTTACCTGGTCGCTCTCCTTTTCGTTCACCTGCTTGCTGGCACTGGCCAGCCAGTCCAGTTAGAGGCGTAGTTGGGGAGGGTCTGAACAACTCCGGTTTTCGAAGGGGACGGCCTTCAGTGTCTGCGTGAGAACTAGTCTGGGATGATTGCTAGTGGTACGAAATCGCGATTTCGCAGCTCCTGCGGGGCGATTCAGAGTAGCCCGCCGCTTCAGCGGCGGGGCATCGTGGAAAATATTATCGAGTGCCGTAGGCACGACTGAAGTTCTCACACAGACTCTTCAGCCCTGCTTACGGCAACTGTGGAATAACTACACCGATGTTCGGAGACTTAAATGGCTTCATCCTTAAAAATTCCTCGAGAAGGTCGCTTCGACTTTATGTCGCTGGGAGCTTTAGTCTGCCGGCTGGACCCCGGTATCGTTCCGTTCCGCAAGGCGACACATTGCGACATGCATGTGAGCGGCGGCGAATACAACTGCGCCGCCAACCTGGCTAACTGCTTTGGCCTGCGCACCGGGATCGCGACGGCGATGGTCTCCTACCCAATCGGCGATTTGATCGCCGAACGGGTGCGGGCCATGGGCGTGGTGCCCTTGTACAAGGATTTCACCCACGACGGCAGCAGAGGGCCGAACATGGCCACGGTCTACAGTGACCGTGGCTTCGGGGTTCGCCCGCCGGTGGTCTTTTACAACCGATCCAATGAAGCCGCCGCCAGGCTCCAACCCGGAGACTTCAATTGGCAGGCTATTCTTGCGGAGGGTGTGCGCTGGTTCCACAGCGGTGGCATTTTCTGCTCGCTCTCCGAGACAACTTCGCAACTGGTGATCGAAGCCATGCAGGCTGCTAAGGCGGCTGGTTCCATCACTTCCTTCGACCTGAACTACCGCGAGAAACTTTGGAAAGCTGCGGGCGGCGCGGCGCGAGCGCAACAGGTTTTGTGCGAGGTCGCGAGCCATGTCGATGTCCTGGTTGGGAACGAAGAGGATCTGCAGCAAGGCCTGGGCCTTGCTGGGCCGGATGTTGCTGCCAAGTCGAAGCTGGATCCTACCGTTTTCTTCTCCATGATGGAGACGGTGAAGAAGCGTTTCCCGAACGTGAAAATCGTCGCCACGACTCTTCGCGAAGTGCATTCGACGAATCGTCACACCTGGAGCGCAGTGGCGTGGGTTGACGGTCAGACCGTATCGGCGCCTGCGGCGGAGTTGGACGTGTATGACCGCGTGGGCGGCGGCGACGGGTTTGCCTCGGGCTTCTTTTATGGGCTCCTGAATGGCGAGCCACCGGAACAGTCGCTTCGCTTAGGGTGGGCGCATGGCGCGCTCCTTACCACGTTCCCGGGCGACACCACGATGGCGACTCTCGAGCAAGTTAGAAACTTCGCGGCAGGGGGCTCCGCACGCATTCAGCGCTAGTGTGCTGTAGCCAATTTTCAGATGGATTGGCGCGGCGTTGCCGCGGAGTCGGATCGCGGTTGTACGGAGGGTTGTCGGCCTACATGCGCCTGTTTGGCAGAGTTGGGTACCTGGACAGGGAGGTTCCTCGGCTTCACGTCGGGATTTCGGCAGCGGGTTCCCGCCGCTAAACGCCTCAAGTTTGACGCTGCTGAATTGCCCCTGCTAGACTCAACAATTCCGGGCCGTCTGCCGCAGTCATTCGTACGGCAGCCTTCCTAGACGGTTAAGGACCCAACAAACGTGCGCAGTTCAACGAGACATCAGCTCAAGGAAGATCAATTCCGGACCACCGCCAAGGAAACGTATTCCTGGGCGGTCGAACACCGCGGCAAGCTGGTCTATGGCGTGGTCGCGGGGGCGGCGGTGCTGGCGATCATGGCCAGCGGCTGGTTCTACCTTCAGCAGCAGGACGAGGCGGCGGGCGTGGCGCTG
This sequence comes from Terriglobia bacterium, assembly GCA_020073285.1. Lineage (GTDB taxonomy): Bacteria > Acidobacteriota > Terriglobia > Terriglobales > Acidobacteriaceae > JAIQGF01. Next base: position 4,853 of record JAIQFM010000129.1, on the reverse strand, counting down.
GGGCACGCGTTGCAGGTGTACCAGGCGCCGTTGATTTCGGCGGGACAGCCGTCGGCGCCGGAAACGACGTCATTTGCAACGACCGCGGACCGGGGCAAGGCGGCGCGGGCCGAGTTCGCCAAGGTGACGGAGAAATATGCGCACACCAACTCGGCGGAGATCGCGCGCTACTTCATGGGATTGACCGACCAGGACGCCGGCAACACGGCGGCCGCCGAAAAAGAACTGAAGGAAGTGGCGGAGTCGGGGCGCTCGGACTTGGCGGCGCTGGCCAAGTTCGCGCTGGCGGCGCTGTATCGCACCCAGGGCAAGGACGCGCAGGCGGTGCCCATCTACAAAGACCTGATCGAGCACCCGACGGACACGATTTCAAAGGCCCAAACGCAACTGGCGCTGGCGTCGGTGTACGAGTCGAAGCAGCCGCAGGATGCGCGCACCCTGTATCAGCAGGTGCAGAAGGAAAACCCCGACAGCCCGGCGGCGCAGATTGCCAGCGCGCGGCTGGCAGACTTGAAGTGAGTTTCAGCTCCAGTCAAAAAACAAAACAGGGTTCAGTTTCAGGCCAGCCGGCGCGGTTAGAGCAGTTCCACCGTTGCCGTGCCCTTTAGAGTAGTTCCACCATTGCCGTACCCTGATGTCATCCTGAAGCGAGGGAGGGCTCCCGCGCGCTCTCTCCAGCGCGGGAAACCCGAGTCGAAGGATCTCCGTGTTTCGTTTTTCGGCTGCACCAATTCTGAAACGGCTCTAGCCGGCGGCTTCTTCGAGCTGGCCTTTTTCCAGCTTTTCCTGACATTCGATGCAGTGGCGGGTCCAAGGCACGGCCTCGATACGCTTGGGGTTGATGTCCTTGGCACAGGAGATGCACTGTCCGAAGGTGCCTTCGCGAATGCGAGAGAGAGCCCCCTCGACCATCTGCAACAGTTGGCGCTCGCTGTTGCTTTGATGGAAGAGGAACTCCTTGTTGTAGGAACTGGCGGCGCGATCGGCAATGTCCTGCGCGGTGTCGAGATCGGTGGCGCGCCCGTCCTGCTCGGTGCGCGACACGTTCCGGCGCAACTGCTGCTGCCGCTCTTCCAGCTTCTTCTTGAAGTATTCGAGCTTCTTCTTTTCCATGCGCCCAATTCACTCCACCCGGTCCACGGAGAGCCATGGAACACAGGAGCAAACTGAAGATAATATGCGCGCCGTGGAACAGCGTCAACTGGTCGCGCACGGGGCGCTTGCCGGGTTCCCGTTTTCGGAATAATGCCGCAACGCACCCCCATCCGCCAAAACCGGGCAGAAGCGTGCACCTTGGGAACAGGTTTAGCGGAGAAAAGAAGCGGCCCCTTTTCGGGGCCACTTTCAAAGAGGCAAGGGAGGGGAGGGAAAGTCAGGGAAGGCGATGCAAGGCGCCGTTCCGTCGGGCGGAACGCAGAGTTTGGACAAGTCGCCAATCAAGGAAGAGGGTTGAAGTCATTCTCGTGTCACGGCCTCTTTTGTTGCTGAGCCAGCCAGCACTCTCGCAGCCAAAATCCCGCTGCTGCGGGAGCGAATTGGCCTTAAGCAAATCAAGCTGTTGGCAACTATGCAGTTAGCTGGAACAAAGCACGGCTTTTGCACAGGGCTAATGAGGCTGCACGCACGCGGGAGTTGGAATCGCGATGCTCACACTAGGCACTGCGCTGCCTACTATGGGCCTGATCTTGCTCCTCCATGGCCTTCAATTTGTTGAGCAGAGCCTTGTAGCTGATCTTGAGGATCTTGGCGGCTTGGCGCCGGTTCCATCGGGTCTGCGCCAGAACGCGCTCGATGGCCTCGCGCTCGGCCTGCTGGGCGGCGCGGCGGCCGATCTCAAGCAGGGAAGGCATTCCCATCTCGGTCAGATATCCGTCGCCGCCGACCCGGGGCGCGGGAGGGATGAGAGCGGGTGGAGCGGCGGGGCCATCGCTCTGCTTGATGCCCCAGATAGGGCTGTTGGCGGAACCGGTGGCGGTGATGATCGGCTTATGGGTGGAGAGCTCGCGCATGATCTGCGACTCGTTGCCCACGATGACGTAGCGCTTGACCAGGTTTTCCAGCTCGCGGATGTTGCCCGGCCAGTTGTACTCGATCACGCGGCGGACGGCGTAGTCGCTGAAGGGCGCCGGCCGCTTGCCGTAAAACTCGCTGTACTTGCGGAGGAAAAACTCCAGAAATACGGGGATCTCTTCGCGGCGCTCGCGCAATGGCGGTATGTGGATGGTGACGACATTGAGCCGGTAGAAGAGGTCCTCGCGGAACATGCCCTCTTCGACGGCACGCTCCAACGGCTTGTTGGTGGCGGCCAGGACGCGCACGTCGACGGCGATGTCGCGCTTGCCGCCGAGGCGGGCGAACCCGCCGTCCTGCAGCACGTGCAGCAGTTTGGCCTGCAGCGCGGGATGCATTTCGCTGATTTCGTCGAGGAAAATAGTGCCGTAATTGGCCTGGTCGAACTTGCCGAGCTTCTGACGATTGGCGCCGGTGAAGGCGCCGGGCTCGTAGCCAAAGAGTTCGCTTTCCAGCAGTTCGTAGGGGATGGCGGCGCAGTTGACCTTGACGAAGGGCTTGTCGCGGCGGCCGGACTGGGCGTACACCATGCGCGCCACCACTTCCTTGCCGGTGCCGCTTTCGCCGCGGATGAGCACGGTGGCGGTGGTGTCGGCCACCTGCTCGATGGTCATTTTGACTTCTTCCATCTTGGGCGAGGCGCCGAAGAGCATGGAGAAATCGCTGTGGCGGCGGACCTGTTCGCGGAGTTGCGTGACTTCGCTGACCAGGCGCTGCCTGTCCAGGACCTTGGCGATGCGGACTTCGAGTTCCTTGGGCTCGAAGGGCTTGCTGATGTAGTCGTCGGCGCCCAGCCTGGAAGCCTTGAAGATGAGCGCTGGATTGCTTTGCGCGGAGAGCATGATGACGGAAACGTCGGGCTTGATCTGCTTAATGCGCTCCAGGGTTTCAATGCCGCTCATCCCGTTCAAGGCGATATCGAGCAGCACGAGCGCGGGGTCGTGGAGGCGGAACATGCCGATGGCTTCCTCGCCGCCGACCACGGTGTTGACGTCGAAATTGTGGCGCGAGAGATAGGTGCTGAGATGACGCGCCATGCTGACGTCGTGGTCAACGATCAGGACCCGTATGTTTTGCGACGGCATCCGGCTTCCTCCCAGGGTTCGGCCGAAGGCGGACTGATTTCCGACGGACTGAACTTCGCCGCTACACCGGAGGCAACTCCGGTAGCAAAGCGGCAGCGGGATGGCACTTGTGGAAAAAGCGCGCCCATTGTACTGCAGTGCCAAGTGTTGGCACGAAAATATCCAATCGACGCCGCAACCTTCAGTCTGCTCAGGCAGAAAGAAGCCGGGGCAGGATTGCCCCAGTTGTGAGGGAGGACTGATTCGAGCCCGAGCGTTATGGCTAGCTGTTCGAGCCTACGGTGCGCAGCTTGCCGGGAGTGAAGTGATACGGCGGCCAGGGGCCGCTGATGGCGACGCGGCAATCCTTCAACTGGCGGGTGGCGGCGCTGTAGCGGTTCTGATATTTCTCCACGGTCTTGGAGTCGATGAGGTGGGCAATATCGATCAGCAGGCCGCCGGAATCCACCTTCTTGCAACTGACTTCTTCCTCCAGGGGCGAGAACAGCTTGTGCACCTGCACGGAGACGGCGCGGGCTTTGCTCTGGCGCTCGCGGTCGCGGCTGGCGATTTCGCGCAGCTTGCATAAATATTCGCTGCCGGCGGCCAGCGGAAGAGTGGCGTCGGGAAGCAAGTCGCGCGCGGAGAGACTGTGCACCACTACTTTGAGGTGCATTTCCGACTTACCTTTGAGGCGGGCCACGCTTTCGGTGAATGCCTTGCGGTTGGCGCGCACGGCGCGGCGCAGGGCTTCGTCGCTGTCGAAGACGGTGCCGAACTTAAAGGGCAGCACGGTAGTGTTGCGGAAACACTCGCTGACCACGCGGGCGTGCTCCAGCACGGATGTCTGATCGAGCGCTCCGGTGCGTTCGTATTCGCTGGCAATGACGGCGAAATCGCCGCTGGGATAAGCAAAAACGGCTGAGCCGGCGATGCCTGTCATGCCGGGAATGGTGTAGGGCCTGCGGGCGTGCGCACCGTTAGTTGAAAACGCGTGCTGCTCGGTAATGCAGTAGGCGTACCATGCCATATCGAATCTCCGGGCTGGGCGGCGAAAGAACTCGTCGCAGTAGGTGAACGGGCCTACGAAATGGGAGCTACGGCTAGGTACTGCTGTACAGTTTGGGCGAGGGCATACGCCCATCGACCCATCCTAGCCCGGTTTTGCCCCCGTAGCAACTGAATTAGTGCATTCCCAAAGCAGGACAAGCTGGACGGCGAAAAACGAGCCACCAGCGGCGTTTTTTCCGGTGCCAGCGGGAGTTCAAAACGCGAACTGATTGCCGACGCCGACGCTGCCCTGTGGAAAGCGGCGTCGGGGACGGAACCAGGTGGCGCTGTCTCGAGAGTTGCCGCGCAGCCGACGATGGGAGGCCTGGTGAAGCGCAGCGCCGTGACAGGCCAATCGCCAGGATTCCGCACCTATTTTTTCCTGTGATTGTCGCCGTTGCGCGAGCGCGCGGCGAGAGTGGCACGCACCTCATGCTGCATTTCGGCCAGGGGCGCGGGTTTGCCGGTCCAGATTTCGAACTGGCGCGCGCCCTGGTACACGAACATCTCCGTGCCGGGAACGACGGTGGCGCCCTGCGCGCGGGCCAGGCGGACAAAGCGGGTTTCGGCTTCGCTGTAAACCATGTCCATCACGTACTTCGCCCTGATTTCCTTCTCATGGAGCGGCGAAGTGTTGCCGCTCATGCCGACCGGGGTGGCGTTGATGAT
>JAIQFM010000128.1 GCA_020073285.1 Terriglobia bacterium | reverse complement strand
TCGAGCGAGTAGACATCGGAAGGCGAGCGCGCCGAGGTCATGGTGAAGCCGAGGTCGCGCCCGTTCTTGTGCCAGCGCACGCCGTAGATGATGCCCAGCGGCAGCTTGGGTACAGGCTTCATCTTGCGCGTGGCGGTGTCCATGAGATGCAGAACGCTGGCGCCATTCTCGTTGGAGACGAACGCCAGGGTGCGGCCGTCGTCGCTCAGCTCAACATCGCTGATGTCCCACGGAATGTCGGTGGTGAGATAAGTGTGCTGCCCGGTGCTGAGATCAATGTAGGCGAGGCGCAGGAACTCGGAGTCCTTGTCGCTGGTGACGTAGAGGCCGCGGCCGTCCTTGCTGAACGAGCCGTCGCCGTAGAAGACCTTTTCGGCGCCGCCCTTCGGCGTAAGCGGCTTTTTCTGACCGGCGGCGACATCCAGCAACCAGAGATAACTTTCATTGGCCGAGATCTCTTCCAACAGCAGCAATTGCTTGTCGTCGAACGACCAGGCCGCCGGCTGCCATCCGCCGCCCTGCAGTTGCAGGAGCATGCGGTCGGACTTGGGATCCAGCGGATTCACGATCCACACGTCGGTGTCCTGGTTGTTGCGGCGGGTCGAGGTGTACACCAGGCGATCGCCGGCGTGGGAAAACAGCGCGCCCAGGTTGCGCGATTTGCCGTCGGTGAGCAGGGTGATGTCGCCGGAGTCCAAGTCGTAACGATAGAGCTGGAACCATTCGCCGCCCCCGATGTCCTTCAGGAAGACGAAGTAGTCGCCCTTGGTGGGCTCGAAGCGGGCCCCGAAGACGCGATCGGGAAAGAAGGTGAGCTGAGTGCGCGCGCCGCCCGGCATTTTGACCAGGTGCACCTGGGTGGTATCGGCGAAGCGGGTGAGGATCAGCATTTCCGGCTTCGACGATGGATTCCAGGAAGCGAAGCCGGCGCTGCGCACCTCGGTGTAGCGGCCAGCCTGCTCGGCAATGGAGGTTGGGATGGGCGGAATGCCCTCGACCACCAGGTTGTCGCCGGGCTTAAAGACGCCGGCGGAGGGCGCGGGTGTGGATTGCGCGAACGCTAGTGCGCTGAACAGGACGAATACGAGAAATAGTTTTGCGCGACGGAGGTTCATGGCTGCCTCAACAAAGCTGGCAAGTGTAGGCCGCAGTGAGTCTCGTTGCAAGGCTGTGGTGGCGCTACCCTCCTCGCGATCTGGCCCATTAGACGCAGCGGGCGATCACCAGCGTGAGATCGTCGGCCTGTTCGCCGACGCTGAAGCGCTGCACGTCGGCGACGATGGCGTCGAGCAGCGCAGCGGCCGATTGGTTCCGCTGCGAGCGCAAGGTATCCATCAACCGCTCTTCGCCGTACTCCTGATCATTCTTGCCCACCGATTCGGTGACGCCGTCGGTGAAAATCACCAGCACGTCGCCGGGCACAAGCTCGCGCTCCGATACTTCGCAGTCCCACTGTTCGAAAAGACCAAGCACGGTGGTCGTGGAGTCGAGGCGCTCCAGGGTTCCGCAAGCGCGCAGCAGCAACGGCGCATTGTGCCCGCAATTGACGTAGCGCAGCGTGCGCGTGTGGTCGTCGTAGAAACCAAAGAACGCGGTCGCGTAATGGCAGTCGTCGGTGTTCTTGTAGAAGAGGTGGTTCACCGAGCGCAGCAGGCGTGGGATATCTTGCAGCGCGAGCGCGTACTGGCTGCGCAGGTTGGCCTGCAGGTTGGCCATGAGTAACGCCCCGGAAATGCCTTTGCCGGAGATGTCGGCGAGCACCAGTCCAAGACGGCCGGAGTCGAAGTCGAGAAAATCGTAGTAATCGCCGCCCACGGCGCGGGTCTGGATGCACCTGCCCGCGCACTCCAGCGTTGCCAATGTGGGCGACTGCTGCGGCAGGAGCTTGGCCTGAACCTGGCGCGCAATCTCCATTTCCTGGGCGGCGCGACGCTCTGCCTCCATACTCTGCGCCATCTTTTCCGCCAGTGCGATGCTGTACATGGCAATGCCGGCCTGCGTTGCCACCGAGGCCAACAGCCGCTTGTCGCCGCTGGAGTAGGGCTCTTCGGACAGCCGCGGACCCAGCACCGCCAGCCCTTGCAGATCGCCGTCATCGGAGCCGCGAATCGGCACCAGGCACTCGGCGCCCGTCGCCTCCGTCGATTCCATATCCAGCGCGTCGGCTTCGAGGTCGGAGAGGTCAATCGGCTGCGTACTGCCGTGGCGGGACGCCAGTCGAGCCAGGTCGGGCGCGATCTCCCGGCCGGTGGCATCTCCGGCATGTGCCACCAAGCGTTGATCGAGCGCCTTCAGGTAGATGGCGAGCGATTGTGGATGAAGCGCGTCGCCAATGTGGCGCTCCAGCAGGGTGGCCAGCCCTTCGCGGTTGGTGACCGTGAGGGTGCGCGCGGCCAGTTCTTCCAGGATTTGCTGGGCGTCGTAGGCGCTGCGAAAAAAAGCGCGGTCCAGGCGCTTGCGGACGCGGCGATGAACCTCGGTGCCCGCCGTGATCAGCAGCACGCCGAAAGTCGCGCCCACGGGAATGGCAGTCCTGGCGCCAACCGAGAAGCGCGCGGAAAAAGCATTGGCCAACAGAATGGTCGCAACCACAGCGATCACGAGCAGCAGCGCCACGAATCCGCGTTCGACCACCAGGTAACGCGCGCTGCGCTTGAGCAGTACCGGAATGTCGAGCACGCGGTGCTTGACGACAGCGTAGGCGAAAGAGAGCGGAAACAGGAACAACGCCAGGGTGTAGGTCATGTTCAGCCAAAATGGAGGCTGCCAGCGGGCGAAGTCCTGTGCGCTTCTGATGATAATCGCCGGCCCGATGCCCGCCACTGCTCCCCAGAGCAGGACGCGTATCTTGCGCCGGACTTCCGGGCTGGGTTCTGAGCGGGCGGTGGCGGCCAGCGCAATCAAGCCCAGAACAACGGATGCGTACAGATAAACCAGGCGGGCGCTGTTGGCGCCCCGTTCTCCCAGCAGGTTGGCAATGAAGGCCGGGACGCGCGGGTCACCGTAGCGCACCCCCTCGATGCCAATCACGACCGCGGGAACGAGCAATGCCCATTTCAACCAGGGCAAACGGCGATCAATCGGCGACCGCGCCGGAAATACGGCAAAAAACAGGTAGAGCATGGCGCCGATCATGCCGTCGAAGATGGCACGGTACGCGTACATGTAGCTGCGCAGCAGCGCCGGGATGTTTGCCATGTCGGGCACGCTCGGCGCCCCCACAAAAGCGCTGAACAACAGCGCCAGCAGCCAGGCGTTGCGGTCCTCCAGACGCATGAACAAGACGGGCAGTCCGACGATCAGGAAGAAAACCGGGAACGAGGCGGTAATCTCGTCCAGCCAGGAAACCAGGCGCAGGTAGCTGGTGGGTCGGGAACCTACGCGTGCCCGAAAGGTGCCGTGCAGCACACGCGGACGCGGTTCGCCGGGGCGTTGAACGGTCAATTCAACCGTATCGCCGGGCCGCGCCGCCATCCAGGCTGCTGTCTCCGGTTCGCGCGAAGCTGACAGGCTGCTGCCATTGACAGCCACAATGCAATCGTTCGGCTTCAGGCCGGCGCTCTCGGCGGGGCTTCCGGGCACAACCGAGGTAATCAGGTCACCGCCGAGATCGCGACGGTAATCGTTCTCAAAGCCCAACTCGACGGACGCTTGCGGCGGCGCCTGGCGCATGTAGTACATCCAGGCGGCACTGTAGAGCACCGATGCCGCGGCAAATACGATGGCGGCCGCCAGCAGCCATGCCCTGCGAGTTGTGCTAGTGCGGGGTTCCATGAAGGGCTCGGCAACAGGGTAGTCTAGATGAGACGAGGCGAGACCGCATTGACTATTACAATGTGGGCAGCAAAGGGAAAGGAAAGCTCCCGGAGGGCAAGAGCGTCGAGGAGATGGCCGCCCATTGCCGGCCGGGATCGGCTGTGAATGACCGGAAAAAGTGACTAAATTCCCGGAGAGTGTCCTTTCGGCAACCAGCAAAACCGTCCGACCGTTTATAATGAAAAGCAACCGCGCCCCGAGCCCGGGTAGGTGTCGGTGTTTCTGAGCGTGGGAACTAAAACGAGGCGGACCAGGTGAACCCAACCAAGGAAAAGTTCGAGACGCGCAAGCTGCCCATGATGCCCATACGGGACGTCGTGATCTTCCCTTTCATGATGACCCCGTTCGTTGTCGGTCGGGAGTCCAGCGTGCGCGCCTTGGAAGAGGCGCTGGCGGCCGACAAGAAGATCTTTCTGGCGACGCAGCATGACGCCAGCGTGGACGAGCCCAAGCCCAACGAACTCTACCAGGTAGGCACGGTGGTCAACATCGTGCAGTCGCTCAAGCTGCCCGACGGCAACATCAAGGTGCTGGTCGAGGGGTTGGAGCGCGGCAAGATTCTCCAAGTCGCCGATGCCGTGGGCTATCTCGAAGCCACCATCCGCACCGCCAAGTACACCATCGAGCCCTCGCCCACGCTGGAAACGGCCATGCAGCGTGTCACCACGCTGTTTGAGCAGTACGTCAAGCTCTGCCAGTCGCTGAACTACGAGACCATGATCGCGGCCGTGCGCATGGAGGACCCGGCCAAGCTGACCGACACCATCGCCGCCAACCTGCAGCTTTCCATTGAAGAGAAGCAGGAGCTGCTGGAGATTTTCGATCCCGCCGAGCGCCTGACCCGCATTGCCGACGTGCTGGAGATCGAGATCGAGAAGCTCAATATGGACCGCACCATCCAGTCGCGGGTGAAGCGGCAGATGGAGCGCGCCCAGAAAGAGTACTACCTCAACGAAAAGATCAAGGCCATCCAGAAAGAGCTGGGCCGCGGCGAGAAGAGCGAGTGGGACGAGCTCAAGAAGAAGATCGACGCCGCCGGCATGCCCAAGGACGTGCACGACAAGGCGATGCAGGAGCTGAAGAAACTGGAAGCCATGCCGCCGATGTCGGCCGAGTCCACCGTCTCGCGTAATTACCTGGATTGGCTGCTGGCCGTGCCGTGGAAAAAGCGGTCCAAGGAAATCCGCAACATCGAGCGCGCGGAAAAGGTCCTGAACGAAGACCACTATGGGTTGGAGAAAATCAAGGAGCGCATCCTGGAGTTTCTCGCCGTGCGCCAATTGGTGAAGAACCCCAAGGGCTCCATCCTGTGTTTCGTGGGGCCGCCGGGAGTGGGCAAGACTTCCCTCGGCATGTCCATCGCCAAGGCCACCGGGCGCAAGTTCGTCCGCATGTCGCTGGGCGGAGTGCGCGACGAGGCCGAAATCAGGGGCCATCGCCGCACCTACATCGGCGCCCTGCCGGGACAGATCATCCAGATGATGAAGAAGGCCGGAACCAAGAACCCGGTGGTCATGCTGGATGAAGTCGAGAAGATGTCGATGGACTTCCGCGGCGACCCCTCGGCCGCCCTGCTCGAAGTCCTCGACCCGGAACAGAATTACATGTTCGTGGACCACTACCTCGACGTGGAATACGACCTGTCGCAGGTCTTCTTCATCGCCACCGCCAACGTGCTGCACACCGTTCCACCGGCCCTGCTGGACCGCATGGAAGTGCTTCGCCTGCATGGCTACACCGAGGACGAAAAGGTCGAAATCGCCAAGCAGTTTCTGGTGCGCAAGCAGCGCAACCAGGCCGGCTTGACCGAAAGCGCCTGCATTTTCACCGACGACGCCATCACCACCATCATTCGCAGCTACACCCGCGAGGCGGGTGTGCGCAACCTGGAACGCGAGATCGGCAACGTCTGCCGCAAGGTCGCGCGCCGGGTGGTCAAGGACAAGAATTTCACCATCACTGTCAGTGGCGAGAACGTGGGCGAGTACTTGGGCGTCACCAAGTTCCGCGATACGCTGGCGCACGAGCGCAGCGAGGTCGGGCTGGTCACCGGCTTGGCTTGGACCGAGGTCGGCGGATCCATCCTGGCCACCGAAGCCACCGTGGTGGACGGCAAAGGCAAGCTGCTGCTCACCGGCAAGCTGGGCGACGTGATGCAGGAGTCGGGACAGGCGGCCATGAGCTACGTCCGCTCGCGCTCGCACGGTTTGGGGCTGCCGCGGGACTTCTATCGCAACATTGATATCCACGTCCACGTGCCCGAGGGTGCGATTCCGAAAGATGGCCCGTCAGCCGGCATCACCATCGCCACCGCCATTGCCAGCGCCCTCAGCCGAATCTCGGTGCGGCGCGACATCGCCATGACCGGCGAGATCACCCTGCGCGGCAAGGTGCTTCCCATCGGTGGGCTGAAGGAGAAGCTGCTGGCCGCGCACCGCGTCGGGATCATGGAAGTTATCATGCCCAAAGACAACGAGAAGGACCTGCCGGACATCCCGGAAAATCTGCGCAGCGTGATGAAGCTGCACTTCGTGGAGACCATGGACGACGTGCTGCGCATCGCGCTGGAGAAACCGCTGCCCAAGGTCGCGGACGAGGCCGAGGACGCTGCCACGTTGCCGCTGCCTGCGCCGCCCACGGGCGACCAGCCGGCGACGCATCAATAGGAGTTGGTAGTTGGGAGTTAGCGAAAGCCCGCGAAGGTAAACTGAGCGTTGCTTCGACCGGAGCCACGTCCTGCGATTCCGGCATTCGCGACGGCAGATCCTTGGATTTGGCGGGCATTGGCGTACCGTCAAGCACATACCCCTAACCCGAGCAGTACCCGCAATTCTCGTTAGTGCCCTGACAGACGCAAGATCTCTTGGCAGTGTTAGAGTGATCTGCCCGCATCGTAGAAGCTGTTGTTTCGATTCAAGTGGAATTGCCTCCTGCTGAGGTCGGCGACTAGAAACTAGAAACTGGAAACTGTTCCGATGAAGGTGAACGCCAAATTCCTGCGCTCCGTGGCCGATGCTGCATACTTTCCGCCTCTCGGTCCGCCGGAGATCGCGTTCCTGGGGCGTTCCAACGTCGGTAAGTCCAGCCTGATTAATTCCCTGCTCGGCGAAAAAATGGCGCACACCAGTTCCACCCCGGGGCGCACCCGCACCATCAATTTTTTCGAAGTGCGCCGGCCGGGCAAGCCGCGGGCGGAGTGGGTGTTCGCCGATCTCCCGGGCTACGGCTACGCCAAGCTGCCGCGCGAGCGGACCGCCGAGTGGCCCAAATTTATCGAACCCTACCTGAAAACACGCGAGGCGCTGGCACTGTGTGTTGTGTTGGTAGATGCCAACGTGCCGACGCAGCACAGCGACCAGCAACTGGTGGAATGGCTGCAGCATGTCGGCCGGCCTCATGTCATCGTCGCCACCAAGGCGGACCGGCACTCGGGCAACACCCTCACCCATGCCCTGCAGCGGCTGCGCAACGACTTCCAGTCGGAGCGCATTGCCCCGTTCTCCGCCCGCACCGGTACCGGCCGGGATGAGTTGTGGAAGGAGATCATTGCGAGCGGTGAAGACCTCGGCAGTTCTGATCGGCTCACTGGTTAATCGCGCCGCTGAATTCCGCAACACACGGGCAGCGATAGCACAAAACCTCATCAGCGCGACCATGCGTTGCATACCTCCACAATCGCTTGCCTTCCTTACATCCGGCGCCAGAAGTGTTGAAGAACTCAGCACATATCACCCTCAGGTGTGATCGGGGTCACAGTCTGGCTGCTCCTAAGAGCCGAAACTTTCATCTGTAAGGACAGCGATCCTGAATGTTGTAAAGAAACAACTCAAAGGAGACTGGCAATAATGAAGACGTACAAACTGACCATTCTGGTGCTGGCGATCGCCATCGTGCTGTTCATCGCCCTGCCGAACCTGTCGTGGGCGGCGGAAGACGGCGCGGCGCTGTACAAGGCGAAGTGCGCGATGTGCCATGGCCCGGATGCGGCTGGCAAGCCCGCCATGAAGGCTCCGGCGGTGAAGGGCAAGACGGCGGCTGACGTCACCAAAGCGATGGAGAAAGAGAACCCGAAGCACGCTGCGGCCAAGAAGTCCCTGGACGCTGCCCAACTCAAGGCCATTGGCGACTACCTGGCAACTTTGAAATAGACGTAAAGGACCCAGCGGCGAAGCTGCGCGCATGGGTGGCCGGTCTTAACCCGGCAGAACCGAAGGTGGCGTGAAAAGTTCAGCCGCATCTCGGCTGACCCGCAACCCTGAGGTTGCGGCCGCGACAAAAGGGCCCGAGCCAGAGGCGAGGGACCAGTTGCCAAATCTGGTCCCCCGTTCTTCATTCATCCGAACGTTCGTTCCACAATCGCCCTTGCCGCGGTTTTGTGTTCATTCCCACATTCATTCCTCCGATTTCGCCGCCCAGGCCGGGCTCATCCTCCGCGTCAGCCGGCGAACCAGCTTCCGCATGTCGATTCTTTCCCGGAGATTTTCATGAGCAAGGCACTTTTATATGACGCCACCCTGTGCATCGGCTGCAAGCAGTGCGAGCAGGCGTGCGCCGATAAGAACAAGCTCCCCTACGACGACAAGGTGGCCGCCGAGACGCGGCAGTCGGAGCATAAGTTCACCGTCGTGCTGGCCAAGGACGATAAGTTCATGCGCCGCCTGTGCATGAACTGCAACGATCCCGCCTGCGCCTCGGTCTGCCCGGTGGCGGCGCTGCGTAAGACCCCGGCCGGCCCGGTGATCTACGAGGCCAGCCGCTGCATGGGCTGCCGCTACTGCATGCTGGCCTGCCCCTTCGGCGTCCCCCGCTACGAGTGGAACAGCGTCAACCCCAAGGTGCAGAAGTGCACCATGTGTTCCGACCGCGTGTTGGCCGGCCAGCAGACGGCATGCGCCGAAGCTTGTCCTACCGGCGCCACCAAGTTCGGCGAGCGTAGCGAATTGCTGGCCGAAGCGCGCCTGCGCCTGCGCGACAACCCGGGCAAGTACGTGGACCACATCTACGGCGAAAACGAAGTGGGCGGCACCAGCGTGCTGCTGCTCTCCAGCGTGTCCTTCGAGGAGTTCGGCTACCGCACCGATTTCCCCACCGACCCGCTGCCCAACCGGACCTTTGCCGTGCAGTCCCGCATTCCCGACTTCGTTCCCCTCTGGGGCTCGATGCTGGGCGGCATCTGGTGGATCACGCATCGCCGCGAGGAAGTCGCCAAAGCTGAAGGCGGGGAAAAGAAAGGGGGCGCGAAATGAAGATGCCGAACATCAAGTGGTTCAGCTTCTGGAAGCTGGTGCTGTATTTCGTTCTCGCCGCCGGCGCCTACGCCGTGGTGTACCGTTTCCTCCTCGGCCTCGGGCCCTCCACCAACCTGACCGACCAGTTCCCTTGGGGCATCTGGGTTGGCTTCGACGTACTCTGCGGCGTGATGCTGGCCGCCGGCGGCTTCACCCTCACCGGCGCGGTGCACATCTTCAACATCAAGCGGCTGCACCCGATCGTGCGCCCGACCGTGCTCACCGCTTTTCTCGGATACATGCTGGTTTCGGTTGCCCTGTTGGTGGACCTGGGCCGCCCCTATAACATCTGGCACCCGCTGATCATGTGGAATCCGCACTCGGTGATGTTCGAGGTCGGCTGGTGCGTGATGTGCTACACCACCGTGCTGGCGCTGGAGTTTTCGCCCATCGTGCTGGAGCGCTTCAATCTGCAGAAGCCGCTCAAGTACATCCGCAGGGCATTGATCCCCATCGTTATTGCGGGCGTGATTTTCTCCACCCTGCACCAGTCCTCGCTGGGCTCGGTGTACCTGATCGTGCCCGAGAAGCTGCACCCGTTCTGGTACACGCCACTGCTGCCGGCCTTCTTCTTCCTGTCGGCGATCGCGGTCGGGCTGGCGATGACCATCTTCGAATCCTCCATGAGCGCCAAGCATTTCGGGCGTCAACTGGAGCTTCATATCCTGAAGGATCTGGGCCGCGCCCTCATGGTGGTGCTGATCGTTTACTCGGTGCTGCGCGTCGAGGACCTCATCCACCGCGGCGTGCTCAAGCAGGTGCTGGTCGCCGGTTACGAGCGCAATCTCTTCCTGCTGGAAATCGCGCTGGCGCTGGTGATCCCGATCATGCTGCTGTCGTTCCGCAAGGTTCGCGAAACTCCCGGCGGGCTGTACCTGGCGTCGGTGATCACGCTGCTCGGCTTCGTGACCAACCGCCTGAACGTGGCGGTCACCGGCATGGAGGCGTCCGCCGGGGTACGCTACGTCCCGAGGTGGACGGAGGTCGCGGTAACGGCGGCCATGGTCGGCGCCGGATTCGCCATCTTCGGCATGGCCACCAAGTACCTGCCAATCTTCCCGGAGGAGCATGCAGCGGTACCGGTCCCGGCCGCACAAAGGGCGGCTGCGCCGGAAGTGGTGATGCAAAATGCCGACTGAAGATAGTCGACGGTTGACGGCCGACCCTCGACTCGGGTGGGACCCGAAGTCCGGGCCCCCTCCCGATCCGCCGGACCTGGATGCGGGCTGGAAGCGGCGTGGCCCCAGCCTGAGCGCCAAGCTCATCGCCCTTATTTTTGCGGCGATGGTGGTCATCTTTGCGCTCCTCGGCTACGCCAACATCCGCCTCCATCGCCAGCACTTGGAGGCGGCCACGCTCACCAGCGCCGAACGCGTGAGTGACGCCATCAAGCACAGCACCTCCTACTACATGCTGCGCAACGACCGTGAGGCGCTCTACCAGACCATCACGACCATCGCACGCGAGCCTGGGATCGTGAAGATCCGCATCTTTGACCAGGAGGGGAAGATCGGGTTTTCCACCAATCCCAGCGAGGTCAATCACTCGGTGGATAAGAGCGCGGAAGCATGCTACGCCTGCCACGCGCAGGCACGGCCGCTGGCCAAGCTGGACCGTCCCGACCGTTTCCGCATTTATCGCGCCAACGGCTCAGGACGCGTGCTGGGCATCATCAACCCCATTGAGAACGAGCCCGCGTGCTCCAACGCCGCCTGCCATTCGCATCCCCCTAGCCAGAAAATTCTCGGCGTCCTCGACACCAACATTTCCCTCGCCAAGGCCGACGCCGGACTGGCCGAAAGCACGCGCATGATGCTGGTTTACACGGTGCTGGCGGTGATCCTGATCTCGGTGCTGACGGGGGTGTTCGTGCTACGGCTCGTGCACCGCCCGGTGCAGATCCTGAAGCGCGGCACGGAGGAGTTGGCGCGCGGCGACCTCGGCTACCAGATCGCCGTTCAGTCCAGCGACGAACTCGGCGAACTCGCCCATTCCTTCAACATCATGAGCTTGCAACTGCGCGCCGCCAACGAGGAGATCACTTCCTGGGCGCGCACCCTGGAGACGCGCGTCGAGGACAAGACCAACGAGCTGAAGCGCGCCCACGAGCACGTCGTGCAGGTGGAGAAGATGGCGTCCATCGGCAAGATGGCCGCGGTGGTGGCGCACGAAATCAACAACCCGCTGTCCGGCATTCTGACCTACGCCAAGCTGCTCAAAAAGTGGGTGCAGAAGGTCGAAGGTAACGAGCAGAAGCGCACCGAGATTCGCGAGTGCCTGGACCTGGTCGAATCGGAGAGCAAGCGCTGCGGCGACCTGGTCAAGAACCTGCTCATGTTCTCCCGCACCGCACCGATGAACCTGGAGTGGGCCGACGTCAACCAGGTGGTGGACCGCAGTATCCGCCTGGTCCAACACCAGCTCGACCTCGGTAGCGTGCAGTTGCAGCTCGAATTGGCGCCGGACCTGCCCACCCTGCATTGCGATCCGAACCAGGTGGAGCAGGTGCTGCTGGCGCTGGTCATGAACGCCATCGACGCCATGCCCCGCGGCGGCAACCTCATGGTGCGCACCCGTTCCCTTCCCCAGAGCCAGCAAATCGAGGTGCAGGTACGCGATGACGGCGTCGGTATTCCGCCCGACCTGCTGCCGCGCTTGTTCGAGCCCTTTCTTACGACCAAGGAAACCGGCAAGGGCGTGGGCCTCGGGCTGGCGATCAGCAAGACCATTGTCGAGCGCCACGGCGGGGTCATCGAGGTGGAATCCCAGCCCGGGCGCGGCACCACGTTCTACATTTTCCTGCCGGTGGACGCGGTCGGCGGACAGACCACGCCCAGCGAGACCGGCGCGGCAAAACAGGCGGCCGGTGGCTAGCGGTCGCGGGCGGGAAATGGTTACGCGGCGAAAAAGAATCTGGGCTTTTAGCCCCTGAAGTCGACCGATCGACGGAAGTGTTTTATTGAGGACAACATGGAAGCAAGCAAAGGCAAACTCCTGATCGTGGACGACGAGTTCAGCGTGCGCGACTCGCTGAGCAAATGGTTCCACGAGGAAGGCTACGACGTCGGCACCGCCGAGGGCGCGCAGGACGCGCTGGCCCTCATGGCCGAAGGGCGCTGGGATCTGGCGCTGGTGGACATCAAGATGCGCGGCACCGACGGCATTGAGTTGCAGCGCCGCCTGCGCGAAATCGACCCCGAACTGATCGTCATCATTATGACCGGCTACGCCTCGGTGGAGACGGCGGTGGCGGCGCTCAAGAATGGCGCCTACGACTACGTCACCAAGCCGCTCGATCCCGACGAGATCGCCCACCAGGTGCAGAAAGCCATCTCCCAT
>JAIQFM010000127.1 GCA_020073285.1 Terriglobia bacterium | reverse complement strand
AGGAACTTCGGGAAACAAAATGGCACGGGCCCTAGCGGTCCAACGTGATCGCAATTACGCTCCAGCGCGGTCGAGCCCGGAAGTACACCGTGCTTCTGCGAATCTGAGGTTGATTTAGTCACAGCCTCTGAGCGAGGGAGGGTTCCCGCGCGCTTTCTCCAGCGCGCGAAGCCCGAGTCGAAGGATCTTGGTTATTTCTTTGCGGCTACGCCAACTCAGAAAACGCTCTAGCCCCGGAACTCGGAACTCGGGACTCGCAACTCTCAACTATTTTCCCGCCCAACACGCCGCCCGTTTGCCCAGAAAAGCCGTGATCCCTTCCTGCGCGTCGGCCGCCATGGAGTTCATGCTCATGATCTCCTTCGCGTACGCATACGCCTTCGGCTGATCGAGATCAACCTGCGTGTAATACGCCTGTTTGCCGATCGCCAGCGTCAACGGGCTCGCGCCGGCAATTTTCAGCGCCAACTCTCTTGTGCGCGCGCGCAGCTCAACCGCCGGCGCCACTTCGTTGATCAATCCCCACTCCGCCGCCGTATGCGAATTCACCGGTTCGCCGGTCATCAGCATCTGCAGCGCGCGCTTGCGCCCGATGGCGCGGCTCAAGGCCACCATCGGCGTGGTGCAGAACAATCCGATCTTTACCCCCGGCGTTGCGAACGTCGCTTCCTCCACCGCAATCGCCAGGTCGCACGTGGCGACCAGTTGGCAGCCTGCCGCCGTCGCCATCCCCTGCACTTCGGCCACCACCGGCTGCGGGATGCCCTGGATCTTCATCATCATCTCCGCGCAAACATCGAAGATGCGCCGGTACTCGTTGATGTTCCGACCCACCATTTCGCCCAGGTCGTGTCCCGACGAGAAAACCTTTCCTTCCGCCGCCAGGATCACCGCGCGCACCGACGCGTCGCCGCCCACGCGGTTCAGGCAGTCAATCGCCTCCAGCATCAGGTCGAGCGAAAGCGCATTGCGCCGGTTGGGCCGGTTCAGCGTCAGGATTCCCAGCGGCCCATCGTTTTCGAAGCGGATGTTTGCGTACTCCATGGATCACCTCTGTCGCGCTTGATTCTATACAAATCCTGGACCGCATCCTCGTTTATTGCTCCTGCCAATTTGCCGCTGTGCCCTTCCTCACACCGTCTTGTGACGCGCGTCATACACGCCTGCATCATGCAAAGCGCACAATCCCAGATGGTTGAGGATGTGCCATCGCACACCGTTTGTCTTGACCGCATTTTTAGGGGTTCTGTGGCCGGTCCGCTCGCTTGCCCTCCGCACCCGGGCGGGCAACAAGGAAAACTAGATCACTTGTTCGCGTGATGCCGGCCACGGTCCCCAGTGAGAGAGGTTCGGATGGCCAAAGGCAGCGTTTCCATTCACGTCGAACGTTGCAAAGCGTGTGGCTTCTGCGTGGAGTTTTGTCCCACCAAGGTCCTGGCGCTTTCCTCGGCGTTCAATTCCAAGGGATACCACCCGCCGCAGATGGTCGCTCCCGAGAAGTGCAGCGGCTGCGATCTGTGCGGCATGTACTGCCCCGACTTCGCCATCTTCGGCTACCGCTTGAACGCCGCGGACAGTGCCAATGCGCCGGACAAGGAGGCCACCGATGCACGCTGATCCCGCCGGCGTTCTTACCGGCACGCATTTCCTCGACGGCGACCACGCTTGCTGCGAAGGTTGCCTCGCCGCCGGCGCGCGCTTCGCCTCCGGCTACCCCATCACGCCCTCCACCGAAGTCGTCGAGCGCTTCGCCTCGCGTATTCCGACGGTCGGCGGAACTTTCATCCAGATGGAAGACGAGCTTGCCGCTTCCATCTGCCTGCAAGGCGCGGTTTGGGGCGGCGCCAAAGCCTTCACCGTGACCAGCGGCCCCGGCTTCTCGCTGATGATGGAGCACATCGGCTACGCCGCCATGACCGAGACGCCCTGCGTCTTCGTTAACGTGCAGCGCGGCGGCCCCTCCACCGGCCTGCCCACCCTGCCGGCGCAAGCCGATATGATGCAGGCCCGCTGGGGCTCGCACGGCGACTACGGCATCATCGCCATTTGCCCCAACTCGCCGCAGGAGTGCTTCGATCTCACCATCAAGGCCTTCAACCTCTCCGAGCAATACCGCGTTCCGGTCATGGTGATGATGGACGAAGTGGTCGGCCACATGACCGAAAAGGTCGTCATTCCCTCCGCCGACCAGCTCGACGTCACCCCGCGCAAGCACACCCATAAATCGCCCGCCGATTATCTGCCCTACCAGTGCAACGGCGACGGTTCGCTTGTGCCCGAGATGGCGCACGCCGGCGAAGGCTACAAGTTCCACATCACCGGCTTGACCCACGACGAGCGCGGCTATCCCAACATGACCGTCAAGGTCCAGGACCAGCTCGTCAGACGCCTGTGCGCCAAAATCGAGAACGCCAAGGACCTGGTCGCCTACGAAGCCGAGAACCTGGAAGGCGCCGATGTGGTGGTCGTCTCCTACGGCATCACTTCGCGCGTCGCCCAGCGCGCCATTGACCAGGCCCGCGCGCAAGGGCTGAAGGTCGGCAAGCTGCGGCTGATCATCGCCTGGCCCTTCCCCGAAAAAGTCATTCGCGAACTGGCGCCGAAAGTGAAGGCGTTCGTCGTCCCCGAGCTCAACCTCGGACAGATGGTCCGCGAGGTCGAGCGCGCTGCCCGCGGCGCCGCCAAGACCATTCATGTCGGGCACGCCGGCGGCGGCGTTCATCAGCCCGAGGCCATCGTCAAGGCCATCGTGGAGGCCAACCAATGAGCACCATCCCGATCAATCCCGTTCTGCCGTTTCTGCGCACCGACCGCATGCCGACCATCTGGTGCCCAGGCTGCGGCATCGGCACCACCGTCAACTGCTTCGCGCGCGCCCTGCTCGATTCCGGGGTGGACCTCAAGCACCTGGCGATCGTCTCCGGCATCGGCTGCACCGGCCGCGTCGCCGGCTACGTCAAGCTGGATTCCTTCCACACCACGCACGGCCGCGCCATCCCGTTCGCCACCGGACTGAAGCTGGCCAATCCCAAGCTCAACGTGGTGGTCTACTCCGGTGACGGCGACCTCTCCGCCATCGGCGGCAATCACCTTATTCATGCCGCCCGTCGCAATATTGACATCAAGGTGATTTGCGTCAACAACCTCATCTACGCCATGACCGGCGGCCAGACGGCGCCGACAACCCCCGGCCACGTCATCACTTCGACCCATCCCTACGGCACCTTCGACCCCAACTTCAACCTGCCGCACCTGGTCGAGGCTGCGGGCGCGGTTTACGTGGCGCGCTGGACCACCTTCCATGTCCGCCAGATCGCGCGCTCCATGGCCGAGGTCTTCAAAAAGCCCGGCTTCTGCTTCATCGAGATCCTTTCGCCCTGTCCCACCCTGTACCAACGCCGCAACAAGATGGGCGACGGCCTCGACACCATGAAGTTCTACAAGGAGCACAGCAAGATCAAGAACGGCGTTTCCACTAGCGAAGTCGGACTGACCCGCAACGGCGACATCATCGTCGGCAAGTTCGTCGATCGCGACCGTTCCGACTACCTCACCATGGCCCACGACCAGTTCGTGGAAGCCCTCGGCGACCGCTACGTCGACGAGTGCGCGGCGGAGTGCTGCGAGGAGGGAATCTAATGCAACTCACCGAGATTCGCATTGCCGGATTCGGCGGCCAGGGCGTCATCCTCTCCGCCATCGTCATCGGCAAGGCCGCTTCCATCTTCGAAGGCGATTTCGCCACCATGACCCAGAGCTTCGGCCCCGAGGCACGCGGCGGGGCCTGCAGCGCACAGGTCATCCTCTCCGAGTCGCCGGTGCTCTATCCCTACGTGACTCGTCCCGACATCCTTGTCGTCATGTCGCAGGAGGCGTACACCAAGTTCGCGCCGGAACTAAAGCACGGCGGTACCCTGGTCATTGAGCAGGACCTGGTCCGCGTCGGCGATCTTCCCTCCGGCACCACCGTCTTCAGTTGTCCGGCAACTCGGCTCGCCGAAGAACTGGGCAAGAAGATGGTGCTCAATATCGTGATGGTAGGTTTCTACGCCGCGGTTACGGACCTGGTGAAACCCGAATCGCTGCGTCAGGCGGTCGCCGACTCCGTTCCTCCGGCCTTCAAGGAACTCAACCTGAAGGCGTTCGACAAGGGATTCGAGTACGGAAAAACGCATGCTCCCGGCGACGCCGCCACTGCCGAAGAGTCCGAAAGCGACGTCAAATCTCTTGAAGTTCACTGAAGTTGGTTTTTACGGCGCTTCTTGACTTTGAAGAACTTTGAACGGATATAGCCCGGCCACCCTTCCGGCCGGTTTTTTTTCTTGCGCCAAAGAAAATTGGCGCGAGCACTTGCCCGCGCCAATCACTAAATCGCCCAATCAGCAAATTAACTTACCGGCCTATCGAGCCGTACCGGCAAGTTCAACGGTAGCTGGAACTGCGGCTGCTTTCGCCGCCGTTCCCAGCTTGCGGCCACCTTCCGCAGCCCACTGTTCCAGCATCGGCGTGGTAACAGACTTGGGACGCTCGATAGGACTTCCGAGAGCCCGGTCCCAGGTGATGTTCGCCATGCAACCGAGGGCGCGACCGACACCGAACAGGACGGTGTAGAAGTCCCATTCGTGCAGCCCGTAGTACCACTGGATGACGCCAGACTGGGCATCCACGTTCGGCCACGGATTCTTGGCCTTGCCGTGTTGCGCCAGAACACCGGGCGCCACTTCGAAGATCATCGAAACAAGTTTGAACAACGGATCAACCTTGAGTCCCGGAGTGGCCAGACAGAACTCGCGCTGCGACATGTAGCGCGGGTCGGTCTTGCGCAGAACGGCATGGCCGTACCCCGGAATCACCTGGCCGGCCTTGAGCGTGTCCCACAGAGCCTGGGTTACCAGCTCCTTGGTCGGCTCCGCATCCTTGCAGTATTTCTTTTCGAACTTCAGCAGCCAGTCCAGCACCTCCTGGTTGGCAAGACCGTGCAGGGGGCCGGCAAGGCCGTTGAGACCGGCGGAATAGGCATAGTAGGGATCGGAGAGGGACGAGTGCACCAGATGCGTCGCATGCGCGGAAACGTTGCCCGATTCATGGTCGGAGTGGAGGATGAAGTACATGCGCGCGACATCTTTGTACTCGTCGCACTGCCCGATCATGTGCGCGAAATTTGCGCCCGAATCGAAGTCCCGATTGATCGCTACCTGGAAATCGCTGCGATATTTCAGGTTGTAAATGAAAGCGGCGATGATGGGGATACGGGCCACGATATCGAAAGCGTCTTCGTAGACGTATTCCCATGCCGCCATTTTGTTGAAATTACCCGACCCGTAAAAATGCGCAAACTTGGAGTCCTTCTGCATGGCCAGGATGCCGGTGGAGAGCATCACCATGGGGTGGCTGTCGCGTGGCAGAGCGCGGATGACGTCCCACACGTAGGAAGGAACCATTTGGCGGACCTTCCATTCGCCGAGAACTTCACGGTGCTGGGCCTGGTTCGGCGACTCGCCCGTCAGAAGGAAGTACCAGAATGCTTCCACCGTCGGATAATTTGAATTTCTTGCCTTCGGGAGGAACGCTAACGTCTCCGGAATGGTCTTGCCGCGAAAGCGGATGCCTTCCTGCGGATCCAGGTAGGAGATGTCGGTAACCAGGCTGCGGATGTCACGCGCGCCTCCCATGGTCTGTTCGATGGTCACCTCGTCAATAACGACATGGCCGTGTTCCTTGATGAGCTTTGTAGTACGGGGACGGAACTCCTCGATTTTTTGTCTAAGTACTTCCTTCAGCGCCATGTTATTAGAACTCCTTCCAGCATTGGCGGAGGAAACTTATCGGGAAAAGGGCGTTCTACACTGCACCTCAGCCGCGGCTATTGTCTGGCTCAATGCACAACAAAGCAGTGAGCAGAATCACATACGCGGGTGATTCCCCCCACAATCCAGGCTCGGTGAATCTGGCGGAAAAACGGGGATCAGACGGCGCACCGGGGCCAGTGTGTCACAGCTATAAGTGCCCCGCGAACCTACTCAGGGTGAGGCCGCAAAGGCAAATCGCAGCGGTGCCCCATAGCCACGCACCTTGGGCAGAGGTAGATCTCTCGCTCTGCTTCCCGCGCAAGACGAAGGGCGCGGAGCCATCCGCGCCCTGAGCGCCAGCGACTGGCAACTGACAACTAACAACTGCCTTACTGCCTCCCGGTCGCCCTTTGCCTCTCGTCTGGGGTCATTTCCCGCCACAGCATGGTCAGGTTCTGCTCGAAATACCGGTTGCTGGGCTCTTTCGCGTACGCCCGCTGGAACCACGCGTACGCCACCGCTCGGTCCGTCGGCACGCATCTACCCGTAGCGTACAGCGCTCCCAGATGGCTGAACGCCTGCGGATTCCGCTTCGCCGCCGCCGCCTTGAAGTAACTCACCGCCTGGTCGCAGCTCCGTGCCACGCCGTGCCCATAAAGATATTTTTCGCCGCTGCTCACCAGCTCGCTGCCTTCATTTACCGGTGTCGTGAGCTCCCTCTTGGCTGCTGACGGCTTGGCTTCGTCCGCCGCTATGTCCTCCTCGGCAGGCGCTTGCTGTTTTTCAGATTGCTTGCCGGCCCGCTTGTCGCCTGTCTTGCTGTCGGCGTAAGAGTCATTGTCTCGTTCTGGAAGCCCCTTCTTGGCAGCGCCGGTCTTCGCCTCCGCCGCCTGGCTCTGATCCTCGATGTCGGTTGCGCTCGTCGGCAGCGCTTGCGCATCGCTAGTCGCCACCGTCGTGGTCGGCGCTGCTGGCATCGCCACTGCTGGTGTGGCCGGCGTCGCTGACCCGGGGTCCGCGGCATGGTTCGGCGGCTTCGGGCGCACCAGCGAGATAGCCGCGGGCAGCACATAATCCCGGATCGGCCGCCAGTTGGCGTACATCACTCCGCCCATCACCAGTAGCACCAGCAGCAACACCCACCCCGTCTTGTGCGACCGCTCCTCTTCCTCCTCTTCCTGAAGCAAATACGACGAGTATCCGCTCTCGCCCGGTTTCGCGCTGCCCAGTCCCAGAAACGACGGCCCACTGATCGTCGTCTGGCCTTCGTCCTTGTATTCGTCCACCCACCATAGATCGCTGCGCTTGGCCGATTCCGCCGCGACCGGCGCCGCCTCGCCTGCCACAACCGGCTCAGGCTGCGCTTCCGCCGTCTCCTGCCTGACCTCCACCGGTTGCGCGACCTTTTCCTCCGGCGCCTGCATTGGCTGGTTCCCAGTTGCCTGCGCCGGCTCCTCCACCGACGGCTTGACCAGCAGCCTCCCGCACATCCCGCAAAAATGGTTTTCTTCCGGATTGTTATGACCGCAATGCCGACACCACACAGCCCACACTCCTCTCTTATCTCTCCAACCCAGACATGCTGCTCTAGTTGTCTTTCCTCATTGCCTCGTGCCTGTTCCTTCGCTCCACACCTGTGATTCTCCCCTCCCGCCGCGGGGTTGGATGGGTGCCGCCAGCCCGCGCTAAATATCGCTCCCACGTGGCTTTACAGCCCTCCGCCGCGCGTGGTACGCTCGTGCACGTAGAAGGAGATAGCGAAAATTACAGGAGTGCACCCAGTTCAGTGTTAGCCCGAGAGCATAAACAGACCATCATCGGCCAGTACCGCACCCACGCCAGCGATACGGGGAGTCCCGAAGTTCAGATCGCGCTGTTGAGTGAGCGCATTGGCCAGTTGACGGAGCACTTCAAGACGCACAAAAAGGACCACGCATCCCGGCGCGGCCTTCTGATGCTGGTGAGCAAGCGACGTCGCCTGCTCGACTACCTCAAAAAATACGACACCGAGCGCTACAAAGAAGTGATTGCCAAACTCGGCATCCGCAAGTAGCTGCGTTTGCCCACTAAATATCTGTGACTCGGTCGTTTTGCGTCTTCCCGGCGTTGCTCCCCACACCACCGCTTCACCGCGTTGGCGAGTACGTTCGCCTGTACGTCGGGCCGGCTCTCTCGTGCCTACCCTGGTCCCTCCGGTGCGCTCATCTTGGAAGGAATTTCTCATGAAGCCAGAACTACAGTCCGTCACCGTCGAATTGACCGGCGGCAAAACCATCTCATTTGAAACCGGCAAGCTGGCCAAGCAGGCCCACGGTTCCGTTGTCGTGCGGTTCGCCGACAACGTCGTCCTCGGCACCGCCACCGCCAACCAGGAGCCCCGCGAGGGCATCGACTTTTTCCCCCTCACCGTGGACTACCGCGAATACACCTACGCCGGCGGACGCATTCCCGGCGGCTTCATCAAGCGTGAAGGCCGTCCTAGCGAGCGCGAAATCCTTACCAGCCGCCAGATTGACCGCCCTCTTCGCCCGCTGTTTCCCGAGGGCTTCCGCAGCGAGACGCAGATCATCGCCTTCTGCCTCTCGGCCGATACCCAGAACGATCCCGACGTCGCCGCCATCAACGCCGCCTCCTGCGCCCTGACCCTTTCCGACATTCCCTTCGCCGGGCCGGTCGGTGCGGTTCGCGTCGGCCTCAAAGACGGTCAGTTCATCGCCAACCCCACCTACGAAGAGATGCGCGACGGCCTGCTCCGCCTCATGGTGGTCGGCAGCGCCGAGGGCATCGTCATGATCGAAGCTGGCGCTAGTGAAGTTCAGGAAGACACCATCGTCGATGCCATCGAGTTCGCGCACAAGGAAATCAAGAAGATCTGTGCTGCCATCAGCGATCTGGCGCAGCGCGCTGGCAAGCCCAAGCGCGCCTTCGAAGCTCCGCAAGTGGACGAAGCCGGCATCGCCGCCCTCCGCAAGCAAATCGGCGCTCGTCTTACCGATGCCCTTGATACTGCCAAGCATCCCAAGGCCGAGAGTCATACCCTGGTCAAAGCGCTCAAAACCGAGTTGAAGGAAGCCATCCCCGAAGAGGACGCAGACGCTCGCAAGCTAGTCTCCACCAACTTCGAAATCCTGCGTGAGCGCCTCTTCCGCGAGCAGGTGATCGGTCAGCGCCGCCGTCCCGACGCCCGCGCCTTCGACCAGGTCCGCCCCATCTGGATCGAAATCGGCGTCTTGCCGCGCACCCATGGTTCCGCCATTTTCACCCGCGGCGAAACCCAGGCGCTGGTGACCACCACTCTGGGTACCTCCGACGACATGCAGCGCCTCGAACTGTTCGAAGGCGAAGCCAAGAAGCGCTTCATGCTGCACTATAACTTCCCGCCATTTTCCGTCGGTGAAGTGGCATTTCTGCGTGGCGCTGGACGCCGTGAGATCGGCCACGGCGCCCTCGCTGAGCGCAGCATGGCGGCCGTTCTCCCCGCCGAAACCGACTGGCCCTACGCCATGCGCGTGGTCTCCGACATCCTGGAGTCCAACGGTTCCTCCTCCATGGCCACCGTCTGCGGCGCCTCGTTGTCGCTGATGGACGCCGGCGTTCCCCTCAAGGCCCCGGTCGCGGGCGTCGCCATGGGTCTGGTCAAGGAAGGCGACGATTACGCCATCCTTACCGACATCGCCGGCGCCGAAGACCATTACGGCGACATGGATTTCAAGGTCGCCGGGACCGCGCAGGGAATTACCGCCTTGCAGATGGACATCAAGGTCATGGGCATCACCCCGCAGATCATGCGCGAGGCCCTGCAGCAGGCCAATCGCGGACGCTTGCACATCCTGGAGCACATGAATCAGGCGTTGCCGGAGCCGCGCACCGCCGTCTCCGAGTTCGCCCCACGCTTTTACACCCTGCAAATCCCGACCGACAAGATTCGCGACCTCATCGGGCCCGGCGGCAAAGTCATTCGCGGCATCATCGAGGCCACCGGCGTCAAGATCGATGTCGAGGACAGCGGACGCGTCAACGTCGCCTCCAGCGACCAGGAATCGGCTGCCAAAGCCCTGCAGATGATCGGCGACATCACCGCTACCGCCGAGATCGGCAAGACCTACCTCGGCAAAGTGGTTCGTCTCGCCGACTTCGGCGCCTTCGTCGAAATCCTCCCCGGCACCGACGGCCTGCTTCACATCAGCGAGGTCGCCGAGCACCGCATCAAGGACGTTCGCGATGAGTTGAAAGAAGGCGACCAGGTCTTGGTGAAAGTGCTATCGGTCGAAGGCAATCGCATCCGGCTGTCGCGCAAGGCCATCCTCAAGGAGCAGCGCGCCAAGATGGGCGGCGGCGAGCCCAGCCCCGAAGCCGGCGCCGGTCCGGTGACCTTCGAGGGCGGCGGCGACTTCGTCGAGGAACCCGCGGCCGAGCACGAGCACGAGCCCAACTTCAATCGCGCCGAAGCCTCCGGCCCTGGCGGCGGGCGTTTTGAAGGCGGCGGCGGCCGGCGACCCAGTGGCGGCGGCCGGCGACCCGGCGGCGGTGGTGGCGGCCGCGGCGGCCGTGGCCATGACGGCGGCGGCGGTCGCGGCGGACGTGGTGGTCGCGGCGGCGACCGCGGCGGCAGACATTAAGCTGCAAGAAAGACCTTGTGGCAAACGCGCCTTTGGTCTTTCCTTTGTTGTTCTGATCCCGTAGGCCCCGGCGCCCTCGCCGGGGCTGCTCCTGCTCTGCCGCAAATGCATCTTGCGGCGGGCGCCCTCGCCCGCCGCAACTCCCAGCCATGGGACACATGCGCCCCTGCGCGCGTATTTCGATTGCCCACGACTACAGTCTTAGCGATGTAATCCCGAGCCAGCGCGGCGAGCTATTTGCCGCGCGAGTCGAGGGACCTTACCTTCGCCTGCGGCGACCATGCCGTCAACCGTTCATCGGCTGCTCAGATTACAAAATTACAAAATTCCCCAATCCCGCTACACTCTCTCCGTATGCGCCACCTCTTGCTCGCACTGCTGCTGACCATTCCCTGCTTTGCCGATAGCCGCGCCGGCAGCGTTTCCGCCCTGCTGCCCGCCGCCCGCATCGAGCGCGCCGGCGCCGTCATGGACGCCACCCGCGGCGCCGACGTCCAACTCAACGACCTTCTCCGCACCGACGACCAGGGCCGCCTCCGCATCAAGCTCCTCGACCAGTCGGTGCTTTCCATTGGCGTGAAGTCGCAACTCCGCATCGTGCGCCACGACTCCACCTCCCACCAGACCTCGCTCGAACTCAATTTGGGAAAACTGCGCGCGCAGGTCGCCAGGATCACCCGCGCCGGAGGCAAGTTCGAACTCCGTACTCCCACCGCCGTCGCCGGTGTCGTCGGCACCGATTTCGGCGTTGACGCCACCGATCCCAACGTCACCAAGTTCATCTGCATCTCCGGCAGCGTTCAGCTCTCCAACCTGGACCCCAACATCCCCGGCGCCATCACCTGCCGGGGCGGCGCCACCGTCACCGTGCGCCGCGGCCATCCTCCCGACCAGCCCGAGCGCGCCACTCGAGACCAGATGGAGAACTGGAAAACTATCACCGAGCCGGACCAGCCCGAGCCCCAGAACCCGTACAAGAACTACTGAAGTCGGAAGTCAGAAGTTTGGTTCTTACTTCTTAATTCCGACCTTCATTTTTTTCTTACTGCACCGTCACGCGCACGTCGTATTTGCCCTTTGCCTCCACTACCAGCGTTTCACCATTCGCCAAGAACGGCTTCAGCACCGCAGGATCGCCCCACTGCAATTCCCATCCCTTTTCCAGCGCCAGCAACGTGTATCGTCCTGCCAGAACGGTTGGCAATGTGAACGATCCATCGCTATCGCTCTGATCGCGCCGAAACAGCGGCAGATTGTTCTCTGGGTCTTGCGGCACCAGCAGGATCATCGCTCCCGGCTGTGGCTTTCCGTCGCGCAGCGCAACCCCTTCGATCTTTCCCGCTCCCGCGCTCACGGAGATGTTCAGCTTCACTGCCTCCGAGCCGCCGATGTGCAACGTGCGCCCAGCCATCTTTGCGCCTGTTGCCGTCACGCTGCGGATGAACAGGTCATCGCCGCTGCTCATCATGACTTCATAGCTTCCCGCGGCGAATCCCTGCGGAAACGCGAACTCACCATTCGTGTTGACGCGCGCGCTAAATGTCCGTCGCATCGCGCCTCGCCGCAATTCGATCGCTGGCGTTTTCGACGGAGCCCGCCCATTCGCCAGCCTCGCCGTGCCGCTGACCATCGTCGTTGGCGCCATCTCGCTCGCGTCCAGTTCCGTATCCGACACCAGGTCCACTTCGCGCACGCGCGCAAGCTGCTCCTGCGCAGGCTGTTCCTGTTCTTCGCTCACTGGCTGTGCCATGCGCGGGAACCTGCGGGCATTCGGCGTGACTCGCAACAGGTAATGTCCAGGCGAAACGCCAGAGATCATGCTCACGTTTCCGCCCATCGGCCGAGTCATGGTCTGCATCGGAACCTCGATGCCGTCGAACATGGTTTGCACCAGCGTTGCATTGACGAATTGCCGCTGCTCCTCTCCCTTTTGTTGTCCCGCCGCGTTGTCGATACGGACATGCAGGGCTGGAACCGCGCGCAGCATGATGTCGGCCGAGGCGCGATCGCCCGCCTGCAGCTTGATCGCGCTCGCCGACGCCGCATCGGTCACGTCGGGATAAAACGTCAGCGGATAGGC
>JAIQFM010000126.1 GCA_020073285.1 Terriglobia bacterium | reverse complement strand
GCGCCGCCAAGGTCAACAAGGCGCTGCTCTATTACTACTTCAAGGACAAAGAGACGCTGTACGGCGCGGCGCTGGACGCGGTATTTGAGGGGCTGACCGAACGGGTTTCAGAGGTACTGGCGCGCGAGTTGCCGCCGCGGGAGAAAATCCGCGAGTTCGTGGGCGCGCACTTCGATTTCATCGCCGGACATCCAGCCTACCCGCGCATGGTGCAGCGGGAGATGATGCGCGGCGGGCGCAAGGGTTCGCCGCATATCAAGCGGATTGTCGAGCGCTACCTGCGGCCGACGTTTGCGTGCCTCCGCCAGGTGATGCTGGAGGGGATCGCGCGCGGGGAAATTCGTGAGCTGAATGCGGCGGACGTAGTACCGTCGCTGATCGCGCTCAACATCTTTTATTTCAGCTCGATTCCGATGATGCGCCTGCTGATGCCCGGCATTGATCCGCTGGCGCCGGAGGAGGTGGCGAGGAAGCGGGCGGCGGTGCTGGACTTCATCTCCGCCGCGATATTCACACGGAATGAACGGGAGGGAGGCCGATGAAAGGCCGGCGCTTTGGCATTCTTCTGCTGATCATACTGGCGGCGGCGATCGGCTACTACTTCCTGACCGCGAACCGCAACCAAGCCCTGGTGCTGATCGGGACGGTGGACGCGAACCAGGTCATTGTGAGCTCGAAAATCCAGGGCCGGATCGAGAAGCTGACGGTCGACGAAGGTACGCCAGTGAAAGAGGGCGACCTGGTGGCGGTGCTCGATTCCGCCGAACTGGAAGCGCAGAAGCGCGCCGCCGCGGAGACGATTGCCAGCTTGCGTTCGCAGGTGACGGGCACGCACGCGACGGAGATGATGACCCGCGGCGCGACTTCCAGCGACGTCCTGAACTCGCGCGCCC
This sequence comes from Terriglobia bacterium, assembly GCA_020073285.1. GTDB lineage: Bacteria > Acidobacteriota > Terriglobia > Terriglobales > Acidobacteriaceae > JAIQGF01. The sequence continues at coordinate 11,653 of JAIQFM010000126.1, read as the reverse complement.
GCCTGCAATCCGTGAAGAGCCAGTTGACGATGGCCGAGGCCAACCTGGAACAAGTGTCGGCGGATACCGAGCGCACCGTGGCGCTCGCCGACCAGGGCGTCGCTTCCAAGCAGGACCGCGACCGCGCCGTGGCCACGCTGAAGTCCGCCAAGGCCAACGTGCAGTCGCTGCGCGACCAGGTGCGGGCCGCCGAAGCCGACCTGGCTTCGACCGAGGCGCGCCTGCACAACACCCGTGCCGCCGAAAGCACGGTGGCGTCAACCCGCGCACAAGTGCTGAACGCGCAGGCACAACTCGCCGAGGCGGAGACGCGGCTGGGGTACACGCGGATCGTGGCGCCGATCACGGGCGTGGTTTCGCTGCGGGCGGCGCGGCAGGGCGAGGTGGTGAACCCGGGGGTGCCGATTGTCACGATCGTGGACCTGAACGACACCTGGGTGCGGGCGGCGGTGCCGGAGACTTACGCCGACAAAATCGCGCTCGGCGATACGCTCGAGGTGCGCATGCCGGGCGGAACGCTGATTCCGGGGAAGGTGATTTTCAAGAACACCGAAGGGGATTTCGCGACGCAGCGCGACGTGAGCCGGAACAAGCGCGACATCAAGACGGTGGCGTTGAAGCTGCGGATTGACAACCAGGGGATGAAGTACGCGACGGGGATGACCGCCGAGGTGCTGGTGCCGGCGTCGAAATTGAATGTGACGGCGCCAAGCTCAGCCGCCGGCCAGGGGAAATGATCGGCAACGCCAAGCCGAACGGTGGAACGAATGCCGCGCCGGGGGCGCCGCCGGCGATCGCGGTGGAGCACATCAGCAAGAAATACGGCGACTTCACGGCGGTGGACGACGTGTCGTTTTCGGTCGCCGAGGGAGAAATCTTCGGGCTGCTGGGACCGAACGGCGCGGGCAAGTCCACGCTGATCCGCATGATGACCACGCTGATCGAGATCACCGGCGGGAAGGCGTTCATCGCGGGGCACGACGTGAGCAAAGAACCGAACGCGGCGCGGGGCTCGATCGGGGTGATCCCGCAGGCGATGACCAGCGACCTGGATTTGACGGTGGAGGAGAACCTGAGCATTTACGCCAAGCTGTACGGTGTGCCGCGCGAGCAGCGCGAGCGCGCGATCGCCAAGCTGCTTGCCGACGTGGAGTTGACCAAGTGGCGGACGGCGCAGACCAAGACGCTGTCGGGCGGCATGCGACGGCGGCTGGAAGTCGCGCGCGGGCTGGTCCACAGCCCCAAAATCTTCTTTCTCGACGAGCCGACCACGGGGCTGGATCCGGTGTCGCGGGTGGCGGTGTGGGAGATGCTGACCAAGATCAAGGAAGAACGACGCCTCACCATGCTGATTACCACCCACTACATGGACGAAGCGGACCGCTTGTGCGACCGCATCGCGATCGTCGATCACGGAAAGCTGGTGGCGCTGGACACGCCGCTGAAACTGAAAGCGAGCGTGCCGGCCGAGAACGTGATCGAAGCGCAATTCGCACACGCGCCGCCGGACTGGGAACGCATGCTGCAGGCGCTGCCCAAGGTGAACTCGGTGCAGTCGGAGGGCGCGGGCATGTACCGCATCCTTTCGGCGGGCACGGCCACGGTCACCGCGCTGGTGGAATGCGCGCTGTCGGCCGGGATCGAGATCAAGTCGCTGGCCGTGCAGAGCACCACGCTGGATGACGTCTTCGTGCATTACACCGGCCGGCAGTTGCGCGACGAGCAGGTGAAGGCCTACGCGTTCGTCATGCCGGCGCGGCCGGGAGAGCGGGCATGAACCGCATGTGGGCGATCGTGGAACGCGAGCTGCGCAAGTTCCTGCGCTCCCCGGCGCTGATGCTGGTGTCGCTGGTGTTTCCGCTGATTCAGCTCATCGTTCTGGGCAACGCGTTCGGGGGCAAGATCCGCGACGCGCGCCTGGGAGTGGTGGACCAGGACGGAGGCGCGCAGGCGTTGAAAATCAAGGAAGCGTTTAATTCCGTGGCCGCCAACGTCCGCACCTTCGTGCCGGTGTACTACGACGACGACAAACGGGCGACCGCGGACGTGAAGAACGGCAAGATCGATGGCGCGCTCATCATCCCGCCGCAGTATTCGCGGCGGGTGTACGAGAAGGAGCAGCCGCGCATCGCGCTGGTGGTGGACAACAGCGACAATTTCATGAGTTCGACGCTGGAGCAGAAACTGGCGGAGTTGACGGAGGCGCTGAACACGCCCGATGTCCAGCCCCGAGTGGTGCAGAATGTGGCGCTGCAGGTGGTGGAGCTGTATCCCTACATCGAGTACATGAAATACCTGCTGCCGGGCTCGATCACGCTGGCGATGTTCGTCTCGGTGATGATCGGCGGCGGCATGTTGTACATCGACGACAAGGCGCGCGGGGTGCACGAGGGCTACCTGGTGACGCCGATCACCAAGCTGGAGCTGATCCTGGGGCTGAACACGGCGGGGGCGATCAAGGCGATTGCCTCGGGCGTGGTGATCACGGTGGTGGGATCGCTGATCTCCGGCGTGACCGCGACGTTTCATGTCCAGCAGGCGATCCTGCTGGGGCTGACCATCCTGGTGACCTCGCTGGCGTTCAATACCATGATGTTCCTGTTCATGGTGCGGGTGGAGGATCCGCTGGTGCCGCGGGCGACCTTCGGAGTGCTGAACACGCTGCTGTTTTTCCCCAGCGGCGCGATTTATCCGATCAACGCGTTTCCCAAGTGGCTGCAGGCGGTCGCCATCGCCGACCCATTTTCCTACGCGGTTCATGCCTTCAAGGCGCTGCTGCTGAAGGAGGCGGGAATTACGGCGATCTGGCACGATCTGCTGTTCCTTACGGTGATTGCGGCAATCATGATTTCGATTGCGACGCCATTGTTCAAGCGGACACTGTAACTGCGTTAACCGACTTGGCAATAACTCCTGCAGCTTGCTGTTGCAGACCCCCCTCCCCCTACCTCAACGCAGACTCAACAACTTGCGCACGGTATATCGACGGGTAACCCGCGGTAACCGTGAAATTGGAGTGTGTACTGCGAAGGTAACTTTGGTAGGCGGTAGGGGGGGGATTTTTGTTGTCACAAAAGTAAACGTTATTGGGCAAATCGATAGACACACCACAACTCACTTGCGCAATGGCACTCAATCAGAGTAGCCGGTTGGCGAGGGTCTTGTCTGTGACAAGGGAGAAGAATTTATTGGGATGGTTCCAAATTGGGACGGGGAGGCGCTGGTGATTGAACAGCTACCCGTCTGCCGACCGTTCGGATAGACCGGTTACCCTTCCGCGGATTTCTTCCGGTTGGCCCGCGCGGCTCAGGAGTGATCGAAAATCCAGTTACCCATCATCACGTCCCACAAGCCGACTCCCTCTGTTCCTTTGCACCCTGTCTGGCAAACGCCAGTTGCACGCTTCTCAGGACTAATCCCGCTCTCGGGAACGGGGGTCAGATTACTTCCGGATAGCCGACCACCGGGGACTCAGCTCATCCGTGACTAGTCTGCATCGGAGCGCACAAGACCTCAGTCAAGAACCACAGTGAGTCGTCCAGCCTTGCGTTCCCTCATCCCTAAAATCTGTGTAATTTTGTTCGATCTGCAGCGTACTGCTTTATGGACGCCAAGAGAAACAATGCGAAAGGATCGCAGCCCCGCGAGGGCAAAGCCACGCAAATGGAGGGGCCGGATCTGGAGAGCGTAATAGAGCGCGCACAAGGCCACGATGCCGAGGCGCTGGGGGAGATCTATCGCCTCCATGTCCGGCGCGTATTCGGCTTGTGCCGTTACATGCTGGACTCACGGGAGAGCGCAGAAGATGCCACTAGCGAAGTCTTCCTCAAGCTGCAGCGCTCAATCGAGAGCTACGACGGATCAATACCCTTCCCCAGGTGGCTGCTGCGGGTAGCTTGCAACCAATGCATTGACGCTTTGCGGCACCGGAAGCGTGGACGGCAGGTGATTGTGGAAGTTGAAGAAGGAGTCGCGGTCATCGAGGCAGCCAGCTCGGAGCCGTCGCCGCTGGGTGCAGTCCTCAGCACGGAAGAGAGGGCGCAGGTGCGGGATGCCATTGCACGTCTGCCGGAGAACTATCGCGTGCCGCTGGTCCTGCGCTATTACGGCGAATTGAGCTATGACGAAATCGCACAGCAGTTGGGCCTGCAGAGGAACTACGTGGCGGCGTTGATATTTCGTGCCAAGCAGGAGCTGCGCCGGAAACTGGGCCACGGGAGCAAGTGATCATGGGATGTTATTCGGAACAAATCGTCTCTCTCTTCGTGGAGGGTGAACTGGCGGTGGAGGAGGCGCGGCGCCTGCGAGACCACCTGGCCACGTGCCGGCGCTGCCGGCAACTGTTGGACGCATTACGTGCTGAGAACCGCGTTCTGAGCGAAAGTCTGCAAGAGCTTCCGGAAGAAGCAGCCAGCCCGGCGGGCTTCTCCCGTTCGCAGTGGTCCATGGCGTGGGGTGACGTAGTGTTCGTGGCCGCGGTGCTGGCGCTAGGTTCGATCGTTGCGGTTTGGACCAATGAGCTGAGCATTCCGGAAGCGCTGCAGTGGTTGAATCCTTTCAGCTTAAGCGGCCGCACGAACCTGATCTTCAACCTTTCTTATTACTTTGTAGACGGAGGTACTGCCATGCTGCGTGATTATGCTGCTGTCGTCGGGGAGCTCTTTTTGCTGTTGCTGTTGGGCGGCAGCGCACTGCTGCTGGGACGCCGACGGCGACTACACCAACCTGGCCTGCGCCTCCTGATCGTGCTGCTAGCATTGTCGTTGCCTGGCTTTGCCCTGGACCGGCGTCACAGTGCGTTAGTCACCGTAGCGGCGAACGAGACTCTAGACGACACCCTTTTGGCCTCCGGCAACATTGTGCGCGTGGAAGGCGTCGTCAATGGGGACTTGCTGGCTTTTGGCGGGTCTGTGGAAGTGCGTGGCACCGTCAAGGGCGACCTGGTGAGTTTTGCCAAGAGAACCGTGGTGAGCGGAACCGTGGGAGGCAACATCTACAACTTTTCGAGTTCGCTTGACCTGGACGGTCAGTTGGGCCACAGCATCTACGCGTTGGTGCAATCCTTGCGTATGAATGACCGGGGTCGCGTGGGAGACGGTATGGTGGTTGCCGCCGGCGACGTAAGCCTCGAGGGCGAGGTGAATCGCAGTGTGACCATGTTCACTGGCAATGCCGATGTGAGCGGCAGCATCGGCCGCGAACTGACCATGACTGGAGATCGTCTTACCCTGACTAACACGGCCCGAATCGGTGGTAGCCTGAGCGCTCGCGTGCACGAGCTGAAAAACGTACACATCGCCGACGGCGCGAAGATTGTGGGCACACGTGACATCCAGATGCGCGTGAGGCAGAACCGTTTCGCGCGCCCCAGATTCTACTTTTACCAAGCTGTCTGGCTGGCTGCCGCCATGCTGGTGGGATGGTTGGGCCTGGTTCTGTTTCCCGGCTTCTTCCAGGCCAGCACGCACGCGGTGGGCTCAGGCTGGCGCAGCCTCGGGCTTGGAGTTGGGGTTCTGGCGGGCGTGCCCGTGGCTATAGTCGTGACAGCCATCACGCTGGTTGGCATTCCGGTTTCGCTAATGTTGCTCGCGATGTATCTGGCTGCGATCTACCTGGCAAAGGTTTGGGTTGGAGCATTCCTGGGGCAGATACTTTTGAAGCCAGCTGGGGCGACTAAGAGCGATTGGCTGTTGGGACTACTGGTGGGCCTGCTGATCCTCACCATCGTCGGGTTCATCCCGTATCTTGGCGGGCTGGTCCGCTTGGGTGTGGTTTGCCTAGGTTTGGGAGCGTTTGCCTGGCAGCTTTATCGCGCTTCACGACCGGCAATAACGACCTGAAAAAGCCCTCTGAAGTTCGTCGAGGCCAAGCAAGATTTGACGATGGCATCCTGGAAGGGGCTACTCGTGGTTTGTTGCCGTAAGATTGCCATTACACCCGCGACCCCTTCAACTAGCGAGTCACGGGCAAACCGGAAGTTATCGGCTCATCCGTCGGATCAGTACCGACAAACGCCTATGGAGCCATGCATTTCCGTCTATCCGATCCTGGAATTGTGGCGCTATGCCGACATCTCGGTACTCATCCCGTTTTATCTTTGGAGCGGGGTTCCATGTGATTCAGGACCTAGGGAGTTGTCCCGAGTGGCCTGAGTAGAACGCAGCACTCCGTGTTCGCGCGCACAAGATCAGCCATAAGCGGCAACCCAACCTAGGCTGTTATTCTGAAATGTGGCTCCAAGGCCAAACACACCCCCCAAGACCCCGCTTCGGAAGGGTTTCCTCCGATCCTTGGTTCGATGGCTTGTCATCGGCGTGGCGCTCATTTGGGTGCTTGCCGCGCTGATGCTTGCGGCCGCCCGGTGGATCGACCCACCGACAACCGCGGTGCACATCCAGCGCCGCTTGCAGGCCTGGATTCACCACACGCCGTATCGCGAACGCTACAAATTCATTCCGCTCGGCCAAATCTCGCCCGATCTCCAGCACTCTGTAATCGCCGCGGAGGATGCGCGCTTCTACCAGCATCATGGGTTCGATTGGCACCAGATCCAAATCGCTGCCGAAGAGGATTTGCAAGGCGGTCGCACTCGCGGAGCTTCCACCATTACGCAGCAACTCGTAAAAAACCTATTCTTCGGAACGAGCCGCTCTTTCCTTCGCAAGGGCGCGGAGTTCACACTGGTACCGGTGGCCGAATTCGTCCTCGGCAAGCGGCGCATGCTGGAGATCTACCTCAACGTGGTCGAATGGGGCCCCGGTATTTATGGTGCAGAGTCGGCGTGTCATTACTACGATGGAACCGCGGCCCGGAATCTTGGCCGGCAACAGGCGGCACGGCTTGCCGCGATTCTGCCGGCTCCCCTGAAGCGACGTCCCGAACGCATGAATAACTACAGCGAGCTCATTCTGGAGCGGATGCGCCAAATGGGTTGGTAATCGTGAGCAACATGTACCCATGCTGCGCCTATGAATTCCGCCGCGCTCCGCGGCTGGATTTTCGGTCCATTTTCACCACTGCTGTCCATGAAATTGAGTTCTCACGCACACACTCACCGCCCCGGGGCTACCTTCTGCCGCCGCTACGCGGCCTAGACTGCTCTAATCACAACGACGACGGCATTTGGAAGACTGGCCCAATTGCTACAATGCATTCGTGCCGAGCTCGATCTTCACCGCTCCCCAATACGATCCGCGGCGGGAACGCCGCATGAAAACCGTCGTCGCGGCGGTGGCGGCGGCGGCGATCATGGTCGGAGTTCTTGCCTACCTGAATCGCAACTGGCCGGAGGAGCGCGTAGTGGACCGCTTCTTCACCTCGGTGGTGAACAAGGATTTCGAAAAGGCGTACGGCATCTGGCTGCACGACCCCAACTGGAAACAGCACCCGCAGAATCCCAACTATTCGTTCCGCGATTTTTCCAACGACTGGGGACAGGGCGGGGAGTGGGGGAGCATCAAGAGCTTCCACATCGACGGCTCCGGCAGCCCCAGGAACGGCAGCGGCGTGGTGGTGGTGGTCACGATCAATGAGCGCAAGGAGCCGGCCCGGCTCTGGGTGGAGAAGAAAGATAAGACGCTGACGTTCTCGCCGTATTAGCTATCAGCTAAAACAAATATCAACCGGGCGCCGTAGCGTCCCGGTCAAGAATCCAGATCGAATTCCTCGCAACTCGCAACTATTTCCCCGGCCCGGCGGCCATTTTCTTGACCATGGCGAGCACCAGCTTGCGGTCGCTATCGCTGAGGCTGGAGGAATAGCGCCGGATCTGGGTCAGAAAGCGGATCTCGTCCTCGCTCAACTGCGGCAAGTTGCGGGCGCCGTTGTTGTGCTGCTCGCCGACGAAGAACTGGGCCAGCGGAATTTCCATGGCGCCGGCAATCTTGGCCAGGGTATCCAGGGAAGGGATGGTATGGCCGTTCTCCACGCGTGACAGGTAGCAGCGCAATAACCCCGTGCGCTTTTCGATGTCGCCTTGGGACATCCCCTTTTGTAGACGGAAGTTGCGGATAGTTTCGCCGATATTCATGTTGGCTTTAATTGGCTTTAAATGGTCTCAGGGCTATTTGGGGGTGGTTTGCATAGTAACCAGAGTAGAAAGGCCGCGCAAGCACAATTTTTGTCAATCTTGGGTGGATCATGCGCAGAGCCAATCAGGACGCCGTTTCCCGTTATGGTAACGAAAGGTGTCTTAACCTCGGAGACACGAGGAATCGGTGGCCAGTGGGCTGGTGAAGGGGCTGCATCCTAGCCCATCAACATGCCGCCATTGACGCTGAGCACGTGGCCGGTAATGTAGGACGCCTCGTCGGAAGCGAGAAAGCGAACGGCGTTGGCGACGTCCCGCGGGGCGCCGGCTCGGCCCAGCGGGATCATCCCGAGCACGTTGTCCTTCTGCTCCGGCGCGAGCACGTCGGTCATGGCGGTTTCGACGTAACCGGGCGCGACCGCGTTCACGGTGATGTTGCGCGAGGCAAGTTCGCGCGCCAGCGCCATGGTCAGGCCGATCATGCCCGCCTTGGAAGCCGCGTAATTGGCCTGTCCCGCCTGGCCCATCTGGCCGAAGATGCTGGTGATGTTGATGATCCTGCCCCAGCGCTGGCGGAGCATGGAGCCGAGCGCCTGCTGGCTGCACAGGTAAGCGCCAGTGAGGTTGGTGGAGATGACGTCGTCCCAGTCGGCGCGCTTCATGCGCATGGCGAGGTGGTCGCGGGCGATGCCGGCGTTGTTCACCAGAATGTCGAGCTTGCCGAGCTTGGCGATGGCCGCCTTGATGCCGGCTTTGATTTCGTCTTCGCTGGCTACGTCGATCTTGAAAGTTTCCGCCCGCCCGCCGGCGGCACGGATGTGGTCGGCGGTTTCCGCCAGCTTCTGCTGGTTGCGGGCCGCTAGGGCGACGGCAGCGCCCGCTTCAGCCAGGGCGATGGCGCACGCGCGTCCGATGCCCTGTGACGCGCCAGTCACCAGCGCCACACGTCCGTCGAGCCGGATACCGCGGTAGCCGGCGCTTGTCTCAGCCATCATCGCTCCTGGAAGCGGGGATTATAGCAAGAGGGTCGTCGGTTCTCGGTTTGCGGTTGTCGGTGATCTGAATTCCAAGGTACAGCGAGATTGAGGGCCGATAACCGAAAACCGACAACCGAACTACCCCAGCCGGCTCTTTCGCATTTCTGCCTCCAGTCGATCCGGTGGGCGGGTTTCCGGTTCGAGGTTGCGGAACAGGTAGCGCAGCAGCGGTGGCGCCAACAGCGTAGTCACGCCACCCATGAAGATGACGACCGCGTAAGCCTGCGGCGAAATGGCGTTCATCTGCAAGCCGATGAGCGCGACGATGAGCGCGACTTCGCCGCGGGGCATCATGCCGACGCCGACCTTGGCCGCGGCGGACAAGCCTTCGCCAAGCATGGGCAGCCCGCAGCCCAGAACCTTGGAGACGATCGCCAGCAACGAAACGATGACCGCGGTGGCCCACACCGGACCGGTGAAGAGATGGATGTCGAGGCGCGTGCCCATGACGAAGAAGAAGAACGGAGCGAGGAATTCGTTGATGGCGTGCACGCGCGGCTGAAGATTCCACTCCGGGGAGTAGTCGGCGAACATCAGGCCGGCGAAGAAGGCGCCGATGATGGCCGCCATGCCAATCCTGGTCGCAGCCACCGAGAGTCCAAGGCAGATGGCGAGGGCAAGAATCAGCGGCGCGTCGTGGGTGGACATGCGCTGCAGCGGGGTGCGCATGCGACCTACCAGGCGAGGCCCGATGAAAATCATGAAAATGGCGAAGGCGAGAGCTTCCACCACCAGCACGAGCATGTGGATCCAGCGGATGCTGCCGCCGGTGGCCAGGCCGGCGACGACGGCCAGCACGATCATGCCGAGGATGTCGTCGAACACCGCCGCTCCCAGGATGATGCGCGCCTCGCGCGTGTTCAGGGCATGAATGTCGCTGAGCACGCGCGCGGTGATGCCGACGCTGGTGGCCACCATGGCGGCGGCCACGAACACCGATTCGTGCACCGGTTCGCCCTTCAGGTGAAGGTAGGTAAAGCCGAGCAGGAACGGCACCGCCACGCCGGCCGCCGCGACGCGCAAAGATTGGCGGCCCACCCGCAGCAGGTCCTGGGGGCGGGTTTCCAGGCCGACGGTGAAGAGCAGGAAGATGGCGCCGATTTCGGCGATGGAGCCAACCGTGTCGGAGGGCGCCACCAGCCCGGTAGCGTGCGGTCCGAGGATGACGCCGGCGAGGATTTCTCCGAGCACGGCGGGCACATATAGTTGTTCGAAAAGCTCGCCGAAGACTTTCGCCCACACAAAAATGGCGAACAGTTCGAGCAGGAACGTGTCGACGTGCTGAGGCATGGTGCGGCTTCCAACCGGTTTGGGCTCGGCGTCTTCTGACCGGGCGCGGCATTTCCAGCGCAAGCGTAGCTTGCCGGCAAAGGGCGACGCCGCGCCGAGATTTTGTTTAACGCAAAGCGGCTCCGCTGGCTACAAAAATCAACCCCATGGCCAAAACAACAAGGCGCCGCCGAGCGCGCATCCTAGTGCTTTCAAAGGCATTCCGTGCGTCCGCGCGGAAGATCCCGGCTAAGGAGGAGTCCCGATGGCGACGGTACTGGCCCCGTCCATGGTTGAGCGTTGGGCGCGTGCGCCCTTCTATTTCAGCTCCGCCGCGCACTTGCTGCGCATTGGGCGGGAGCGCGCCACGAATCTGTCGGAGCTGTTGGAAGCGCTGCGCACCTGTCCCAACGACTCCATCTTCCAGCACACCTTCCAGACGCTGCAGGAGCACCACTTCATTCGGGAAGGCTTTTCCAACGACTTCGCGCACTGGGCCTTCGCCGCCTGCAACGAAGTGGGACTGGCGGAGCGGCTGGCTGCGATTGACGTGCGCGAGTTCACCAGCATCCCCGACCTGCGCGGCCGGCTGGTTGCCATAGTCGAGGAGTATCTCAAGCGCAATCCGCGCGCGCGCGAGCGGGCCGCCCTGGAGGAATTCTACTTCTGCGCCTCCGACACGGTGGTGATCCCGACGCCGTTCGTGGCGCGCAACCTGCGGGAATTCATCGACTCGTTAAGAAAAGTCAGCATTCACAGCATTCACTATCATTTCATCGAGGCGCGGCTGCGCTTGAAGCTCAATTCCAACGATTTCTCGCTGTGGCTGGAAGAAGAGATGGATCTGGGAAGCGTCGGCCAGCGGCTGAACCGGATTGACATCTATACCTTGACGCTGCACGACATTCGCGAGCTGATCCTGCGCATCCTGGAACGCGCCGCGCAATCGGCGGGAAGATCGGCGCACTGAGGAGCGACGGAATCCATGGACGACGGGAAGAACACGCAGGAAGCGAACCTGCCGGGCCGGGCCGCTGAGAACCGGGGTCCGGGGAATGACGGTCCGCCTGTGACCGCACCGGCAGCGCCGCCCGCGATGGAGCCCGGAGAGCGCCGCAAGCGTGCGCGGATTTCGGAAACGCCGCCGCCGCCGCCACCGCCGCCGCGGCTGGACGATTACGAGCCTATCATCGGGCGTCCCGAGCTCGACGAGCTCCATTTCCTTGCCCGCCAGCTACGCGGCAAGACGGTGAAGATGGTGAACTCCACCGCCGTGGGCGGCGGCGTGGCCGAAATCCTCAACCGGCTCGTCCCGCTG
>JAIQFM010000125.1 GCA_020073285.1 Terriglobia bacterium | reverse complement strand
AACTGTCATCCGCGCGCCGACCTGGAAATGATGTTGCAGTCGCGCGCGCAGGCCGAAGAGCAGCGGCAGGAGCGCCAAACGCAGCAGCAGGTCGCCGGGTTGGCTGCACGCGGGTTCCAGAATCTGTCGTTGGCAGCGGATCCGGCCTCCATGGAGCAGGCGGGCGGCGAGGGCATCGGCAATGCCACCGACCTGAGCGGGATGCCGTCGCAGGCGCTGAATCCGGAAGCGGCCACGGAGTCGGTGGCGATTGCGTCCTCCAACAATGCGGCCCAGACCAACGAGATGATGTTCGGCGGCAACGACGAGCAGTTGCGCGAACGCATCCAGGAAATGCGCGAGCGCGCCGCCCGCGGCGAAGGCGGTCCGATCCCGATGGGCGGACCGGGCGGGGCTCCCGGCATGGGCGGCCCGGGCGGAGGTCCGGGCGGATTCGGCGGTCCCGGCGGCGGGCAAATCATCCGCCTGGGTGGGCGGCGCGGATTCAACTTCAACAAGCCACACGGCGCGCTGTTCTACTCCGCCAGCGACGGGGTGTTCGACGCCAAGCCCTACTCGCTGAACGGTGAGCCCACGGTCAAGCCGGATTACCTGCAGCAGCGATTCGGCGGCACTCTGGGCGGGCCGCTGAAAATTCCGCACATCTACGACGGCGGGACCAAGACATTTTTCTTCCTCAATTATTTTGGCAACCGCTCGGACAATCCTTACGACGTCTTCTCCACCGTGCCCACGCCGGCGGAGCGCGCGGGTGATTTTTCGGGCGCGACCACGCGCAGCGGCGCCCCGGTGCAGATTTTCGACCCGGTGACGCACTTGCCGTTGGCCAACAATCAAGTGAACGCCATCAATTCCGCCGCGCAGGCGCTGCTCAAATTCATTCCGTTGCCCAACGAGCCGGGCACTTTCCAGAATTTCCATTACGTCACCTCCACCGCGAACAGCAACGACAATGTGAACCTGCGCCTGATCCACAATTTCGGCCCCTCATCCGGTATGGGATTTCCGATGGGCGGCGGGCGCGGAGCACGCGGGCCGCGCAACAACCTGAACTTCGGAATCCACTGGCAGCGTTCCGACGCGGTGCAGAACAATCCGCTGCCGACGATCGGCGGACGTTCCAAGTCGAGCGCACTCGACGTGCCGGTGGGCTGGATTTACGGCAAAGGCCGCCTGACCAACATCCTGCGTTTCGATTTCAACCGCCGCAATTTCTCCACCAATAACCTTTACGCCGGGGTGGAGAACATCGCGGCCTTGGCGGGAATTACCGGCGTGTCGCAGAACCCGTTCGACTGGGGCTTGCCGGGGCTTTCGTTCACCAATTTCGCCGGCATGAACGACATCACCCCGCTGGCGCGCCGCGACAGCACCTGGTCGCTCTCCGATACGGTGATCTGGCGCCACGGCAAGCACAACGTGCGCTGGGGCGGCGATTTCCGGCGCATTTACCAGAACCCGCGAACCGACAAGAACGCGCGCGGCAGTTTCATCTTCACCGGCCTGTACACCGCGCAATACCTCAACGGCGTTGCGGCGCCGGGCACGGGCTTCGATTTTGCCGACTTCCTGCTGGGCCTGCCGCAACAGGCGTCGGTGCAGTACGGCGTCAACGACTACCATTTCGCGGCCAATTCCTGGGATCTCTTCCTCCAGGACGACTGGCGCGTGCGCGGCGACCTGACGATTAATGTCGGCTTGCGATACGAATATGTGTCGCCATTCACCGAACAGAATCATCGACTCGCCAACCTGGACGTGGCGCCCGGATTTGTAGCGGCCGCGCCGGTGTGCGCAGCCGCGGTCGGCACGTGCGCCACGGTGGGGCCGTACAGCGGCGCGTTTCCGGCGACGCTGGTCAATCCCGATCGCAACAATTTTGCGCCGCGCATCGGCATCGCCTGGAAGCCGATGACGAAGACGGTAGTGCGCGCGGGTTACGGCATCAACTACAACACCACGCAGTACACGTCCATCGTGCAGAACCTGTCGTTTCAGCCGCCGTTCGATGTCACGCAGACCAACATCGGCACCGTCGCGAGCCCGCTGCTGCTGCAAAACGCGTTTAGCGGCGTGCCGCCAAATGCCACCACCAACAACTACGGCGTGGAACGCAACTACCGCTTGGGGTACGTGCAGATCTGGAACCTCGACGTCCAGCGCGAACTGACGCGCACCCTGGTTTTGAACCTGGACTACAACGGCAGCAAGGGCACGCACCTCGACATGCTGCGGGCGCCCAACCGCATGCCGGGGGGCGGGCTGCGCATCCCGGGCGTGCAGCCGTTCCTGTGGGAGACTGCGGACGCGGATTCCATCATGCATGGCGGGACGGTGCGCCTGCGCAAGCGGATGTCGAGCGGCCTGTCGGTCGGCGGCAGCTACACGTATTCCAGGTCCATCGATAACGCGTCGTCGATCGGCGGTGGGGCGGCGGTGGTGGCGCAGAACGATCTCGATCTCGCCGCCGAGCGCGGGCTCTCCAGCTTCGATCAGCGGCATCGGCTGACCGCGGATTACGTTTACGAGTTTCCGTTGGGCACGAACAAACGCTGGCTTTCGACCACCACGCTGGCGTCGCGCATCTTCGGCGACTGGCAGTGGAGCGGCAATCTGAGCTTCGCCACCGGCCAGCCGTTCACCGCGCGCGTGCTGGGCAGCTTCAGCGACGTCGCCAGCGGGGTCAACGGCACGCTGCGCGCCAATGTCACCGGCCAGCCGATTTCGCTACCCGATCCGTCGGTGGCGGTGTGGTTCAACACCGCTGCGTTTGCCATTCCGGCGGCGGGACAGTTCGGCAACGCGGGGCGCAACACGATTGAGGGACCGCACACGTTCTCCATGAATATGGCCCTCGCCAAGACGTTTACCATGGGCGACACCAAGGGCCTGGAAGTGCGCCTGCAAGCGACCAACGTGTTTAACACCGCGCAGTTCACGACCATCGATACGGTGGTGAATTCGCCGACCTTCGGGCGGGTGGTCGGAGTGGGCGGCATGAGAAAGATGCAGTTCCTGGCGAGGTATCGGTTTTAGAAATTTGCGATTTAGTGGTTTGTGAGTTGCGATTGAAAAACAGCTTCATATTCATAACTCGCGCTGTCGCTCTCACGCTCACGGCAGCCATGGCGGTACCGTCATCTCTTCCGGCCCAGCAGCAGAGCGGCGCGCTCTATCGCTTCCGCGTCGAAACCGACGTGGTGCTGGTGAACGTGGTGGCGCGCGACAAGAACGGCGACATTGTGCGCGGCCTGAAGAAGGAAGATTTCACCGTACTCGAAGACGGCAAGCCGCAGCGTATCGCCAGCTTCGATTTCGAGCAGGCCGAGACACAGGCCGTGCCGCAGCCCGCGCAGGCGGTGCTGGTGTCGCCGCGCACCACTCCGACAGTGCCCGCGGTGAAGCCCACCGACAAGCTGGAATTCCGCGACCATCGGGTCATCGTGTTGTTCCTCGATCTCACCTCCATGCAGCCGGAGGAGATCGAGCGCGCGGTGCAGGCGGGACGGAAATTCGTGAACCAGCAGATGACGCCCGCGGACATGGTCGCGGTGATGTCGCTGTCAACCTCGCTGCAGGTCAACCAGGACCTTACATCGGACCACGATTTATTGAACAAAGCCCTGGCGCGGCTGAACCCAGCGAGCAGCGGGGGCTTCGACGCCGGCATGACCGGCGATACCGAGGGCACCGCCGATAGCGCGCAACCCTTCACGCCCGACGACACCGAGTACAACATTTTCAACACCGACCGGCGGCTGGAGGCGCTGCAGTCGCTGGCCGAGTCGCTGGCGCGCATCGAGCAGAAAAAATCGGTCATTTATTTCAGCAGCGGCATGGACAAGACGGGGATCGAGAACCAGTCGCAGTTGCGCAACGCCATCAATCGCGCCGTGCGCAGCAATGTCGCCATTTATCCCATGGACATGCGCGGCCTGCAGGCGATCATCCCCGGCGGCGAGGCGCAGCAAGCCAGCCTGCGCGGCACCTCGCCGTACTCGGGCGCGTCGGTGCGCAACGCCTTTGACTCCAACTTTTCCAGCCAGGAGACGCTGGTCACGCTGGCGGCCGATACCGGCGGGCGCGCCTTCCTCGATTCCAACGACTTCAATGCCGTCTTCAAGAAAGTGCAGGAAGACACTTCGGCGTATTACGTGCTCGGCTACCGCAGCACCAATCCCGCGCGCGACGGCCACTTCCGCAAGATCACCGTCAAGACCTCGGCGCCGAACGTGAAAATCGAATTTCGCAAGGGCTACTACGCGCCGCGAGATTTCGCCCACTCCAACAAGGACGACCGCGAGCAACAACTGGTGGATGAACTCAGTTCCGAGCTCTCCTCCACCGACCTCGACGTCTTTCTCTCGGCGGCGTACTTCCGGCTTGGCGAGGGACGCTTCTACGTGCCGGTTTCGCTGGTGGTGCCCGGTTCGGAAATCCCGTTTACGCAAGCCGGCGACAAGGACAAGGCCTCGCTCGACATCATCGGCGTGGTGCGCGACGAACTGAATCGCCCCGTCGGCAACGTGCGCGACACGGTCAAGCTGAACCTCGACGAATCGCAGCAGGTGCGCCGCAAAAACGTGCAGTACCAGGCCGGTTTCACTTTGCCGCCCGGCAAGTTCCACCTGAAGTTCGTGCTGCGCGAAAACCAGAGCGGACGCCTGGGATCGTTTGAAACCGACGTCGTCATCCCGGATTACAAGAAAGAGAAGGTTCCCATCAAGCTCAGCTCGGTGGTGATGGGCACGCAGATCCAAACTGCCGGCAAGCGCAAATCCGACAACGTGCTGGCGAAAGATGGCGCCGAATTGATTCCCAACGTGCTGCATGTCTTCTCGCCCGGCCAGCACCTCTATTTCTATTACGAAGTTTATGAGCCGGTGAAGGACACGCATGCCACCGATAAGACGAAGCAGATCCGGCTGCTCACCAGCATCCAGTTTTTTCAGGGCAAGGTGAAGGCCTTCGAGACGCCGCTGGTGGAGGCGTACCAACTCAGTGCGCCCGACCGCAAGGCCGCAGTCTTCCAGTTTGACGTGCCGCTCAGCCAACTCAAGCCGGGGCTGTACACCTGCCAGGTGACGGTGATCGACGACGCGGCGGGGACATTCGCGTTTCCGAGACTGGCGCTGCTGGTGAAGAACGAGGCGGCGAAACCGGCGACAGCGGCGGGCGGGGAGTGATTTCGTAAATTGGTAATTGCGTAATTTGGTAATTTGAAAACCTCATTCGCGCAGTCCAGCAAAGCGCAAATTACCAACTTACCGACTTACGAAATTACCAAATCAGGCGCACCCAAGTCGCAAAAACCAATACGCAACTGAGCTACGTGTGGTAGTCCGCGTTAATGTGCACGTACTCCGCGGTCAGGTCGCACGTCCAGAAGGTCGCGCCAATTTTTCCGCGGCCCAGCGTCACGCGAACATCGAACACCGGCTGGCTGAGATAGGCGTGCAGGGTCTCTTCGTCGAACCGCGCCGCCACGCCTTTGCGGCAGACCGCATACTTACCGAAGAAAATGTCCACCTTCGCCGGATCAATCGCCACGCCGGAGTATCCGACCGCCGCCAGCACGCGGCCCCAGTTCGGATCCGCGCCCGCCCACGCAGTCTTCACCAGCATGGAATTGCCGATCGCCTTCGCGACCTGCGACGCCTCGGCATCCGAGCGCGCGCCGTCAATGCGCAAGTTCACCACGTGCTTCACACCCTCGCCGTCGGCGACGATCTGCTTCGCCAGTGACTCGCAGACGGCCTGCAGCGCCGCGGCAAAATCCTTGCGTTTCGGCGGGCCGGCCGCTCCACTCGCCAGCAGCAACACCGTGTCGTTGGTGGAAGTGTCGGTGTCCACGTTCATGCGGTTGAAGGTGACGTGCACCGCGTCGTGGAGCAACTCACCGAGTTCGCGCGGTCTCGCCTCGGCATCGGTGAACAGGTACACCAGCATGGTCGCCAGCCGGGGATGAATCATCCCGGCGCCCTTGCATGTTCCGAACAGGGTAGCGGCGCCGAAGCGCGCCGAAGCGGTCTTCATGCGCGTGTCGGTGGTCATGATGGCGCGCGCGAATCGCTCGGCGGCCTCCGCATCGGCGGCACGCGCGGAAAGCAACTGTGGGATGGCTTTGATCAGCTTGTCGGCGGGCAGCGGCACGCCGATGATCCCGGTGGAGGCAGGGAAGACTTCGTCCTGCTCGCATCCGGCCGCCTTGGCGACGCTGCCGCACACACGCTCGCAGGCGAACCGCCCCGCGTCGCCGGTGGCGCAATTTGCGTTTCCGGAATTGACCACCACCGCGCGCACGCGTCCGCCGGTCTTGCGCAAGTGCTCGCGCCCACATTGGAGAGGAATGGCGACGACGCGGTTGGTGGTGAACATCGCCGCCGCATTGGCGCCGTGCGGAGCGAGCGCCAGCGCCAAATCGGGCGAGCCCGAAACCTTGATGCCGGCGGTAGCGGCGGAAAACTCAAATCCCCGCGGCAGGAGGATTTTCGAGGCGAGCCTCATGACTCAGCGCGGCCGATCTGCACCAGGGTAGCCATGGCCGGCTGACGCTCCGGACGCACCACGTCAACCTCGGTCGCGCCCTCACAAGCTTCGGCACGCGCCTCGGCGCCGGCGTAGATCATCGCGGTTTCGTCACAGCGGGTGAACATCGGACAGTTGCGGCAGTCCTTGAAAATCTTGTCGGGCAGCACGGCGTGCGGCACTTCGACAAACCCGAGGCGCCCGAAATATTCCGGCGAGCGCGTGAACAGGCATACCTGCGCGACCTGGTGCTGGCGCGCTTCCTGCAGCAGCGCGGACACCAATTTGCTTCCCGCGCCCTGTCCCTGCGCAGCACGCGCGACGGCGATCGAGCGCACTTCCGCCAGGTGCTGCCCATAAAGATGCAGCGCGCCGCAGCCGATCACTTTGCCCTTCTGCTCGACCACGGTAAAGTCGCGCACGTTTTCGCAGATGTCGCCCATCGTCCGCGCCAGCAGGATGCCCGCATTCGCGTATCCTTCGATGAGCGCGTGGATCGCCGGCGCGTCCGGCAGAGTTGCTTTGCGAGTCCGAATTTTTCCTTTGCCGAACGCCATCAGAGTTTCTTTGCCACCGCCGCAGGTTGCGGCTTCACCTTCGATTCGGCCTCGCTCAGTGCCTGGTCGAGCAGCTTGACGCCTTCATCCACCTGCTTCTCGGTGATGATGAACGGCGGCAGGAAGCGCAGCACCGTGTCGTGCGTGCAGTTGATCACCAACCCGTGCGCCAGCGCCGCCTCGACCACGTCCTTGCCGGGAACATTCAGTTGCAGCGCCAGCATCAGGCCGATGCCGCGCGCCTCCGCCACCGACGGATGTTTCGGCTTCAGCGCGTCCAGCTTCTCGCGGAAATACTTGCCCACACGGCGCACGTTCGACAGCACCTTCTCGCGCCGCAAAGTGTCGAGAAAGGCTATGGCCACGGCGCAGGCCAGCGGTCCGCCGCCGAAGGTGGTGCCGTGCAGCCCCGGCTTCATCGCGGCCGCCACGTGCTCGCGGGTCAGGATCGCGCCCAGCGGCAGCCCGGACGCCAGCGGCTTGGCCAGTGCCAGCACATCCGGCGTGACGCCGAACTTCTGAAACGCGAAATAGTCGCCCGTCCGCCCCAGACCGCATTGGATCTCGTCGGCGACCAGCAGCGCGCCGCGCTTGTCGGCCAGCCGGCGCGCGGCGGCAAAAAATTCCGGCGTCACCGGATTGATCCCGCCCTCGCCCTGCACCGGCTCAAGGAGAACGGCGCACACACTGCCGTCAAATTTTTTCTCCAGGTCGGCGACGCTGTTGAACTTCACAAAGCGCACGCCCGGCAGCAGCGGTTCAAACGGCTCGCGATACTTTTTCGTCGCCGTCGCCGCCAGCGCGCCGGCGGTGCGCCCGTGAAACGAATTCTCCATGGCGAGAATCCGCCACGCCGCCTTGCTTCCGTTCTTGGCGTGCAAACGCGCGTAGGCCCGCGCCAGCTTGATGGAGCCCTCGATCGCCTCGCTGCCGCTGTTGCAGAAAAACGCTCGCTCCAGTCCGGAGAGCTTGGTTAGCCGCTCCGCCAGCGCGCTCTGGTAATCGTGATAGAACAGGTTGGAAATGTGCAGCAGGCGGGGCGCCTGCTGGCGAATCGCCGCCAGAATCGCGGGATGGTTGTAGCCGAGCGCGCACACGCCGATGCCGCTCAGCCAGTCGAGATAGCGGCGGCCGCAGTCGTCCCACAGATAGCAGCCCTGGCCGCGGCGAAACAGCACCCGCTTGCGGTCGTAGGTGGGCAGCAGAAGTTTGGCTTCCGCCCGCGCCACCGCCTCGAGATTCACGATACCAGCTCCGTTCCCACCTGGATTTCACCCCGCGTGAGCGCTTCCATCTGCGCGCCCGGCAAAATGTGGACCGACCCGACGCCGCCGGCCAGAGCGCGCTCGCATGCTTCCAGCTTGGGCAGCATGCCGCCGTGGACGATCCCCGCTTCCCGCAGCACGGCGATATTTTTCGCCGGCAGCACCCGAATGACGCAACGGTACGCGTCCCACACGCCGTTCACATCGGTGAGGAATGCGAGCCGCTCAGCTTGGCACGCCACCGCGCACGCCGCCGCCATCTGATCGGCATTGATGTTGTAGTATTCGCCGTCCTGCCCCAGCGCCAGGCTGGCGATCACCGGCACCGCGCCCGCGGTCCAGATGGCGTGCAGCCAGCGCGGATCGACCGAGGAAATCTCTCCGACATATCCCAGGTCGGCGCCGCCGTTGACGCGCTTGCGCGCGCGAAAGCTAAGACCGTCGCCGCCGCAGATGCCGATCGCCGGCTGGCCCAGCTTGCCCAGCGCTCCAACCAGCTTCTTGTTGATGCCGCCGGCGAGCACCATCAGCGCCATGTCGCGCGTTTCCGAGTCGGTGACGCGAAATCCACCCACAAATTCGCTCTGCTTGCCGAGCCGTTCCAGCAGGCGCGTCAGAGCGATGCCGCCTCCGTGCACCACGGCCACCTGGTTCCCGCCCGCAACCAGGTCGAGAACGCAGTGCGCGCAGCGTTCCACCAGCGCGGCGTCGTCCAGCAACGCGCCCCCTATTTTGATCACCAGCCTCAATGGATCGCTCCGGCGGCATAGCTGGCCTGGGTCGCCGCCGAAACGTAAGCGGCGCGCGGGAAGCGGCTGCGCGTCTCCGGTACCGGCACCAGTCCCTCGCGCTCGTCCCAGCCGTACATCAGGTTCATGTTTTGCACCGCCTGGCCGCCCGCGCCCTTGATCAGGTTATCCAGACAGGAGACCAGCATCAGCCGCTTGCCGTCGGGGGCGAGCACCCAACCGATATCGCAGAAGTTCGAGTGCTGCGAGTGCTGCACCTCGGGCAGGCGCGGCGGCGCGAAAACACGCACGAACGGGCTGCGCGCGTAGAAGTCGCGGATCAATTCCTCCAATTCCGACGCCGTGACCGGGCGTTTCAGGTGGGCGTAGATGCTCGACAAAATTCCGCGCCGGATGGGCAGCAGGTGCGTGCTGAACGCCAACTGCGCGGGCGCCAGTTGCAACTGCTCCAGGATCTCGCCGGTGTGGCGATGGGTGAACGCCGAGTACGCCCGGAAATTCTCCGCGGTCTCCACGAAATGGGTTTGCTGGGTTGGCGACTTGCCCGCTCCCGACACGCCGGACTTGGAATCGCACACCACGCCGTGATCCACGTCGAGCAGGCCGGACTGCAGCAGCGGCGCCAGCGCCAGGATGGCCGAGGTCGGATAGCAGCCGGGGTTGGCGACCAGTTGCGCATCCGGCAGCCGGTCGCGGCACAGTTCCGGCAGGCCGTAGAGAGCCTTCTCCTGCAGCGCGTCGGAGGCAGGTGAGCCGATGTCCTTGAAGCCGTACACGGCGGCATACTGGTGCGTGCGCAGCCGCCACGCGCCGCTCAGGTCAATGACGCGCAGCCCGCGCGCGATCGCTTCCGGTACCCACTGGCGCGAGATCTCGTGCGGCGTGGCCAGATACAGCAGGTCAACCCCGCGCTGGTGCAACAGCCGCCAGGAGAAGGGGTGGATGGGCACGGCGGTGCCATCCACCGGGGAGATGATTTCGCCGGGCGCGCTGCCGTCGTCGGTTTCCCGCGACAGCAGCAGCGGCGGCTTCATGCGCGGGTGCTGGAACAGGATGCGCGTCAGCTCCTGTCCGGAGTACCCGGTCGCGCCGACCACGGCGGACTGCAATTCTGCGCTCATAAGCGGGCCAGTAACCTCGCGGAAGAATAATTATGCATGCAATGAATATTTATGCACTATCGGCGGGCGGTGTCAACCCTAAAAACGGGCTGCAGGCTTCGGGCGCGTCGCGCGGCGGGCGAACGCCGCATCCGGCCATTGCGCCCACCACGGAGACACGGAGAGGAAAAGTTAATCTCAGCGCCGCTGTGTCCCTTGAGAGGAGGTTCTCATTGCCGATTTCGAGGACTTGCGCCGATGTGCCGGCTCAGTCTTGTACCTATCGCCATTCGCCTTGTATCTTGCGCCTTGCGCCTGCAGCCCGCAGCCTAAAGCCTGAATCCTCCTTTCCACTCGCCGCATCTTATTCAGGGGCCGCAATTTGGAATGCCCGCCGAGTCTTGGTCTTTTTCCCGTCGAGGCGTATACTGAAAAGCGACTGCTGTGTCGGACAGCTTCGGCGACGATCTTCAGTGGGCGCGAGCCCACTTTTTATTTGAGTTGTCCGCACCGCGCCAGGGTAGAGCAGGAGAATGGCGATCGACGAGCACGTGCGGCAAATTGCCGAGCGCGTCACCGCATCCCAAGGTCTCGAACTGGTGGATGTCGAGTTCCGTGGCGGCGGAAAGGCGCGCATGCTCCGGCTGTTCATTGACAAGCCGGGCGGGGTTACCCACGAGGATTGCGCCTTTGTCAGCCGCGAGGTGGGCACCATCCTGGATGTCGAGGACGCGGTCCCGGGCGGGTCGTACACGCTCGAGGTCAGCTCGCCAGGGCTCGATCGCAAGCTGATGAAGCCCTCGGATTTCGAGCGTTTCGCCGGCCGCCGCGTGCGCCTGACCGCGCGCGAGCCGGTGGAGGGCAACCGTCACTTCGAGGGCCGGTTGCAGGGCCTGCAGGCCGGACGCGTCGCGCTGGAAGTCGGCGGCAAGAAAATTCCGGCGCACACGGTCGAGATCGATTTGGGCAACGTCGAGCGGGCGAACCTGGTTCCCGAGTTTTGAAGAGGTCGTTGGTCGTGAGTCGCTAGTCGTTGGTCGTTGGCGGCTTCGATCAACCGGGCTTTTCCGACCACCGGCCAACGACGAACGACAGGATGTTCTATGGCGAGCGAGCTTTACAACACGATTGACGCACTCAGCCGCGAAAAGGGCATTGATCCGCAGATTGTGGTTAGCGCGGTGGAAGACGCGATTGTTGTCGCCACCCGCAAGTACTACAAGACGCAGGAAAACCTGCGCGCCGAGTTGGACAAGGACAGCGGCCAGATCCGGGCCTTCGTGGTCAAGCAGGTGGTGGAAAGCCCGGAGCAGATCGAGGACCCGACCAACCAGATCACCATCGAAGACGCGCGCCGCCTCGATCCCAAGGCGGAAGTCGGCGGCGAACTGCGCATCCCCAAGGCCACCGATGTGCTGGGGCGCATCGCGGCGCAACTCGCCAAGCAGGTGATCTTCCAGAAGGTGCGCGAGGCGGAGCGGGACACGGTTTACAACGAATACATCGGGCGCGTCGACGAGATCGTCAACGCCACCGTCAAGCGCATTGAAGGTCCGGACCTGATCTTCGACGTCGGCAAGACCGAAGCCCGCATGCCGCGCAAGGAACAGTCGCGGCTGGAATCCTTCGCTCCCAGCGAGCGCGTGCGGGTGGTGATCACGCGAGTGGAAAAAGCCGCCAAGGGCCCGCAGGTCATCGTCTCGCGGGCCGCGCCGAAGCTGGTACAGCACCTGTTCCAGACCGAAGTGCCGGAGATTTATGACGGCACGGTGGTCATCCGCGCCATCGCCCGCGAAGCCGGCGAGCGCACCAAGATCGCGGTCATGTCCAAGGACAAGGACGTGGATGCGGTGGGCGCCTGCGTCGGCATGAAGGGCATGCGGGTGCAATCCATCATTCGCGAACTGCGCGGCGAAAAAATCGACATCATCGAGTACCACGAGGACGCGGTCACCTTTGCCGAGAAGGCGCTGCAGCCCGCCAAGGTCAGCCGCGTCAGCATCCTCGATTCTTCCGAGAAGCACCTGGAAGTCATTGTCGACGACAGCCAGCTCTCACTCGCCATCGGCAAGAAGGGCCAGAACGTCCGTCTCGCCGCCAAGCTGATGGGCTGGAAGATCGACATCAAGAGCGAGGAAGAGAAGCGGCAGGAGGTCGAGCAGCAGATGTCCGCGCTGGTCAGCAGCCCGGCTACGCCGCTCGCCAGCGTGCCCGATCTTGGCGATGGCCTGGTCGAAAAGTTGACCGCCGCCGGGGTCACCACGGTCGAGCAACTGGCCGACATGACCCCCGAGCAACTCGAGGCCATTCCCGGCATCGGTCCCAAGACGGTGGAAAAAATCAGCATTGCGGTCAATAATTATTTTTCCAGCCTGGAAGGCGGGGAAGCC
>JAIQFM010000322.1 GCA_020073285.1 Terriglobia bacterium | reverse complement strand
GCTGCAACCACCTTCTCGGCCGCATCCTTCATGGTTTCGGCGACGATGAAGTTCAGCCCGGAATTCTTCAAAATCTCGCGTCCTTGCTCGACGTTGGTGCCCTCCAGACGCAACACAATGGGAAGCTGGATGTTCATCTTCCGCGCCGCCTCCACCACGCCGTTGGCCAGAGTGTCCACGCGCAGGATCCCCCCGAAAATATTGATCAGCACGGCGCGCACGTTCTTGTCGCTGAGCAGGATTTCGAAGGCGTGCGTCACCTGCTCTTCGTTGGCGCCGCCACCGACGTCGAGGAAGTTCGCCGGCATGCCGCCGGCGTACTTGATGATGTCCATGGTCGACATCGCCAGGCCGGCGCCGTTGACCATGCAGCCGACGTTGCCGTCGAGCTTGATGTAGTTCAGCCCGTACTTGCTGGCTTCGACCTCCAGCGGGTCCTCTTCGGTGATATCGCGCAGATCACGAATGTCCTGGTGGCGGAAGAGCGCGTTGTCGTCGAAGTTGACCTTGGCATCGAGCGCGATCAGGCGGCCATCCTTGGTAGTGATGAGCGGGTTGATCTCGACCAGCGACGCGTCAGTCTCGAGGTATGCCTTGTACAGGCCGCTAAGGAATGCGGCCGCCTGGTTGATCAGCTTGCCGTTGAGGCCGAGGCCGAAGGCGATCTTGCGCGACTGGTACTGTGCCAGGCCGACCGCGGGCTCGATGTGCTCTTTGAGAATGAGCTCGGGATGCTCGGCGGCGACCTGCTCGATTTCCATGCCGCCCGCCTGCGACGCCATCACCAGCAGCTTGGCCTCGGCACGGTCCAGCAACATGCTCAGGTAGAGCTCGCGCTCGATGGGCAGACCTTCCTCGATCAGCAGGCGGCGCACCACGCGCCCTTCCGGCCCCGTCTGGTGAGTGACCAGCGTCATGCCGAGCATTTTCCCTGCCAGCTCGCCGGCCTCTTCCGCCGACTTGGCGATCTTGACGCCGCCGCCCTTGCCGCGGCCGCCGGCGTGGATTTGCGCCTTCACCACCACCACCTGCGAGCCGTTGTCCATCAGCCGGCGCGCGATGCCCTCGGCTTCCTGGACGGTGGTGGCCATCTCGCCGCGCGGCACCGCGACTCCATACTTCGCCAGAATTGCTTTTGCCTGGTACTCGTGAATTTTCATGGTAGGAATCCGCTGTACAGTGTGGACCCGAAGCTAGCCACAAAGCCCGTGATTGTATAAAACCCTGGCCTCGCCGTAAATCGAATTGCAGCGTGGGATGAAAGTCACAGCCTAATGTGATCGGAGGGATTGCGTCGCGCGGCCATGTCGGCGAGCTGCGACGGCGGTTCGCGACTCGGCACCGGCTACTTCTTAGTCCTTTTGGCCAATGCCTCGATGTACGTTGTGAACTTCTCCGGCGTCTCCGGCGGCGCGATTTCAAACGTCAGCTTCAGATCGTTGGCGCCGGTCTGCACGTAGGTCAGGCGGTAGCGCGGCCCGGGCTGCCCGGCTTCGCTCACCATCACCAGCTTGTGCGCGCCGTCGGTGAACTCGACGGAGTAATGGATGACGTGCCCTTCATTGTCCCAGTAATCGGCGCGCGTTTGCTTGCCCGACGGATCCGGATAGATCACCATCAGGTCGTCATGGCGGTACGCCGGCTTGTCCTTGGAGGCGGGATACTGCGCGTAGTTGTGCCGCACCAGCACCGCGCCTTGCAGCTCCGGCGTGAACGTGAAACCGCCGCTGCCCTGCCCCGGTCCTCCGCCGCCGGCGCCCTCCCAGGCGCCCAGGAACGGCTGCCAATCCGCCCAACGGTCTTTCGGCAATTCCTGGGCGGCTGCCATGGTCGCGGACAGCACCAAAACAGCTACGAGGCATCGGTGCACAAAGGCCTCCACAAAGACGGAGGATTATACGCGGAGCGACCGCAGAACTCGCAGCAGTTGAATCCCGCCGCCAGGATGCGATAATCGCTGACTGTCGCATAGCCAAGGAGGCGGAGAATGAAAGATACGCTGCGGCCGGGACTGACACATGAGTTCCGCTTCCGGGTGCCGGAGAACAAGACCGTGCCGCACCTCTACCCGGAAGCGCCGGAATTCCAGGTGATGCCGCGAGTGCTGGCAACCGGCTTCATGGTTGGACTGCTGGAATGGGCGTGCATACAGGCCATCAACCCGCACCTCGATTGGCCCCATGAACAGTCGGTCGGCACCCTCGTGAATTTCAGCCACACTGCCGCGACCCCTCCCGGCATGAGCGTAACCGTTCGCGTGAAACTGGAAAGCGTGGAAGGCCGCAAACTCACCTTCTCCATCAACGCCGACGACGGCATTGACAAGATTTCCGAAGGCACGCATGAGCGCTTTGTGATTGATGCCGCCAAGTTCAACAGCAAGCTGGCAGCCAAGGCAGAACGCGCCGCGGCAATGGGAGCCAAGTGAGAGCCCAGGCCCCCATGATCCTGGACGCCATTCACCGCATCGCCAACCATCGCGAGTCGTTATCGCGCCAGGACGCGCGCGCGGTGATGAGCGAAGTCCTGGCCGGCGGCGCCACCGACGTCCAGATTGCCGCGCTGCTGGTGGGGCTGCACATGAAAGGCGAGACGGTGGATGAGATCGTCGGTTTCGCCGAGGCCATCCGCGCCGCCGCCACGCCGCTTC
>JAIQFM010000321.1 GCA_020073285.1 Terriglobia bacterium | reverse complement strand
GATGTGACCACCTGCTGTACCAGGCGTCCGATGGCTTGAATCATTGCCAGGCGGTCGGTGGCCTGTACCCGCGCCCGCTCCAGTCGGTCGTAGAAAACGGGGTTCTCATAGGCCAGCAAATCCAGGTTGGCAGCGTGCTCCATGACCTGCACGCTCACGTGCTGCGAGTACTTGTCGGCGAGCACGGCGTCGAAATAATCGACCACCCGCCCCAGAAGGCTGGTCAGTACCGCCAGCCCGAACTCTGCCGCCACCAGCCACCAGAATTGCCGCGGAACAGCCTGGTGCAGGCCGACGGCATGGACGATGTAGTCCACGATCAGCTTGGTGAGCGCCAGCATTGCCAGCGGCAAGAGCGAAACAAGCACCCGGCACACCAGTCCGAGCGCTACCACCGTGGGGCCGTATTGCCACACGATCTTCAGTACGGGCGGAACGTTGCGAAGCGCGGATACACGCTCATTCCAGGCGCTCCAGAAACTGTCATGTTGTTTCATGCGTCGTTTCTGGCCAGAGGTTGGACTTAACGAAGGGCTACCAGCAACAGATGCGTTACTGGCTCAATGAGTTTTATGGTGGCTGCGGCTATTCTGCCGGCGACCTTATGCCCCTCAACGCGCACATTCTTTCTTGTCATCGCGAGCCGCTTGAGGAAGCGAGGCTCGACACGCTGAACGTACCGCTGACGCCTTCCGCGGAATTGGGGGCGATCCACACGTCGTAGAGGCCGGACGGTATGACCCGGCGCTGGTGGCGATCGTAGACACCTAAGTCGTTGGTGTTGATCGCAAAGCGCACCGTTTTCTTCTCGCCCGGTTTCAGCGTTATGCTTTGGAACCCCTGCAACTCGCGCACGCGAGGAGAAGTTGGCCCCACGCGATCATGCACGTAAAGTTGGACGACCTCCGTTCCGGTCCGGGGGCCCGTGTTCTGCAACTCCGCCTGCACCCGAACTTCTCCTCCGGGTGCAACCGTCTCGGTCAGCACCCTCACTTGGCTGTAACTGAAAGTCGTATAGGTGAGACCGTAGCCAAAGGGATACAAAGGTTCTGAACTCTCATCGATGTATCCGGTGTGCCAGCGGTCGGGGGAAGTAGGGCGGCCGGTGTTCTTGTGGTTGTAGTAGACAGGAATCTCGCCCACCGACCGGGGCCAACTGATGGGAAGCCGGGCGCTGGGCGAAGCATCGCCAAAAAGTATATCGGCAATGGCATGGCCCGCCTGTACCCCCGGATACCACGCCTGGATGATGGCTGCCACATGGGCATTGGCCCACCGAAGGTCCAGCGGACGGCCGCTCTCGATCACCAGCACAACCGGCTTTCCGGTTGCGAACAACCGCTCCAACAACTCCTGTTGCCTGCCGGGAAAATCAAGGAAAGTGCGAGAACTGGCCTCACCGGTCATCGCCGCCGACTCTCCCACGAAAACCACCGTGACCTCAGCCTGGTTGGCCGCCTGCACCGCCTCCTGAATGCCGCTGGCCCCGGCTGTTGTGCTGACGCCGGCTACTCCCGTTGCGCTCAGGGGCGCCGGTACGGCCACCGTCGTTGTGGGCGGCTGCTGTTCGAACGATGGAACATCGACGCCCTTGGTGTACAGCACCTGCACCTGAGGCAGCTTCGCCTTGATCCCCTCCAGGGGTGTCACCACATCCTCCGCCCGGCCTTGCGCCGCCCATGAGCCTAGTTGGTCAGCCTTGTCGTCCGCGAGCGGGCCAATGACGGCCACCGCCCTCAGAGACTTGCTCAAGGGAAGAAGGTCTTTCTGGTTCTTCAGCAGGATCACGGATTCTTCGGCCGCCCTGCGCGCAAGCTGCAGGTTCTCCGGAGTAAGCTGGGCAAGGCGTTCACGGGCGGGGTCGGTGTAAGGATGTTGAAAGAGATCGGCTTTGAATTTCAGGCGTAGTACTCGCCGTACTGCTTCGTCCAAACGTTTCATCGGCAACTTGCCAGGCTCGAGCCAGAGCAAGCTCTGGTAGGCGCCATCGGCCATGTCCATATCCACTCCGGCGGTAAGCGCCTTCAATGCCGCCTGTTGATCACTGGCCGCGACCCCGTGGGCAATCAACTCGTGCACTGCTCCATAATCGCTGACCACCGCTCCGCTAAAACCCCATTCGCGGCGAAGGATGCCGGTTAAAAGCTGCGAGTTCGCGGTGGCGGGAACGCCGTTCAGATCTTCAAAGGCAGCCATGATCGTGGCGCTCCCTGCCTGAACGGCGGCATGGAAGGGTGGCAGGTACACCTCGCGCAGCAATTGCTCCGACATATCCGCTGTGTTGTAGTCTCGACCGCCTTCGGCGGCACCGTAGGCGGCAAAATGTTTTGCGCAAGCGATCAGGCTTTGCGGATCGGCGATGTCGTGTCCCTGGAATCCGCGCACCCGGGCGGCTGCTACCACCGAACCGAGATACGGATCCTCGCCCGCGCCTTCCACCATGCGGCCCCACCTTGGGTCGCGCGCGACGTCCACCATCGGGGCAAATGTCCACTTCACTCCA
Organism: Terriglobia bacterium; assembly: GCA_020073285.1. Lineage (GTDB taxonomy): Bacteria > Acidobacteriota > Terriglobia > Terriglobales > Acidobacteriaceae > JAIQGF01. The sequence goes on along the minus strand of JAIQFM010000321.1, from coordinate 158 downwards.
GCGGCAGTAGCCTCCTTCGCTGCTACGCGTTCGATGTCCTCAATCAACTGCGGATCGAAGCTGCTTGCGGTCGCGATTGGGACGGGAAACATCGTGCGATAGCCATGGATAACGTCGTAGCCGAACAGCAGCGGGATCTTCAGCCGCGTCTGCTCCAC
>JAIQFM010000124.1 GCA_020073285.1 Terriglobia bacterium | reverse complement strand
CTCATCGGTGCCGTGGGAAGTGCCCCGGTACTTGACGATTCGCAGCCGCCGCGTCGAAATCTGTTCCGTTACCCGGTGGTCCAGCGAGATTACGCAGTCGGCGATGTATTCCTCCAGGCCGTGACGGGTCAGCGTATGCTCTCCCGCTTCCCCGGTAACGACGGCGGTAAGCTTTTGGTCTTCCAGCCAATGGAACAGCCGGCGGAGTTCCGCCCGCAGTATCGTTGCGTCCGTTAATCCGGAAAACAGTGCCTCGATGCTGTCCAGGACAACGCGTTTCGCTTTGATCGCCTTGACCGCGTGGGCCAAACGGATGAACAGGCCCTCCAGGTTGTATTCTCCCGTCTCGGCAATCTCGCTTCGCTCAACGGCAACGTAGTCCACCAACAGCTTCTTGCGCTTGGCAAGCTCACGCAAATCAAAACCCAGCGATGCCACGTTGGCCGCCAGCTTCTTCTCGGTTTCTTCGAAGTCCATGCATACGCCCGGCTCGCCGTATCGAACCGCGCCGTGCACCAGGAACTCCATCGCGAGCAAGCTCTTGCCGCATCCAGCGCTGCCACACAGCAGCGTGACGCGACCTTTCGGCAGGCCTCCGCCTGTGACTTCATCCAGTCCTTGAATTCCTGTCGGGACCTTGGCGAGCGATGGGCGAACGACTCTCGGTTTGGCGCGGGGCATCGCAACACTCCCTGAAACCAGGTCTCTCTTGGGTCAGGTGCCGAACCTTGGATCAGGTTTAGTTTTTATATCATACCCAGATTCCGATGCTCAGGCGCCTGATTGTGGACTGAGCAAGATTGAACAGTCTGCCCCTTGGCGTGGGCGTACGATCATTTCAGGTGCGGATGATGGAGAATTTCAAAAGCAGCGGAGAAGCCGGTGCTTGGCAACCCAGCCAGAATCTGGCGTTCTTAATTATCGCCTGCGGAATGATCCTGGGCGGCGTGCTCGTCTTTCTTCTCTGATCGCGGGCGAACCTCGCGCGACGCCTGGAAGGTGCAAAACCGATGAGCGACAATCACGTGACCTACGAGGGCGTGACCTACCATCTCGTGGAAAACCTGCCGCCCCTGAAAACCCACGTGGTGACGTGCCCTCGTTGTGACGGAGTCGGTCTGATGTATGGGCGAAGCTGCGGAGAATGTAACGGGCGGGGCCTGTTGTTTCCGCCGCTTTCGGATAAGCGAGCTGAAACCGCCGGTCGCTAGAACGAAGTCCGCGCCGAGGGACGGCGAAAGGAGACGAATGTCGAACTCCAAGCTCCAAGCAGCACTTGACGAACTGGAGAGGCTGTACGCGACTGTCAAGGCATTCAAAGCGCGCAACGGCAGGCTTCCAAATCCCGACAGCGATGCAGGGCGCGCCGTGCTTACCCTCGACGCATTCGCGGGCGAGCTGAAAACACTGCAAATCGGACAACTGGTCTATGTCAGCATGTAGCAACTGCTCCGGGGCGACCCGCGCCCCGTATTAATCTGGCTTAGAGGCAGGGGCCACCGGGGCGCAGAAATCGCCGGCGTGGTCTGCAAGTTCGGTCCTGATTGCGAGGGGACACACCAGCCGGTGCTCTTGCAGGGCGGTTTTGGCGCGCTCCATGTCAACCTCTTTCTTTGCGGCAATATCAGTGCAGACCCGATAAAACGCTGCCGACCGGGCTGTCATGTAGCTGGCGATCGTCAACTTCAGAGCCCGGTCGAGGTCCTTACACTCCAGGCAATCCATAACCTTCATTCGGCCTCCGATCCTCGGCAAGCGCGCGCATGCTCCTGCTCCTCGTTGTCGAAGCTGTCGGTGGGCGTCGCTGTGATTCTGAAGCCGCAATGGTTGCAGCGAGACTCAGCATGAACACGTCCATTCCGGCTGAATTGCGCACGGGTAAAGTCCGGTTTTGAAAAGGACGATGTGGTGCACTCCGTCGCTGTGGTCGGTGCGAAATCAAGGACGTTCATTGGCCTCCTCCGAAGGGTTAAGGGCGAAAGCCAGTCTTGTTCAAGCTCCGGGCTTTTCTCCTGGGCAATGCGGCTCTGCTCGGCTTGCTGCTTGAGCCGCTCGGGCGCCTCTTGCTCATCTTGCCGAATCGCTTTGGCGACAGCAGCCCCGGCCAGAACATCCAGTCGCTTGGAAAATGCGACCATGCCAAACGTCGGCTCGTAGGAGGAGCGAAAAAGGTTAAACGAGTACTGCGCATCTTCCCAGCACGCTATGACCTTTTCATTTTCGTTATAGATTTGCGACGACGAAAAGGCGACGGTCCTCGCTGGCGGCCTGGCTTGCGGACGCAATTCTAGCCGGCCGAATGCAACTACCATTTGACCCGACCTGCTTTGGAAAAGCTGGTCAGAATTGACCATTATCTATATTGCCGCTGTCGGCGGGGGACGGGGGCATGAGTGTTGAGTGGGCACAGCGAGGCATTCTGAAAAGGCGGCTCCGACGATTCAACGCGTCTATTGTTGCGCGTGGGCACGACTTGCTTGCTTCTTCTGGCGTGCTGTCACCCGCTGTCCGGGTGCACTCAGCGCCGCGCACAACTCGCGATTGCGTTTCCGGCGAAGGATCTTCTTCCTGCGCAGACGCCCGAATCTCGACTTATCACCGTTGCGTTCCGACAAAGCAATCGCTCCTTATCTTCTGCGCTCCGTCCGCGACTCGTGAGTGAGGACCGGTCTATTGGTCAGAAGCAGTTTCCTATTATGGCCTCATTGCCTGGTTGCGTCTGTACAAAATTGACCATGTCCTGCGCCAGCACGGCCGTACGATGATGGAGGTGCCCACATGGGAAAATCGGAAAGGTTTACAGACGCAGGTGTAAGCGGCTGAAACCGAACCCGATTCCTCTCCGCTACCATCAATTCATGCGACATGCCATTGGTACACTGCTCGTCCTAGTGGTGCTCGTCTGCACCTTCCCCCAGGCGTGCTCCGCATATTCCGTTTTGACCCACGAACAGATCGTTGATCTGCTTTGGGACGAACAGATTAAACCCCTCTTGCTGCAGAAGTACCCTGGCGCAACGGCCGACGACTTGCGGGTGGCGCATAGTTATGCGTACGGCGGATGCCTGATTCAGGATATGGGCTATTACCCGTTCGGAAACAGGTTGTTCAGCGATCTGGTTCACTATGTCCGCAGCGGCGATTTTGTTCAGGCACTGCTTTCGGAGGCGACCGACGTCAATGAATATCGAAGTTCCGTGGTGCCTGCTGTGCCTGCGGGCGAACTCATTAATGCTGTCGTAGCGAATGAGCTCCAAGACCGCGAGCAACTGCGGAAGTGGATATACGTGATCGAAAAGCGAGAGGGAAACCAGTCCCTAACGGAAGAGCAGGTAGAGACCAAGAACGGCCCCCTTTACCGTGTACTCGCCAGGGACGGCGTACCGCTAACCCCTGACCAGCGCCGGCAGGACAACGCACGTATTGGCCGCCTTTTGCACGATACCGGCCAGCAGGCGAAGCTCAAGCAACAGTATGACGACGACGAGCAGAAGCTGGAAAAGCTGATGCGCGTGATGCCGCAAGCTTTTCTCTACGACTACGATGGCGTCGACGGAAAATTTGTGAGGCTCAAATTCCGCCCCGACCCCAGCTACCAACCTCCGGACTATGAAGCTCGGGTCGTGCACAGCCTTGCCGGAACGGTTCTGATCGATTCGCAACACCAACGCCTGGCCAAGCTCTCGGGCCAACTCATCAACGGTGTGAATTTTGGGTTTGGAATCTTGGGGCACATCGACAATGGCGGCACAATCGAAATTGGGCGCGTGCAGGTTGGACCCTTACAATGGAAGACCGCATTGCTCAATATCCAATTGTCAGGGCGTCTGATTTTCTTCAAGACAATCAGTAAACAGCAATACGAGGTCCGCTCCAATTTCCGCGCAGTTCCCGGTGATCTCAGTCTGGCAGATGCGAACGACCTTCTTGTTTCCCCAATCCTCCACTCGCCAGGTCCTAAGCCCCGGCACGGCGACCCTGCAACCACCGCGTTCAATTTGCCGCAAGAGTCCCTGCCTGAGTAGCGGCAAGTGCGGATAACGCTATGGTGCCGTCCCCATTTCTGTAGAAAAAGCGGTTCTGCACGAGAATCTGGTGAAATGCGCATTTGGCGCGGGTTTCTGAAACGTGCACATTTGGGGCGGAACCGCTGCCCAACAGAGATAGTCTCGCCAAATGCTTGAAAATCGAGGGTTCGCTGTTGGAAATGACGCTCCGAGGGCGAAATGGGGGACGCTGAGGGCAGCGTTCTCGCCGCGCCCTCGGAGCTTGGAAATCCGCACAGAACGCGGCTTCCCACATTTCCACAGCAACGGCGACTGCGGCGACCCAATTTGACGAAACTGCCAAACCCGCCAAAATCGCGGGGTCTTTCAGATTCTCGCGCAGAACCGGAAAAGGAAAGCTTCGTAAAAAGGGGGCCGGAGATGGGATCGCCGGGGAAAGTGGGAGGATTGGAGTGTATCCTTGGCGCAGGACACGGAGTTAAGGGGTGGTCAGCGTTTAACGAAGAATCGTTGCGCGGCAATGTCGTCAATGTGCACGTGGCGATCCCATACACTACACGACGCAAGCATCCTATGGAGACGGGTAATGCAGATCGGCCTGCCGCAAAAACGAGGTCGATGACGGGTAACGGTGGTCAGCACCAAACATGAGCCGCCGTCGTTTGCCGCCAACGATAATGATGAGTCGTCGGTCTCGCTATCGGAAGGACAGGCCTCTGCGCGTCCACATGGGAAATCGGGTTTCTCGTGGGAACGTGCGTGTCCTAAAGGTGAAATGGATTGCCACATATCGGATGGCAGCACCTCCGTCCCGATTGAGATCGAACATTTTTCCGCTGAGTTTTCCTCCAGTTTCGCGCGCAGCTCTCCTCTATCCCATAAGGGATGGCAACAAGCGCTAAGTGCCGCTCCGACGGCGCCTTATGAGCAGAAGACACATCCTCCGACCCAAAACTAATCATCCCACGGGTTTTTGCCGATAAGGAATGCAGCAGTACCCGGCGTCCAAATCGAGAGCTCTTTCCGGTTTGGCAGGTGTCCTGCATTAACCTGGTTCAGGGGGGACTTTCATCAGCGCAATAGCGCTGATACCGGGAGTGAGTCTAAATCAGTTGGCTTCTCGGATCGTGAGGAACTCGCGCGCATGAATTATGGTGCGGCGGTGACGGGAATTATTCATCCAAGCGAGTCAGCAGCGGCGGGGAGGGCGAAATTGGGTCATCGCAAGGCGTTTGCCATGAATCTGGTCGCGATGGCCACGATCCTCGTGCTTATTTGTTGTGCAGCTTGGGCTGCCGGGCAGCGCCGCGCACAGTTGCAGGTCACCTGCGTCGTCTTGCCACATATATCGCTACAATTGAATGGTCAAGAGCCCGTGTACGACAGCATGGCTGCGACTGTGGTAACTGAGCCGGGGCAAGTCCAATTGACCGGCAATACCAACGATCCCAAATCGTCGGAATTTGTTTTGACAGTAAGCTCGGCCGCGCCGGCGGTAGTAAATGGCCTTGAAGTCGTGCCGGGTCATTCCGTTGAAGTGGGACGCTACCGCTACGGCACTCCGGTTCCGCTGACTGTAACCGGAACCGCGCCCATCCACCTGACGGCTTCGCGCTAAGGCCGGCTAGAACGTGATCGTCACTACGACAATATCGCTATAGCTGCCGGCCGGGACTGTCGCGTGGAGTGCCGTGCCGTAGACGAGGGCCGTTTGCCCTGATCCGGTGCCTGTCGTCTGTACACCGGTTGCTGCGGTGTTGCCCCAAACGGTGCTGTAGGTATTGTTCGTATAAAGGTTGTAGCGGATGTAATTCGCGGTCGCACCGAGCCTCATGCGACGCAGGGGTGCCGTGCCCGACGATCCGGCGGCCGGATTCGATCCCTGGCCGAGCGTGAGAGTGGCACTCATCCCAGCGCTACACGTGTAATTAATAGTGGCGCTGACCCCGGTCTTATCGGTAGTAATGAACGACATGCCCAAGTTGCCGAAGTTCATTGTCCCAACCGCTGAAATGGTGCAATTCCCGATCACCGTCGCACTCGCAGAGAAGGTGGTTGAGGCTTGACGACCCTCTCCGTAGCCAGAAACCGTTGCCGTGAGCGCAGTCCCTGAATAGGTGCCGAGTGGGACAATTTGCCCTGCAGGAATTAGGCCGTATACGGTCAGCGTCCCGCAATAATTCGACCCGCAGCGTGTGTTGGCATTCACGGTCGCGGCGACCGTACCGCTACCGCCGTCGCCCCAGCGTGTCGTGTGGCTGGCATTCGTGTAGAGGTCGTACGCCAGGTTGTTCCCGCTCCATCTCATGTTGCGCCCGGTATCCGGAGTGATCGTCACGGTTAGACCAGTTCGGGAGCGATTGCACGTAATGTTAATCGTTCCTATCTGGGCGGTGGAAGAGCTGGCGTTATAGGAGCCAAATGCAAGGTTAGTCGCTGTAATCGTGCACGTGGTTTGAGCATATGCCGCTCCGGCCAGCAGCAAGCACACCAGCAGCGCGAAAGGCTTGCCAACCTTGCTCATCGCATCTTTCGGCAGGTAATCGGCCCGATCCGCGGCAACAATTCCCTCGCGTTTTCTGGCGCCGGCACGGTCGCCTGGCAGGTCGTGTCATCCCAATGCACACGAACCGTGGCCGGAAACGAAATCTCTGGGACAAACAAATCACCCCGTAAAACCACCTCGTAAGTGGCCTGTCCACCGTTGACGGTCGCCACAGCTCCAACCGGCGGGTATGAGCCGTCTTCCGTCACCAGCTTCAGCACCGCTCCCCGGTTCGGCTTGGCTTCGAAGTTAATGAACAGGCCGCTGCGCGGCATGGGAACAACCGTCTTCTGGGACAAATCGACGTCGAGGTCCAGCGATAGGTCCTTGTCGTCCAGCGCAATCACGTTGTTGTTGTACGCAGGCAAGTTGGGCACGATGGCCATTCCGTGGCCGTCGGTTGTCCCGATGTATTGGTTGTTCGCAAGCACTCTTATTCCGGGAGTACCGGAGGCATCTACCAGGGCGAAACCGTCCGTGAGTGACCGCGTAAGCTCCAGTCGCCGATGCAGCAGTACGGTGCCGCCGGAGTAGCCAAGGCGCCAGCTTGTCCCCGTGCCCTTCTGTTGACCAGCCTCAAACAGGTACGTCCCGATCCGGCTCTGGTAAGTGGCGCCAGCGTCCACCCCCGGCGCCTGCAGGTCATTACTGCTGCTGGCGCGCACGCGATGGCCCCATCCTGTAGCCATCGGCGCCTGTTCCGTGTACTCGAGTGATGGACTGGTCTTTCCTTCCTGATAACCGGTGGAAGCCACGACCGCGCGGCGGCCTCCCAAGGGGATTATCAGCGACATGCTCGCCGAAGCACGTTGTTTCAATTCCGGCGCGTAGTATCCGGACATGGCAAAAAAGGCTCCGCGCGGTAAGCCGATCGTAAGGCCCGGACTGATGCTGCTAAAGCGCGAGAGGCTTTGCCCATTGCGATCATAAACCGTCAAACCGGGTTTCTCCTGCCGTAAATAAGCCAGTGCCACGGTTGTGCGCCGGCCAACGGCACGGCTGATCTGCGCCTGGCCTACAAACCCGGTCGCGTGTTCACCAACGGCTAAACCTACCTGTTGAAAGTTTTTGGTGGTCGCCTGTGCACTTGCAGAGAAGCTGAAGGCGCGCGTAGCGTGCTGCAGATGCGCATAGGCGAGCCCGCCGCCGGCGCCCTTGTCGTTCCGGCTGAGAGCAGCTCCGACGCCGAACAGCCCGATCGGCAGCAACCCTTTATCGAAACCCGCGCCAATCGTTTGCCCGTGGGCTTGCACCTCGCCGCGCAGGTTCACAGTCAATGAATCCGTCAAGCCCCGAGCATGAGTGCCTTCCACGAACCAGGACTGATACCCGAAACTCTTCAAGCCAAAATCGGTGCGCAACGTTCCCGCCTCGTAACTGTAGTCGCTCACACCTCTTTTCAGCAGTTGCGGCGTGCTGATAAACGCCATGGAAACCACTTGCTGGCGCCCCGTCAGGTCCGTGATCACCATGCGCACATCGCCTTGTGGCGTAATGGTGGGAATGTCATGGATCGCAAACGGTCCGGCATCCACGCTCTGATGGCTGGTGCGGACATTATTCACATACAGATCGACCGTCGATGGCTGTGCCGCCTGACCGGCTATGGTGGGCAACGCAAAAGGAATGAACGACGGTTGGGTGGCGAACTTGCTGCCCCAACGCACTCCGGCGTAGTTGACCACCCGTCCCCACGGGGACGATGCGCTGAAACCATCGCCGATTGTCAGCGTTGCCATTCGCTCCGGAAAGTCACGGACAAATTGCGAATCCAACCTGGTTGCCGCCGGCGAGTGGGTGAGGTCTTGTCCGACAAACTTAGTGGTAAGCACACCAAGTTTGCTGAAGAACCCGACTTCTTCAAAGCCGGAAACATTGTATTGGGCATTCGAACCAGACACCTGGAAATCGTGATTCAGAAAGAATCCAGGTTCCGGGCTCATGGGCTTCTCGCGCGTACCGCTAGCCAATCCGACAACCGTGGCCGCAAAATTCGAGGGCGGCACCAGAATCGTGAGTTTCTGCTGCGCTGTGTCGAACTGGTAGGTGAGCCCTGGGATCGCAGACAAAGGGTAATACGAAGTGTCCTGTACCTGGGTTGGGGTGACCTTCGGCACCGGCAGGCGAGAAGCTGAAAACAACTCCGCGGTTGCGAAGTATCGGCCCTGTCCGTCGCGAAATACCTGCGCAAAATCGTCTACGGCACTACCGTTCAACTCAACCGCCACTACCACTTCACCCGGAGCCAGCGGTTGCTTTCGAGCTTCGGGTTTCCTGCGTTGTCCCCCATTTGTCGATTGCGGGCCTTCTCCGGTTTCCGGATCTGCAGCAGCGTCCGCCGCGCTGTCTTCACCCGCTGCCTTAACCGCTATCTTGGGTGCTGGCCCAGATGCAGGCAAAGGCCCGGGGCCCGCTGCGGCGCCGGGTTCCAGCATGGCGTGGGACGCGGCGCTCTCCGGCGCAGTGCCAGCCGATGCCGGATGGCACATTGTCGCAACAAGCATGAGAGATAGGCATGCCCTCACCACCAGACCGGATTGTCTAATTTGGCCTGGCAGTGAGTTCTTCATGCCTCTTACCCGCGTCAGTGACGGTCTCAAGGCCAATGTGTGTGGCGCCGCGCAGGCGCTCGTCACGAATCACAAAGTCGCGCCGCCCGCCAGGGAGAACATAGGCGGAGATCGACGATGGAATACGCTCGGCTCCCACTTCAATCTCCAGTTCCTTGATCCGGTCGTGCGCGCTGCCGTCATTTTGAACGCTGAGCCTCAGCGCCCCGTCATCGGTGAAACCCGCCTGCCAGATGAGAATCGGCGCGACCGGCCGGCGAGGAACCTGGAATATCGGCAATGAGATTCGAAGAACCGTTCCAATGGTTCCTGGTTTTGGCGGCTTCGGCACTTCCTCCAGAAACAAGCGGTAGCTGCGTTCAATCTCAATGGGCTCACGGCTGCGTAGCCCGAGCCGGATGATCTGCTTCTGTCCTGCGGCGAGAGTAAATACGGGAGGGTTGGCAACCACATCATTGGTGTCGAGGTACGAGTCCTCGGCGCCTTCCGTCTTCCAGCTTGCCGCGTGTACCTGCACTGTGATCGGATCGTCCCCCGCGTTGGTGACTTGCACGATCGAATTCGGCTTGGTCTCACTCAAATCGACTCGCACCGGGGAAATCGCCAGCGAACCAGCCTGCGCAAACACCGCAGCGCCGAGCAAGAAAAGCGCAATTGCACTGCTACGAGTTGCCACGGAAACACCCTTCATTGTTGAAAAATCGCGAGCGGCTCTTGCGAGTCGCTCGCGGGGACTGGTCAGGGACTAGAAGTCGACTGATACGACTACTGTATCGGTATATGCACCTGCTGGAACGTTGGCGGCGGTCGCCACGCCATAGGCCGTCACAATCTGCGCAACGCCATTGGCCGTCCCGGCGACGCCCGTTGCCGTGGTGTTGGCCCAAGGCAAGGAATGAGCGAGGTCCTTATAGAGTGCGTAGCTGATGAAATCCGTGCCCGCATCTTTCATGCGCCTTAGAGGGGTTGCGTCGGTCGAAGTAGCGGCGGGATTCAAACCCTGGCCGAGCCTGATCGTCGGAGCCACTCCGCTGTTGGTGCAGGTGTAATTGATGGCGGCACTCGCTGTTGCATTAGTGCCGGTGATGGTGAACGGGATGCCCAGGTTCGCACCAAAAGCCATCGCACCCACCGAGTTGACGACGCAATCTGCTACAACCGTCGCAGTTACGCTCATGTTGCTGGTCGCGGTGCCCGCGAATGCAGCGCTTGCCGTGAATAGCAACAAAATAGCTAGCCCAATTGTTTTCTTCATGCTGTCTCTCCTGTTTAGTTCTAGTCCTATAGTTTGAGTTTTCGTTCTCCGCGACGGCGCTGTGCCGGCGACGCGGAGGCGAGGCGCTCGCAGCAACTCCTGACCAAGCATTTGCAGGTGCCACATTATGCTGCAATCGCGGCTCCAATCTCTGGACCTCAGTCCCAAATCGGGAAGGTGGTCTTACTGGTTTGTTTACATCAACTTGTCTGCTTTGGAAGTGGGTTCGCGACTTTCAGAAATGGGCGTTCGCGGCTTTGAAAGTAAGTGCGGGATCTGAATTGTGAGACGCTCTGGTGCCTCGCCCGTCTCAATTTGGGAAAAGTGGCCTTTCGGGACTAACCGAACTCGTAGGTTATCATTCGCCGCGCTTCTACAGAAACCTTCCTACCACAAGGACTCGCTTCACATTGTCACATTGTCACACTGCCGTCCTCGCGACCTGTACGGCAACTTCGGAACGGGCGAAGAGAATCGTATCGGCCGCACGGTACGCTGTCTATGGCCGCAGGCGGCGCATCAGCGCTGCACGGTCCACAAACTGCGTAACCTGGTGGCCAAGGCGCCGAAACATGCGCGCGAGGCGGTGCGCAAGGATTATCACGCCATCGTGTACGCGCCCAGCCGCAGCGAGGCCGAGCAGTCGCGCCGCCGTTTTCTCCGCAAGTGGGAGAAACTGGCGCCCTCGGTAGCGGCCAGTCTGGAGGAAGCCGGCGACGAGTTGCTCACGTTTTACGACTTCCCGCCCAGCCAGCACAAAGCGCTGCGCTCGACCAACTCCATCGAGCGCGTGCAGGAGGAGTTTCGGCGAAGGGTGAAGACGCAAGCCTCGCTGCCCAACGACCGGGCGGTGTTGCTGCTGTTCTTCGCCCTGTTCGCCAGCGGCCAGATCAAACTACGCCGCCTCGACGGCTCGTGGTCCTTGCCACAGGTCGCCGCGGCGGCTGCGTAGACGAAGCATGTGTTCTCAGGACAAAATGCGCTGCTCTCGTTTCTACAGAAATCGGGACATCACCCAGCTCGTTCCACGAAGGGATGAAGATGAAAGCAAATTCAAAGGAATTCTGGGTGCTCGACGATGTGGGCGAATCGGTGTCGGATGATTTTTCAGCGGCCGGCAAGTCTATCCACGCTCGGTTCCGAATAGAGGGGCACCAGGATGTGGGGACCGCGATGCAGTATTAGCACCCCGAGCTCGAGATCGTGCGTGCCGCACTGAACGGGCCCGGCATCGCGACCTGAAGTATAGCGGCCAACAAATTCTAGCGGCACACTTTAGGTACGCTCGAAAACGCAACCCCGGTTAGAGCGATTGACTCTTTGGTGGGCCCGCCAGGATTTGAACCTGGACCAGTGGATTATGAGTAGTCAGATCTGGCGGCTCCAGTCCTGAATTTCGCCCTACCAATCAATGGCTTACGGGAGTGGCATTATTGAGGTGTGCCGCAAAGTGTGCCGTAAAAGTTTTCGGACCTCATCATCCTCTCGACTCCCCCCGATGCTTCCGTTTGGGCCGTTTCTCTTCTCCACTTCACCGCAACTCGGCGGCTAACGCAGAATCAGCGTCTGGCGGCGGTCGGGGACTGTTGTATGCAACTCCGGTTATCGCGCATCACTTGGGCATCGCGGGCGATTTTCTCCCAGCGCTCGTACTGTTCATTCTTGCCTTCACCTGAGTTGCGCTTCCCGAGCATCCAGTAGTCGAACCAATCTAGGTTGCGGGCCATGGACTCTGCTTCCTGTGCGGGACGGCTCATGTTATGCCCGGTCTTCGGGTAAATGATGAGTTCGTTGGGCACACCGCAGCGCCAGAGCGCGGTTTGAAATTCCAGGCCCTGCGGTGCCAGGCTTTGGTCGCCGAACTCCAGAAGCGTCGGGGCAGTGAGGCCAGCCACATGGAACATGGGCGACAGCGCAATGTAGCGGTTGAGTACGGCGAAGGGCGAGCCGCCGTAGTAATAGTCGTGAACCCCCAAATTGAGCCACCCTGGCATCTGGCCATACGCGGAGATCAAGTCGAGTCCTCCTTCGGCAAACGACGCGGCGCGAAACAGCTGGGGATGAGTGGTCAAGACCTGGGGCCCGAGCCAGCCGCCGTGGCTGTGGCCGGTGATGCCAACTTTGGCGGCATCGACAAAACCTTGCTGGATCAGGTATTGAATGCCGGTGACGATATCGTCGACGGGCTCGCCGGCAAGATCATGAGGATCGCTGAAGGTGGCGGAATAGGATCCCGTACCGCGATAGTTCGGGAACAGAACCAGGTAGCCGCGCAAGGCGGCCAAGCGATACGGGTAGGGCCACTCAAAGTACATGTCGAAATCGTCGGGAACCGCGACACCGGGCCCGCCAT
>JAIQFM010000123.1 GCA_020073285.1 Terriglobia bacterium | reverse complement strand
GAACACATAGCTGGAACCGTCGGGATCCTCCATGAAGTTGTGCTCCGGGTTGGTGCCCGAGTCCGGGAACTTGCCGGCGGCGGGAATCAGCCGCTTTACCTTCTGGGCTACCAGTTGCACCCCGGTGAGCGGGCTGATGGCATCGGGTCCGCTCTGCAGCAGCGCTTTCAACGGCTGGTAGTAGCCCCCGCAGACGATATAGACGCTGCCATCGGCGGCGCCGGCCAGCGCCCGGCGATAGACCGTCACCGCATCCGGGTAGTTCGCTCGCGAATCGCCAGGCTTGCCGAAGCTAGTCGTGATCTGCTGGCTGTAATAGCTGAAAACCGCACCGTAGTCGCCCGGGATGTTGCCCTGGTAGGCGCCAATCGGCACCGACGGGTACCCGTAGTAGTTGGCGATGGCCCATGCCGCGGAGGCGCTGTAGCTGTTTGCCGACGAGGTGATCACCGCTAAAACCCTGGCTTCGCCACGATTCGCGAGAGCCCATAACAGCGCGTGGTCGCCCACGTCATCCACGTCGCCGGCGATATCGGAATCAAGAATGATGTTGACCGGCTGCACCGGTTCCTGTAGTTGCGCGCGCACCGGACCAACCATGCCTAGAACACAGGCCACTACCAGTGCCAGAAAGTTCCGCCGCATCGTACCCCTCCACAGTTCTCGCACCAATCCCGCGTTTACGATCCGTCTCATCAGTGTCTCCCACTTTCGTAAGCTGAACGATTCACTAGACTGCCGTGAAACTGGACTTCGCTTCGTTCCGGACTATACGGCCCTGTACTGCTTTTCTTCGTCGACTACACGAGGCGGCTGTTGCCCGCGCTCTCCACGAGGTCGTCCACCGCATCCCGCTGCCCGGGCCGCATCGCCGCACCCAGGTGGCGGTGGATGATGCCGGCCTCGGCCCGGGCGCGCTCAGCACGTTTCTCCTCCGCTGCATGTAACCACCACCACCGCCAACAACCGATGCCTTGGCGCGGGCTCAGATGGCTCGTGGTGGCGGACCTACAGCGCCAATTGGTACCGGCGCGGAAGTCCCACGCTGATTCCACCCACGCAGCCACTTTGCGGCCGCTGGTCGACACCGCTCACACGATCAGCTCTGTCGGGCTGGTCTTGGCCGACAACGAGTTTGACGGAGGACTCCTCTAAGGTGAGGCCAGAAGACCCCGCTCCCAGTCATTGGACCCACGCCACCACAACCTCGCCCCAGCGCATAGTGCCGCCTTGCCGCTCTCCAGTTCCATGTCCTGCCTGCGCAATTACAACGCCAGTCTTTGGAAGCGCTGCGCTCACTCGAATCAGCGGCTTACATGGGCTTGCCGGTACCACAGTAACTTGACAGGATCAAACAATTGCACATGCACGGAAAGGAGTTCGCTTCTAAGGAGACTCTGATTGAGGGTCCCGTCCCCATTTCTGGCGGCGCAGCGAACTAGTGGAACCCGAGATTTGCCGAAGCACTGGAAGAGCGTGAAGTGAGGTTGCGATCCGGCTTCCGGCCAACAAACAGCCATCCGGCCTTGCGAAATCGCTCACCACCAGTACAGTTTGGCGGGTTCAGAGCTGAAAAAGGGCATTCCTGCTGAAGTACAATGTTCTGCTGCATTTATCTTCGATTGTCTGTGAGGAATCATGGCTGGCAGAATCCTGGACGGCGAAAAGATCGCCGCCGCCATCAAGGCCGAGGTTGGGGAAGAAGTGAAAACCATGACCGCCGCCGGAGTTCGTCCCGGGCTGGCGGTCATCCTGGTGGGCAACCATCCGGCGTCGGAAATTTACGTGCGCGGCAAGGTGAAGTCGTGCGAGGCGCTGGGCATTTACAGCGAGAAGCACACGCCGCCCGACACCTCCAGCACCGACGAGTTGCTGGCGCTGGTGCGCGACCTCAACTCGCGCGACGAGATTGACGGTATCCTGGTTCAGCTTCCGCTGCCCAAGCAGGTGGACGCCAAGCGCGTGCTGATGGCGGTCGATCCCGCCAAGGACGTGGATGGCTTCCACCCGGTGAACGTCGGGTTCCTGTCGACGCAGCGGCCGGGGCTGGTGCCGTGCACACCCGAGGGCATCATCGAAATCCTGCGGCGCAGCGAGATCCCGATCGTCGGCGCCGAGGCGGTGGTGGTGGGGCGTAGCGACATCGTCGGCAAGCCCACGGCGATGCTGCTCACCAACCATCACGCCACGGTTACGATCTGCCATTCCAAGACGCGCGACCTGCCGGGCGTCTGCCGCCGTGCCGACATCCTGGTGTGCGCCATGGGCCGCACCGGCATGATCAACCGGGATTACGTGCGGCCGGGCGCGACCGTGATCGACGTGGGCATGAACAAGATCACCGACCGCACCGAGTTCGAGAAATTTTTCAAGGGCAACGAGAAGCGCGAGAAGAGCTTCGCCGAGAGAGGCTCGACGCTGATCGGCGACGTGGACCCGCACGTGGCCGACATTGCCGGCGCGATCACGCCCGTACCGGGCGGCGTCGGCCCGCTGACCATCGCCATGCTGATGGTGAACACGCTAAAGGCGTGCAGGATGCGGCGCGGCGCGAAAGTGCCGGCGCTGGCGGAAACGCGGTGAGGGCGGGTTGCTGAAAGTCGGCCTCACCGGCGGCGTGGCGTGCGGCAAGTCCACGGTCGGAGCAATGTTCGTCGCGCGCGGGGCCCGCCTCATCAAGGCCGACGAGATCGCGCATCAACTCATGCTGCCGGGGCAACCCGTGTATGAGAAAATCCTGCAACATTTCGGGCGCGACATCGTCCATCAGGACGGGACCGTCAACCGGCAGAAGCTGGCCCAGGCGGCCTTTGGCGGCGGGCGCGTCGAAGAACTGAACCAACTGGTGCATCCAGCGGTGATCGCCCATCAGGACCGGTGGATGGAAGAAGAGGGCGC
This sequence comes from Terriglobia bacterium, assembly GCA_020073285.1. Classification (GTDB taxonomy): domain Bacteria; phylum Acidobacteriota; class Terriglobia; order Terriglobales; family Acidobacteriaceae; genus JAIQGF01. Next base: position 9,866 of record JAIQFM010000123.1, on the reverse strand, counting down.
GCGGCATCGCGATGCGGTGGTGATAGTGGAGGCGGCGCTGATTTTGGAGGCCGGGGTGGAGAAGCGCTTCGACAAAATCATCATGGTCACCTGCCGGGCGGAGCAGAAAGTTTCGCGCTTTGCCGCGCGTCAAGGCATCTCAGCAGAAGCCGCGCGGCAGGAAGTGGAGCGGCGCCAAGCGGCGCAGCGGTCGGACGAGGAGAAAATCCGTGCCGCGGATTACGTGATCGACAACTCCGGTTCGCCGGCGGAAACGGAGCGACAAGTTGATGCGGTCTTCCGTGAACTGAAGCGGTTAGCCATTAGCCATTAACTGTTGGCCATTAGAAGTTGTCTCATAAATGCCTTTGGGTGGGGCACGGCTTCAGCCGTGCCATCCAGAGCCGCAAATCATTCGGGCTTTAGCCCCCGAGGGAAGAAACGGCTCGCCCGCGTTGCTATTTGTTGATGGCTTCTGCCCGTCGCATCGGCGATCGCGGGACGGCTGGCACTGAACAACTAAAGGCTAAGAGCTAATGGCTAAGAGCCAATGGCTGGTGTTCGATGAGAGGAATACGCGTACTGTTTCTCGCTCTCGTAATCGTGGGCGCGTTTTATTTCTACACCACCTCGCACCACCGGCCGCTGTCGCCCACGCATTGGTTCGGCCGCGACGCCGGCAAGCTGGAGCTCACCGAAGCGGCCGGGCCCGAGCAGCTCGATCCCGAGGAGCAGGTCAACGTCAGCGTCTACAAGAAGGGCGTGCCCTCGGTGGTAAACATCAAGTCGCGCTCGGTGTCGTTCAACTTCTTCTACGGCGTGGTGCCGGAGGAAGGCCAAGGCTCGGGCTTCATCCTCGACAAAGACGGGCATATCCTCACCAACTTTCACGTCATCGCCAACGCCCGGCAGGTCGAGGTTACCTTGCATAACCGCAAGACCTACAAGGCCGACCTGATCGGCGTGGACCGCGCGCATGATCTGGCGGTCATCCAGATCCACGGCGGTGGGTTCACCCCCGCGACGCTGGGTGACTCGCGCGGGCTGCAGGTGGGGCAGAAGGTGTTCGCCATCGGCAACCCCTTCGGGCTGAGCGGCACCATGACGCGCGGCATCGTCAGTTCCATCCGATCGGTGCAGGAGCCGGGCGGCGCCAGCATTGACGAGGCCATCCAGACCGATGCCGCCATCAATCCCGGCAACTCCGGCGGTCCGCTGCTGAATTCCAAAGGCGAGGTGATCGGCATCAATACCCTGATCGCCTCCAGCGTGGGGCAGAGCGCCGGCATCGGTTTCGCCATCCCGATCAACACGGCAAAGGCGGTGCTGAATGACCTGGTGACGCTGGGGCGGGTGCGGCGTCCCGCTCTGGGCGTGCACACCATCCCGATCGGGCCGGAACTGGCGGCGCAACTCAACCTGCCCGCCGATAACGGGCTGCTGATTAACGACGTCATTCCCGGCAGCGCGGCGGAGCACGCCGGCCTGCGCGGCGGCACCGAGCGCGCCTACCTGGGGAACATGCCGATCATGATCGGCGGCGACCTGATCGTCGCCATCGACGGCCAGGCGGTGGAAGACCAGCAGGACCTGTCGCAGGTGATGAACAATCACCGCGCCGGCGATACCGTGACCGTCACCATTTTCCGCGGGCAGAAGAAGATGGACGTGAAGGTGACGCTGGGGGAGGCGCGGGAGCAAACGTAGTTGGCGTGGCCACTGAGCGCTATTTCATGAACCTCGATTCCCTCCGCGCATACTGCCTCTCTTTCCCCGGCGCCACCGAAGGTCTGCAATGGGGCGACGACCTGCTGTTCCGGGTGGGAAACAAGATTTTTGTTAGCGTATCGCTGGGCAGTGTGCCGCAGTGCATGACCGTCAAGAGCGCCCCGGAGCGATGCGCGGAATTGCTGGAGATCGAGGGCATTACGCGCGCCGCGTATGTGGGGCGTTACGACTTCCTGACGCTGGAGCGATTGGACCTGCTGCCGGCCGCGGAGATGCGCCAGTTGATCGCAGAGTCGTATGAGAATGTTCGCAGCAAGCTGCCGCGCGCGGTACGGGCCAAGCTGGATGGCCAACAGAAGGTTCCGCGCCCGACTAAAACCCAACGCCGTAGCCGGTAGTCGGTGGTCCGTGGGTCGGACGGCAGTTGCTTATCCGGGCGGTTCCGGTCTACCGGCTACGGACCACGAGCTACGAACTACCATTGACCCACCGTGTCTCGCTGCAGTATCGTGACCTCCTGCCTATGATCGCCGTCCTCTAATTCGCGACTCCCTCCGTAGTTCCTGCTGACCTATACGTGTGTTTTCTGGTCTCTCGGTCTGTAGGTCTGTCCGACTCTGACCGACAGATAGACCGATAGACTGACAGACCTTCGCGAGAGGACGGAAATGAAATTCGTGGATACAAGTCTTGCCCGGCGCCTGGAAGCTGCCGAGGAGGTTCCGCAAATTGAAATCGCGCGCGTGCTGCAACGCGTGAACCCGGAGATCGGCGCCGACATTCTGGCGATTGCTGGCGGTCATGCGGTGTTCGCCGGACTGAATTCGCCCGTCGGTCGCGCCATTGGTCTGGGACTGGATAGCCCAGTCACCGCGGCCCAACTGGACGAAGTGGAGGCGTTTTACAAGCAGCACAACGCGCCTTCGCAGGTGGACATCACGCCGGTAACGCATGGGTCGCTACTGGAGTTGTTGAAGACGCGCGGCTACGTGATGACCGAGCTCAACAACGTGATGGCCCGCCGGCTGGAACCGTACGAGCGCTTCGAGGAGAACGCTCTCGGCTGCGAATTCCGCGCCTGCACGCCGGAAGACGTTCAGCTCTGGACACACACCATGCTGTGCGGGTTTTTCCCGGAAGACCAGATTCCAGCGGGCTGGGACTATCTACTGGCGCCCATGGCTCAAGTACCAAACGCGCTTGCCATGCTCGTGTGGGTGGACGGCAAGCCAGTGGCGTGCTGCGGCGGGCTGATCGTGCGCGAACATCGCATGGTGATGCTCGGCGGAACCAGCACCCTTCCCGCGTATCGTGGACGCCGCATTCAGACGGCCGCGATTGGACGGCGGCTGAATCGGGCAATCACGGAGGGATGTGATCTTGCCGTCGTCGTAACCCTGGGAAATACCACTTCGCAACGCAACGCGGAGCGCATGGGATTCACCTTGGCATATTCGAAGGCGACGGTGGTGAGGAAGTAGTCAGGAGTCGGGGGTCAGGAGTCAGCGGCAAACGGCGCCATGTCTCTTAACTGGTTGTCTCAACCAGGTAGTTGCGCGATCGTCAGTTGCTGACCACTGACTCCTGAGCCCTACTACACTGCATTTGACTCTGCAACCACCCTAGGCTAGCCTCAAAGATTCCGCTGCGGGTGAGGACTTCCCATGCCGCTCCGCCGCAAACCATTGCTTGTGCTGGTGTTCACGGCGCTGGCGGCGGTGTGCTCGCAAGCCGCGGCGATGCGCCCGGCGCATGCGCAGCATGCCATGGTCGCCAGCCAGCACGAGTTGGCGTCGCAGGCGGGCGTGGACATCATGAAGCAGGGTGGCAACGCCATTGACGCCGCGGTGGCTACCGGATTCGCGCTGGCGGTGGTGCATCCGCAGGCAGGCAATATCGGCGGCGGCGGATTCATGCTGGTGTACCTGGCGAACGAATCACCCACATCTGCCAAACCCGGGCAGATGGGGGGCGCCAAGAAACTTCATTTCATTGACTACCGCGAGAAGGCGCCGGCGGCGGCCACCCGCAACATGTACCTTGACGCTCAGGGAAACGTCATTCCCGACGCCAGCCTGGTGGGCTACAAGGCGATCGGCGTGCCCGGGTCGGTGGCGGGCATGGCGTACGCGCAGGCAAAATTCGGCAAGCTGACGCTGGCGCAGGTGATGGGGCCGGCAATCCGGCTGGCGCGCGACGGCTTTGCCCTCTCGTATGAAGACGCGCAGGATCTGCGCAGCCCGCGTTATCACCTGGGCGAGTTCCCGGAGTCGCAGCGCATCTTCCAGCGCGACGCCAAGTTCTACGAGCAAGGCGAGATCCTTAAGCAGCCCGATCTGGCGCGGACCTTGGAGCGCATCGCGAAAAATCCCGACGATTTCTACCACGGCGAGATGGCGCGCGAGCTGGCGGCGGCCATCCAGAAGGGTGGCGGGCTAATCACCGCCCAGGATCTCGCGGACTATGAGGTCAAGGAACGCGAGCCAGTGCACGGCAGCTATCGCGGGATGGAGATTTACAGCGCGCCGCCGCCGTCCTCGGGCGGGGTGGCGCTGCTGGAAATTCTGAACATCCTCGAAGGCTACGACTTGAAGAAGTACGGCGCGGGTTCGGCCGAGGCGATACACCTCACCATCGAGGCCTTCCGCCGGGCATTTTACGATCGCGCCGAGTTCATGGGCGATCCGGACTTCGCCAAGATCCCGGTGGCGCAACTGATCGACAAGAAGTACGGCGCGGCGTGGCGCGAGTCGGTGAATCCCGACAAGGCCAGCGCCAGCAATGGCCTGAAGCGTCCGGCGATCTTCAATGAGTTGGAGCGATACGCGTCCAGTCATGCTCCGGCGGTTGCGCCCGAGCCATCGAACACCACGCACTACTCGGTGGTGGACGCCGAGGGCAACGCGGTGGCCGTCACCACCACGCTGAACGATAGCTTCGGCTCCGCGGTGACCGCCAAGGGTCTCGGCTTCCTGCTGAACGACGAGATGGACGACTTCACCTCCAAGCCGGGTGTGCCAAATTTGTTCGGCTTGATCCAGGGAGAGGCGAACGCCATCGGGCCGGGCAAACGGCCGCTGTCGGCGATGACGCCCACCATCGTCGTTAATAACGGCAAGCTGTTGCTGGTGATGGGGTCGCCGGGCGGCCCGCGGATTATTACCACCGTCGTGAACGTGCTGCTGGGCATCGTTGATTACGGGTTCAACGTGCAGCAGGCGGTGAACGCGCCGCGTTTTCATCAGCAGTGGCAGCCGGATTGGGTTTACCAAGAGCGCGTGGGATTTTCTCCCGACACGCTCCACCTGCTGCGCAACATGGGACACAAGATCGCGACCGAGGACAAGCTTTATCCGAGCGGGATGTGGGGCGACGCCGAGGTGATCGAGATCAATCCGAAAACCGGCGAGCGCCTGGGCGGCTCGGACGCGAGGAATAATGGGAGAGCTCTCGGGTACTAGTTGTCGGTTTACGGTTCACGGTTATCGGTGCTTGGATTTGTAATTGGCAATTTGTAATTTGTAATTGACACGGCAGTCAGGTCACATCCAAGGGTTTGCACGGACGAACTGAAAACCGACGACCGTGAACCGATAACCCGCTGGAAGCTGAGAGCTGACAGACTGAAAGCTATGATCAAAGCGATGTCCACCTTCGTTTACGTTCGCGAGCGCCTGCACCCGGGCTTGCTGGACGAACTAGTGCGCGCGGGCGCCGAAGCCTTTGAAATCTTCGCCTTCCGCGGGCACTTCGACTACGCGCAGCGGCGGCAGCACGTGATCGAGATCGCCGGCTGGTTCAAGAGCTCGGGCGCGCAGCTCAACTCGGTGCATTCGCCGATCTACAACAGCTACGAGTGGCGCCGTCGTGACGTAGCGCCGCTGAACATCGCGGGAAAAGACCGCAAGGGACGCATCGACGCGATGGACGAGATCAAGCGCGCGATCGAGGTCGCCGAGCATGTGCCCTATCGTTTCCTGGTGCAGCACGTCGGCATCGGCAACGAGGAGTTCGACGAGCACAAGTTCGAGGACGCCATGACCTCCATCGAGCACCTGCGCGCCTTTGCCAAGCCGCTCGGGGTAAAAATCCTGCTGGAGAATATTCCCAACGAGCTCTCCACGCCGGAGAGGCTGGTGGAGCTGCTGCACACCTCGCACTTCGACGACGTGGGCGTATGCTTCGATGTCGGGCACGCGCACATCATGAGCGACGTGGCGGGCGCGTTCGCCATTCTGAAACAGTACATCCGCTCCACCCACGTGCACGATAACAAGAAAGACAAAGACACCCACCTGTGGCCCGGCGAGGGATCGATTGACTGGGCGGAGGCGATGAAGCTGCTGCGCTCGGCGCCGCATACGCCGCCGCTGCTGCTGGAAATCGAGGGCGATGGGAAGGCGCAGCCGCAAGTCACAAACGGCATGAATGAAGCCTTCAAAAAGCTGGAGCAGGTGGCGACAGACGCGGGGTAAAGCTCAACCACGAAGGACACGACGGAACACGAAGTCATTCCTTTGCGACCTTAGCGTCCTTTGCGGTTCAATGTTCTGAGTTGCCTATATGCCAACTGAAGAAGTCAAAGCTGAAGTGAAAACCGAAGCGCCGGTCGCGCGCATTGACGAGATCGGAAAACACGAAGGCCAGACGGTCGAACTGCGCGGCTGGCTCTACAACCTGCGCGAGAGCGGGAAGCTTCTGTTTCCCCAATTTCGTGACGGATCGGGCGTGATTCAGGGCGTAGTGCCGAAGAACCAGGCGCCGCAGGCGTTCGAAGCGCTGAAGGGTCTGACCCAGGAGTCGAGCGTAATCGTGCGCGGCAAGGTGCGGGCCGACAAGCGCGCACCCGGCGGCTACGAGCTCGACGTCAGCGATGTGCAGGTCGTCCAGAAGGTCCCGGAAGACGATCCCTACCCCATCTCGCTCAAGGAGCACGGCGTTGACTTCCTGATGGAGCACCGCCATCTCTGGCTGCGCACGCCGCGGCAGGCGGCCATCCTGCGGATTCGCGCCGAGATCATCAAGGCGGTACGCGATTTCTTTGACTCGCGGGGATTTGTGCTCACCGATCCGCCCATCCTCACCCCGGCTGCGTGCGAGGGCACGACCACCCTGTTCGAGGTGGACTACTTCGAAGAGCAGGCGTTCCTGACGCAGTCCGGCCAGCTTTACATCGAAGCCACGGCGATGGCACTGGGCAAGGTGTACTCGTTCGGGCCGACCTTCCGCGCGGAAAAATCGAAGACGCGTCGCCACCTGACCGAGTTCTGGATGGTCGAGCCGGAAATGGCCTTCGCCGAACTCGACGACATCATGAACCTGGCCGAGGGGCTGCTCACGAACATCGTGGGGCGCGTGCTGGAAAAGCGGCGGCGGGAACTGGAGTTGATCGGGCGCGACGTTGCACAACTGGAAAAAATCGCGGCGCCGTTCCCGCGCATCACCTACGACGAAGCTGTGCAGATCCTGCACAAGGGCCACGCCGAGGGCAAGCTGGACACCAAATTCGTGTGGGGCGGCGACTTCGGCTCACCGGATGAGACCTACATCTCGGCGCAGTTCGACCGCCCGGTGATGGTGCACCGCTACCCGGCCGAGGTGAAGGCGTTTTACATGGAGCCCGACCCGCAAGATCCCAAGCTCGCGTTGTGCGTGGACGTGCTCGCGCCGGAAGGGTACGGCGAAATCATCGGCGGCTCGCAGCGTATTGCGTCCTACGGCCTGCTGCTGCAGCGCATCCACGAGCACAATTTGCCGGAGGCGGCGTTCAAGTGGTATCTCGACCTGCGCAAGTACGGCGGCAATCCGCACGGCGGCTTCGGTATGGGCATTGAGCGCGCGGTGGCCTGGATTTGCGGTCTAGAGCACGTGCGCGAGACAATTCCGTTTCCCCGGATGCTGCACCGGCTTTATCCGTAGGGTCTTTCCGTATCGGTCTTTCGGTCGCCAGGTTCCTAATGACCGCTGGACCGACAGACTGATAGACCGACAGACCTCTTATGCCCGACGGAACCACACCGCATACCGTACCGTCGCCGATGGCGACGCCGATGTCGGGGATCATCCCGAAAAAGATTCGCGTCATCGGCGTGCCGCTCGACCTGGGGCAGACCCGCCGCGGTGTGGACATGGGCTGCTCGGCGGTGCGCGTAGCCGGCCTGGAAGCGCGCCTGGAAGAGCTCGGCCATAAAGTCGAGGACGCGGGAAACATCGCGGTGACCATCGCCGAAACCAAGGCCACCTATGGCGCCGCCAACGCCAAGTACCTGAAGGAAATCACCCAGACCTGCACCAAGGATGCCGAGTTGGTGGTCAAGACCCTGGAAGCCGGTAAAGTGCCGCTGGTGATTGGTGGCGACCACTCCATCGCCGTCGGCACGGTGTCCGGGGTGTCGGAGTTTTTCCGTCGCCAGGGCCAGGCGGTCGGCCTGCTGTGGATTGACGCGCACAGCGATATCAATACGCCCGACAGCTCGCCCAGCGGCAACGTCCACGGCATGCCGCTGGCCGCGATCATGGGACTATGGCCGTCGGAGCTGGCCAACATCTTCGGTTTCTCGCCCAAGGTGCGCCCGGAAAACTGCGTGCTCATCGGCGTGCGCGACATTGACGCCGTGGAAAAGGAAAACATCCGCCGCGCCGGCATCGAGGTCTTCACCATGCGCGACATCGACGAGCGAGGCATGCGCGCCGTCATGGAAGAGGCGCTGCGCATGGCCGGGCGCGGGACCTCCGGCTACCACGTTTCGCTCGACATGGACTGGATCGATCCCGAAGACGCGCCCGGCGTCGGTACCCCGGTCCGCGGCGGCGCCACCTACCGCGAAGCCCACCTAGCCATGGAAATCATCGCCGACCACGGCCGCATGGCGAGCTTTGAGATCGTGGAAGTGAACCCCGTGATTGACGAGCACAACCGCACCGCCGACCTGGCCGTGGAACTGGCGCTTTCCGCGTTTGGCAAGAAGATCCTGTAAATCAGCCCAGCGCGCTGCGGCAGGGGTCTGCGAGCCTCAATCCGTCAGTGCCCGATCTTCGCCTCAAATTCCGCGAAGTCCTTTTCCAACTTCCATTGCAGGCGGGCGCGCTCGCTGCCTTGCAGAAATTGCCGACACGAGCCCGACAGCGATTCTTCCGCCGCGCCCGGCTTATCCGTCTGGCAAGCGGCACGGCGGAACCGTTTCGCATCCGACCACAGGCTCGCGCCCGGCACAAAGGCGTGCTCCAGGCCGTTGCGTGCCATCTGCTTCAGCGTCGCGTAGCTGAGCGCGTAGGTTTCGATGGCGCGCAGGTACTCGTGATCCATGTCGGACCGCGCCACGCCCTCATCGTCGGTGCCGATCGCCACCGGCACGCCGTATTTCAGGTACAGCGGCAACGGATGCGCCGGGCCCTGCACACCCAAAATCATCTCGTTACTGGTGGCGCAGATTTCCACCAGCACATTTTTCGCGGCCATCTCCCGCAGCAAGTCGAGCGGATCGCGCTCGTACATCACGCTCACCCCGTGCCCAATGCGCTCCGCGTGCCCGACCTCAATGGACTCGCGAATGTGAAAGCGCAGGCCCTCGGGCGGCACCAACCCCGGCGCCAGTTCGCCCGCGTGCAGCGTGATCCGCACCTTGGGATAGAGCTTGTGCAAGTAATCCAGCATCTGCATGTGCAGGCTGAAATCGCGCATGGGCACGTAAGCGTCTTCCGGGGCGACCATGTTCAGGCCGACCACGCGCGGATCGGCGCTCGCCATTTCAAATCCGGCCACCATTTCGGCGAAGACCTGGTCGCGCCCCAGGGTGCGGTGGGTTTCGTAGAGGTAGCGTATTGCCACCCCGCATCCCGGATCGGCGTTCATGGAGCCGCACCCGAGCTGTGAGCGCATCTTGGCTTCCGCCTGATCGAGATTGGTCCGCGCCGCCGCCACCACGCGTGCGATCTGCTTCTCGATCACCTTCTGCCGCTGCCCGGGCATGTCGCCGGTCCAGCCCATGCCCGCGCCCAGGCGGGCCGCGGCGCCGTTGTCCGGGCTGAGCATCAACTCGACGTACGACACGTGCTCGTGCCCGGCGCGCGACACCGCCTCCGCCAGCATCTCGCCGAGGTGGTCGCTCTTGGCGAGGGAAAACCTGCCAAAGGTGTCGAAGAAATGATCGTGCGCCGAC
>JAIQFM010000122.1 GCA_020073285.1 Terriglobia bacterium | reverse complement strand
GACGACAAGTGGACCGCGGTGACCGAGGACGGCAGTTTCAGCGCCCACTTCGAGCACTGCGTCGCCGTCACCGTCGACGGCCCCCTGATTTTGACTTCGTAGTGGTCGGTGGCCAGTGGTCAGCAGTGAGAGATCGGCGGCCAGCAGCGAGAGATCGGGGACAGCCGCGTAGCGGCGGCTGAAAATAGCCCGACACTTCAGTGCCGGGTAGCAGTGCGAGAAACAACGCCAGTCCCGTAGGGACGGCTGAAACTGGCGCCTGAAGACTAGAACTGGCCACTGGTCACTGGCCACTGGAGTTGCATGAGCAAAGAAGACGCGATTGAAGTTGAGGCGTCCAGCGGGCGTGAAGCCGAGCGTAGCGAGGCTGGGAGCCCGCTGCCGAAATCCCGAGCGCAGCGAGGGATCTACTTAAGGAGTGCATGAGCAAAGAAGACGCGATTGAAGTTGAGGCGTCCAGCGGGCGTGAAGCCGAGCGTAGCGAGGCTGGGAGCCCGCTGCCGAAATCCCGAGCGCGGCGAGGGATCTACTTAAGGAGTGCATGAGCAAAGAAGACGCGATTGAAGTTATGGCGGTGGTCATCGAGCCGCTGCCCAACGCAATGTTCAAGGTCGAACTGGAAAACAAGCACCAGGTGCTGGCGCACGTTTCCGGAAAGATGCGCAAGAACTTCATTCGCATTTTGCCCGGTGATCGGGTCGCGGTGGAGCTTTCCCCCTACGACCTCACCCGTGGGCGGATTGTGTATCGCTATAAGTAGGCGAATGGGTAATTTGTAATTGGCAATTTGCAATTTGCTAGCTACTGGCGGCAATTACAAATTACAAATTGCAAATTACAAATCGCAAAGGTTTTCATCATGAAAGTACGGGCATCCGTAAAGAAGATTTGCGACAAGTGCAAGGTCATCCGCCGCAAGGGCGTGGTGCGGGTGATTTGCGAAAACACGAAACACAAGCAACGTCAGGGATAACGGTTCGCGTCGTCGGCCAATCGCCGATAGCCGAAAACCGATAACCGACAACGAGGTTTTACATGGCCAGAATTGCCGGCGTGGATCTTCCGCGCAACAAGCACACACGCATCGCGCTGACCTACATCTACGGCATCGGACACCCGCGCGCCGCCAAGATCGTCGCCGCCGCCAACGTGGATGGCGCCAAGAAGGTGCAGGACCTCAACGAAGAAGAGGTCAACCGCATCCGCCAAGTCATCGAGGGCGAAGGCAACGTCGAGGGCGACCTCCGCAAGGACGTCTCGATGCACATCAAGCGCCTGATCGAGATCGGCTCGTACCGCGGCTTCCGTCACCGCCGCAACCTGCCGGTCCGCGGCCAGCGTACCCATACCAACGCGCGCACCCGCAAGGGCCCGCGCAAAGGCACCGTGGCCGCCAAAAAGAAGACCGCCACGAAAACGTAGATTGCGCGCTGGTCGGGACGACGACGCTCGTTTATCGCTGCTGTCGGATTCAGGCGTCACCAGCCGCGCAGCGGCGGTTGAAAGTAGCCCGGCACTTCAGTGCCGGGAATGGTTCGACAACACACCAGTCCCGTAGGGACGGTTGAAAATGGGAAGGGCACGGCTTGAGCCGTGCCGATCAGGCGTAGAAAACGGAATTCGCTGTTGCCACGGCTCAAGCTGATGGCTGACAGCTGAGAGCTGAGAGCTAAGAATGGCGAAACCAGCAGCAGCAGAAGCCGCCGCCGGAGCACCGGCGAAAAAAGGCAAGACCAAGAAGTTCAAGAAGCGTGAGCGCAAGAACGTCCCCTTTGGGGTTGCTCACATTCAGGCGTCGTTCAACAACACCATCGTGACCATCTCCGACCATCAGGGCAACGTGCTCTCCTGGAAGAGTTCGGGATCGCTGGGCTTCCGCGGATCGCGCAAGGGCACGCCCTTTGCCGCGCAGCAGGCCGCCATGAACGCCGCCAACATGGCTCGTGAGCACGGCCTCCGCGCGGTCGAAGTCCGTGTCAGCGGACCCGGTTCGGGCCGCGAGTCGGCCATCCGGGCGCTAGCCGCCGCCGGCATCGAGGTGCGTCAGATCAAGGACGTCACCCCCATTCCGCACAACGGCTGCCGTCCGCCTAAACGGCGCCGAGTCTAACTCGTCGTTAGTCGTTTGTCGGTGGTCGTTCGCCAATCGTGAACGCCGGCCGGCCAACCACTAACGACCAACGACTATGATCGGGAAGAAGGCTGCCAATGCCGTAAACCGATCTTGCGAAGGAGAAGTAACTTGGCACGATATACCGGTGCAGTCTGCCGCCTTTGCCGCCGCGAAGGCATGAAGCTCTTCCTGAAAGGGGCGAAGTGCTTCAGCGATAAATGCCCCATCGAAAACCGTAACTTCGCTCCCGGTCAGCACGGCAAGGACCGCAAGGCCAAGATCGTCGGTTACGGCCTGCAGCTGCGCGAGAAGCAGAAAGCCAAGCGCATCTACTTCACCAACGAAGGCCAGTTCCGTAACTATTACGAAAAGGCCGCGCGCGCCAAGGGCGTCACCGGCGAAGTCCTCCTGCAGCAACTGGAGCGCCGTCTCGACAACGTCGTCTACCGTCTCGGCTTTGCCGCATCGCGCCGCCAGTCGCGCCAGGTGGTGCGCCACGGCCACATCCAGGTTAACGGCCGCAAGGTGGACATTCCCTCGTACCAGGTGAAGGCCGGCGACGAGATCGCGGTGCGTGAGCCCAGCCGGAAGCTGCCGGGCATCCTCGCCGCCGTCGAGTACAGCAGCCATCAACCGACGCCCAACTGGCTCGAAATCGACCGCGAGAATCTCAAGGGTCGCGTAACCGCGATCCCCAAACGCGAAGACGTGAATCTGCCGGTCAACGAGCAGTTGATCGTCGAGCTTTATTCGAAGTAGTCAGGAGTCGGGAGTCGGGAGTCGGCGCCTTTCGCCGGCTCCTGGCTCCTGACTACCGACTCCTAATATTTCCCGGCCCCATTCGCGCCAGATCAGGCCCGTGCGACGATCCACCTCATGCCTGGGCCGCCTGAGGTTGTCGCCTCGACCCGCATGGCCGAAGGAGAACTATGCAATTACTTTGGAAAGGCTTCCAGAGACCCAAGCGCCTTGCCGCCGACACCGAAACCCTCACCGACAAATACGGTCGCTTCTGGGCGCAGCCCTTTGAGCGCGGTTTCGGCACCACCATCGGCAACGCTCTGCGCCGCGTGCTCCTCAGTTCCATCGAGGGCGCGGCCGTCACCGCCGTCAAGATCGAGGGCGTGCTCCACGAGTTCCAGTCCATTCCCGGCGTGGTCGAGGACGCCACCGACATCATCCTCAACCTCAAGCAGGTGCCCTTCAAGCTCAACGGCGAAGGCCCCAAGGCCATCTACCTGCGCGCCGACCAGCCCGGCGTCGTCACCTCCGGCATGATCGAGGCCGACGCCGACGTCGAAGTCCTCGACAAGGACGTCTACATCGCCACCGTCAGCGAGGGCGGCAAGCTCGACATGGAAATGCGCCTCAAGCGCGGTCGCGGCTACATCTCCGCCGACAAGAATTTCGAGGAGGACCTCGGCATCGGTTTCATCCCCATTGACTCCGTGCACTCGCCCGTGCGCAAGTGCAACTACACCGTGGAAGCCGCTCGTCTCGGCCAGATTACCGACTACGACAAGCTCACCCTCGAAGTCTGGACCAATGGCTCCGTCGGCCCCGCCGACTCCATCGGCCTCGCCGCCAAGCTGCTCAAGGACCACATGAATATCTTCATCAACTTCGAGGAGGAGATGGAGACTGCGGCCGCCGCCGAAGAGCGCAAGCCGGAAATTCGCAACGAGAACCTCAACCGCTCCGTCGAGGAACTGGAGCTCAGCGTGCGCAGCTACAACTGCCTTAAGAACGCCAATATCCAGTCCATCGGCGAGCTGGTGCAGAAGACCGAAGCCGAAATGCTCAAGACCAAGAACTTCGGCCGCAAGTCGCTTAACGAGATCAAGGAAATCCTGGCCTCCATGGGACTCGGCCTCGGCATGAGGATCGACGAGCACGGCAACGCCGTCCTTCCCAATCAGCAGCCGTCGGCCGTGAGTTCCTTCGAGCAACAGCAGTAGCAATCTCAGTCGTTCGTCGCTGGTCGTTGGCTTAACCGGCCAACTACTAATGACCAACGACCAACGACAAGGATTTGCCTGGTTGCCCCACCCTTGTCCCGCCCGGTGTTGGCGAGACAGGGTGGGGGTTTTCCGAAACTGTAACGTGGACTTTGCTAAGGAATGTCTTATGCGTCACTTAAAAGCCGGCAAAAAACTCGGCCGTAACACCAGCCACCGTCGCGCCCTGCTGCGCAACCTGGTCACTTCGCTCATTCTCGATGAACGTATCCAAACCACTGAGCCCAAGGCCAAGGCCATGCGCCCGCACGTCGAGAAGATGATCACCCTCGGCAAGCGTGGCGACGTCGCCGCCCGCCGCCTCGCCGCCTCCTACCTCATGACGCGCGCCGCCGTCGACAAGCTGTTCGACACCGTCGCGCCCCGCATGGGCGACCGCAACGGCGGTTATCTGCGCATCATCCGCACCGGTTGGCGGAAGGGCGACGGCGCCGAGAAGGCCTTTGTCGAACTGATCGGCAGTGAGAAAGCCATCGCCGAAAAACAGCACAAGCGCGCCGAAGCCCGTGCCAAGCGTCGCGAAGAAGCCAAGAAGGCGATGGAAGAAGCCGAAGCCCAGGCCGCCCCCGAAGCCTCGCCCGAACCCGAATCCAAGGGCGAATCCAAGGGCGATAAAGAGTAGTTCGGCGGAAGCGTCGGGTTTTTTGCCCCAGCGAGGAAGCGGGTTCGGTGGCCGCCCCGGCCTTTTAGCCTGGCGAAAAAGCGCCTCCGATACTTGTCATTCCGAGGGGCTTGAGCCCCGAGGAATCTGCTTTCGATTCTCATTGTCTCTAGGCCCCGGCGTCCTCGCCGGGGCCGCACCTACCTTGCCCAAACTCTCACCGCCGCGGGCGCCCTCGCCCGCGGCCACCAACCCCCGACCACTGCATTCCATCCCGAAACTGAAACTGAAACCTGCACCCGCAACTTTCCTCGCCTTCAGTGGTTGTAATGACTAGTACCTGAACCGAAGGAGAACGTACTCATGCGGGCATTTACCCGAATTTCGATCACCCTGTTGTTGACCACCCTTCTCGCCGCCGCTCTGTTGGCGCAGACCGCGACGCCGCCAGCCGATAACGGTCCCGCTCCTCATCGCATGGGCGCCATGAGCCAGCGCGGCTTCGAGCGCATGGCGCAGCAGCTCAACCTCACTGACCCGCAGAAGACCCAGATCCAGGGCCTTTTCCAGGCCCAGCGCACCCAGGCTCAGTCCATTTGGCAGGACAGCTCGCTGACCCCGCAGCAGAGGCAGGACAAGTTCCGCCAGCTCCGCGAATCCACCCACCAGCAGGTCACGGCGGTGCTGACCCCCGAGCAGCAGCGGCAGATGCAGCAGATGCGCGCACAGCGCGAGGGCATGGGCGGCGGCATGGGCCCGTTCGCGCGCCTCAACCTCACCTCCGACCAGAAGTCCAAGATTCAGCCGCTCATCCAGTCTCAGCATCAGCAGGTACAGGCGGTGCGTTTGGATAGCTCGCTGACGCCGGAGCAGAGGCAGGCCAAGGTGCGCGACATCCGCCAGGGCACGAAATCGCAGATTGATGCCCTGCTCACTCCCGAGCAGCAGCAGCAACTCAAGCAGATGTGGAAAGGCCGCGGCGGCAAGCACGGCCCTCCGCCAGCGCCGCCCAGCGGCTTCTAGCTGCTTCTGATCTCGACTGATGACGGAGCGCGTTCGCCCTCGAACGCGTTCTTCACTTTTCAGCCAGTTGGGTTACCGACAACCGACAACCGATAACCGATAACCGACAACCGATAGCCGACAGCCGAGAACCAGCTAAGAGCTAAGAGCTGATGGCTTCCCTCGCGCATCGCTCACCGCGATCAGCAACAACTGCACGCAGGCTGCGGCCATCGCGTCCAATGCGACGTCGCGGATAGCTCCGGTTCGTCCGGGAAGCATGGTTTGGTGCCATTCGTCGAGCGCCGCCACCAGAACGGTTGACGCCAGCGCGATCGCCGCCGCCCGCGCGCTCCAGGAGCGCAGCATCGACCTCCATGACGGCAACCGCTTTGCCCAGCGCGGCAGCATCAGCGTTGTCCACCACGCGCGCAACATCAGCAGGCTGAGGACTGCGTAGCCGATGAAGTGTCCTGCTTTGCGCAGCAAACCGTGCACGATCAGGAATTGTGCGAACGTGATTTGCGGATCGAGAAATTTGACGATGGGATAGAGGAAGTCTCCGGTATTTTCCGACCCCGCGAACGCCGTGGACTCCCACGCGATCAACGCCAGCCACAACAGCGCCGGCGCCCAGGCTCGTCGGACAGCGTCAGATCTGCTCGGCATTAGAGCGGTTCCACGGTTGACGTACCCTGATGTCATCCTGAGCGAGGGAGGGCTCCCGCGCGCTTTTACCGGGGTCCCCAGCACGCCTGCCTTTCGCGTGCTGGGGTGGTCGTGCGCGGGAAACCCGAGTCGAAGGATCTTGGGTTGTTTCTTTGCGGCCACGCCAACTCTGAAACCGCTCTAGCTAATTGCTAACAGCTAAAAGCTAAAAGCTAAGAGCCAATTTCTATTCCACACGATAATTCGGCGCCTCGCGCGTAATCGTCACGTCGTGCACGTGGCTCTCTCTCATGCCGGCCGCGCTGATGCGCACAAACCGCGCCTTCTGCTGCAACTCGGGAATGGAGCCGCAGCCGGTGTAGCCCATGCCCGACCGCAGCCCGCCGACAAGCTGATAAATGATCAAGGAAAGCGGCCCGCGAAATGGCACCCGTCCCTCGATGCCTTCCGGCACCAGCTTCGCCAGGCGGTTGCCCTCGCCCTCGTCGCGGCTGACCCCCACCGACGAATCTCCGTTGCTCGACTCCTGGAAGTAGCGCTCGCCGCTCCCTCCCGACATCGCCGCCAGCGACCCCATGCCGCGATACGCCTTGAACGTCCGGCCCTGGTACAGAATGGTTTCGCCCGGGCTCTCGTCGGTCCCGGCAAACAGCGACCCGATCATGCACACGCTGGCGCCCGCCGCCAGGGCTTTGGTTACGTCGCCGGAATACTTGATGCCGCCGTCGGCGATCACCGGAATCTGCGCGTCGCGCACCGCGCGGAACGCCTCCGCGATGGCGGTAATCTGCGGCACGCCCGCGCCGGTGACGATGCGCGTGGTGCAGATCGAGCCCGGCCCGATGCCGACCTTCACCGCGTCGGCTCCGCTGCGCGCCACTTCGCAGGCGCCGTCAAACGTGCCGACATTGCCGGCGATCAGCTCCACCTCGGGAAGCCGCGCCTTCACTGTCTTGATCGCCTCCAGCACCCGCGTCGAGTGCCCGTGCGCGCTGTCGATGGCGATCACGTCCACCTTGGCCCGCGCCAGTTCCTGCGCCCGCTCCAGGTAATCGCCGGTGGCGCCGATGGCCGCGCCCACCCGCAGCCGTCCCTGGTTGTCCTTGGCGGCGTTCGGATACTTCAGCTTTTTCTGGATGTCCTTGACCGTGATCAGCCCCTTGAGCACGTACTTGTCGTCCACCACCAGCAGCTTCTCGATGCGATGCTTATGCAGGATCTGCTCCGCCTGCTCCAGCGTGGTCCCGACCGGCACGGTGATCAGGTTTTCCTTGGTCATGACCTTGCTGATGGGGACGTCGGTGCGCGTATCGAAGCGCAGATCGCGGTTGGTGAGAATGCCGACCAGCTTCTTGTTTTTCGTGATCGGCACGCCCGAGATGCGGTAGCGCTCCATCACCTTGAGCGCGTCGCTGACTTTGTCGTCCGGCGACATGGTGATCGGGTCCACGATCATGCCGCTCTCCGAGCGCTTCGCCTTGTCCACCTCGCCGGCCTGCTGCTCGATCGTCATGCTGCGGTGGACGATGCCCATGCCGCCCTGCTGCGCCATGGCAATCGCCATCTGCGCCTCGGTGACGGTGTCCATGGCGGCGCTGATGATGGGGATATTCAGCGTGATGTTGCGGGTGACGCGCGTCTGCGTGTTGACCGACGCGGGAATCACATCGCTGCGCGCCGGCAGCAGCAATACGTCGTCAAAAGTAAGCGCCTCAGGGACGGGAAAATGAATCATTCTTCACTCGCGGGGCTTTTCGTCATTGTAGCAGCAGATTCTTTGACAACCCGACGCAATCCGGCAGACTGACGGCTTTATCGAACGCGCGCCGCAACACTGCCTTCCTCTTCGCCACACCCGTAAAGGCGCGCCTCCGATAAAGCACTACCGTGATCCGGAAGGTGATCACCAGCAAGATCCGCTGACCTGACGCCATCCCTGCGGCGCATTGAGCGGCGAACAAAAAGCGCATACGCGTTAGAAGGCGATTTGAGTGGGGCGGAAATCTCGCCTCAAGCCAGTCCGGCCAGGTGACGCACCTCGTCGAATTCCCGAAAGCGGACATCTACCAAGCAAATAAATGCGGGCGGAATTGCTGCAGTTGCGCCGTTCAGCCCTAGGATTGGTACTCAGCAAAGTAACCGCGATCGTTCGCAGGGGGACTTATATGCGGCGTTTATTTTTCTGCTTCCTTGCTTTTGTCCTGGCCACAACTCTCACCTGTTTTTCACAACAAACCGATATCGCCCAGTTCAATGTGGTTGCCGGCTATTCCTATCTCAACACTCCTTCATTGAATCTGGCGCAGCGCGGATTCAATGGTGACTTTGCCCGGAACGTCCGTCCCTGGATGTCGTTTGGTTTCGATTTCAGCACCTTCAGCGGGCACACATCGCTGTTGACGAAATATCTAAACACCGCAACCCAAACGAAATTGGGGGGCGTTCTCGCGACCTTGCCTGCACCCGTGAGAGCCGCTATGGCCGCCGATCTTAGCGCAGGGGTGCCTACCAATACCTCGACCTTTACCTACCAGATGGGACCGCAATTCAATTATCGCAGACTGCGCAAGGTGACGCTCTTCGTGCGGCCTGCACTGGGGCTGCTACACGCGAAAATCCAGACCAAGCCGACCGCAATCCTCACGCCGCTTGTCGCGGGCCTCATGAGCGGCAAGTTGTCGGACGCCGACACCTCGGTGTTTTACGGCTTCGGAACCGGGGCCACCTGGGAGATCACTCGGAACTTTGGGCTTCGTGCAACCGTCGACTTGGCCCGCTACAACTTTTTTGGTGAAACGTTGAACGGCACTCGTAACTCGGTGCGGTTCTCGGTAACCACCAAGTACGGGTTCGGGAAGAACATCCTGCGCAAGTAGTGAGCCGGCGGCGCCTGCGGCAAAGCGTGGTCTGCTGCGGGCGACCGCATTGGTTCGAGTATTGGTACAACCGGATTGGCTTCGGGGGGTGGTTTGTGGACCGAACCATCAATGACGTCTTCTTCTCGGTCGTGGAGCGCGACCTTGACCGGGTGATGCTGAGCAAGCAGGCTGAGAACTGGGTTCCCATCTCCTCGCGCGAACTGTACCGCAACGTGATAGGGACAGCGCGATCGCTGGCCGGCTGGGGAATCGGCCGGGGCGATCGCGTTGCCATTCTGAGCGAGAACCGGCCGGAGTGGGCGGTAGCCGATTTTGCCAGCATGCTGCTGGGGGCGGCCGACGTTCCCATTTATCCCACGCTGACCGAAGAGCAGACCCTGGTCATTCTGCGGGACGCGGGAGCGCGCCTCGCCTTTGTATCGACCGCCGAGCAGCTCAAGAAGATCCTGGCCATCAAGCGTCGCACCGCGATCGAGAAGGTCGTCGTCATGGATGAGGTGGGCAATCCCGAGGCGATCCCCATGCACGGACTGATGGAGAACCGGGATACCGGACGCGATCCAGAAATGGACGAACGGGGGAAGTCGGTGGGGCCCGACGATCTTGCCACGCTCGTGTACACCTCAGGGACAACGGGGATTCCGAAGGGAGTGATGCTGACCCACGGGAACCTGGTGTCGAACCTCTTCTATGCCCAGCAGTACTTCGACCTGGTTCCCGGCCAGGTCGGGATCTCGTTTCTGCCGCTGTCGCACGTGACGGCTCGCCACCTCGACTACGTTCTGTTCCACTGTGGCGTGACCATCGCCTACTGTCCCGCTTTCACTTTAATGCCGCAATACCTGACCGAGGTCCGGCCCACGATCTTCGTGGGAGTGCCCCGGGTCTATGAAAAGCTCCGCGACAAGGTGCGCCATCAGGCTTCGGCGGGATTCAAGCGGAAAGTCTACGATTGGGCGCTGCGGGTGGGCGGCGCCCACCGGGACGAAATACTGGCCGGCAAAAAGCCGGCATCGCTGCGTTGGAAGCTGGCCGATGCTCTCCTGTATTCCAAGATCCGACACGCCATGGGAGGACGGGCGCGCGTCTTTGTTTCCGGGGGCGCTGCCCTGGGGCGCGATCTGGCAGGCTGGTTCGCCGACGTTGGCATCCGCATCCATGAGGGCTACGGGCTGACCGAGACCTCGCCGGTGATCGCCATCAACTGTCCCAAGGCTCACCGGCTGGGGACGGTCGGCAAGGTACTGGCGAACCTGGAATGCAAGATCGCTGCCGACGGAGAAATCCTGGTGCGCGGCCCGTCGGTGTTCAAGGGCTATTGGAACAAGCCGGAAGAGACCGGCAATGCCTTGGATGGTGGCTGGTTCAAAACCGGGGACATCGGCCACCTCGATGACGATGGATTTCTTACCATCACGGATCGAAAGAAAGATCTGCAAAAAACCTCTGGCGGCAAGTTCATCACTCCACAGCCCATCGAAATGAAATTGGCCAGCAACTCGATGGTGGCCTATGCAGCCGTGTTCGCGGACGGCCGAAAGTTCGCTTCGGCGGTGCTCGCGCCGGAATTTGCGGCGCTGGAAGAATGGGCGCGAGCCCAGGCGATGAGCTTTGGAAGCCGGCAGCAACTGGTATCTCATCCCAACGTGCAAGCCTTGTACGAGGGAATCGTGGCCGAGGTCAACAAGAGTCTCGCCCAATACGAAACCATCAAGAACTTCGTGCTGGTGCCGGACGAGTTCAGCATCGCGGATGGCCAGCTTACCGCCTCGATGAAGATGCGGCGCCGGGCTGTCGAACAACGCTATCGGGCACAAATCGAGGCCCTATACAGCACTGCCGGCCGGACGGAACACACTCACGTTGCGAATGGGGCTCGAGTAGAAACCGCCTCGCTGGGTCAGGCGGGACGGAAGATCTAACGTTGGGAATGGAACGAGAGGTCGTCATGCCGAAGTCCGCAATATGGTGTGCCGTTGTTGTGTTCGCAGTGGCATCGATGTTCGATGTACACGCCGCCAGCCTCGCGGGCGTGACCCTGCCGGACACGGTCCAGGTCGGGGGCAAAACCCTAGCGCTCAATGGCCTCGGATTGCGAAAGAAGTTCGTAGTCAAGGTCTACGTGGCGGGGCTGTACCTGGAACAGAAGTCGTCGGATGCCGATGCCATCGTCAAGTCCGAGGCACCCAAGCAGATCGTGATGCATTTTCTGCACGGCGCGAGCAAGAGCCAGATGGCGGACGCATTCGAGGAGTCGTTCAACAACAACGCGCCCGACGCAAAGAAGACCCTGAAGGCCGACATCGACCGATTGCTGGGCGCTCTCGAGGCCGTTAAAGAGGGCGACCAAATGGTCTTCACTTACGTCCCAGCTAAGGGCACGACGCTCGCCATCAACGGCAAGGAGAAGATGACGATTGCCGCTCCGGCTTTCGGCCCAGTGCTCTTGTCCGTGTGGCTGGGGCCGAAGCCGCCCAATGCCGATCTGAAAAAGGGCATGCTCGGGCAGTAGCGGCGCCCCGGATCGCTCGTAATTGGCGATGACAGCTCGCCATGGCCGTTTCCGGCCACAACCAACCATGAAAAGAGCCAATCTGCGGCTGCGCTATTTTCAACTACTTACGGCTCTCACGCGCCTACTTGCACTCCGCGCATTCTATTGGTGATCCGTTCTCATTCTGCGACAGCCCTGTCAAGTCCCTTAAGAGTTAACACATCACCTAACCTACGTCCCACCAGCCACTTACCGCCACCGCGATGTGGCGGGAAACCCCCACCGAAAATGCTATAATGTTAATAGCCTGAAAGAAGGCTGAAAGGGCCGCAGGGGGATTAGCCCTCTTGCGGCCCAAACTTTTGCCCGTGTTCTTTGACAACTCGAACGAACTCTCGAATCTTGTCATTCCGAGCGCAGCGAGGAATCTGCTTTCGGCCAACAACCAACTACGTTTCGAGGCCTTTAGTACCCGAGTGGTAAATCGTCGCCTCAGTCCGCAACCTTCAACTCGCGCTCCAGGTAACCTCAGGTTACCTGCGGTTTACCTGGACGTAACTTATTCATTCCCGGCACCCACCGGGATAGGGGATCTATGCTGAGTAACCAATTCGCCAATTCCAAAATCTGCCAACATACCAAGGTCAACGGCGAACCATGCGGCGCGCCCGCCCGTAAAGGCCGCAAGTTCTGCATTTTCCACGAATCCATGCACCAGAAGCGTCCCGATTACACCCTTCCCATGGCCGAAGACGCCATGAGCCTCCAACTCGCAGTCATGCAGATCATTCGCGCCCTGCTCGACAAGGCCATTGATGCGCGGACTGCGGCTCTTACCCTCTACGGCCTGCAAATCGCCAGCGGCAATCTCAAGCGTGTTGCCGAGCAGCATTCCGCCGCGCATGATCCTTCGCGCGACAGGGCAATGTTGGAATCGCTACTCCACCAAATCCAGGTTCCCGAAGCCCCCGAGAAAATGCCCCAATGAATGCCGACACCGAGAGTCAATCCGCGGCGGCCACCTGGTATTGCTCCAGCTTGCCGTCGGGCATTTCGAAGGTCCAGGCGCGCAGCG
>JAIQFM010000121.1 GCA_020073285.1 Terriglobia bacterium | reverse complement strand
AAGCCTGCAGCCCGAAGCCTGATTACTTCGTCTGCGACTTCAGCACCTCGCGGATCTCGCGATTAATGCGCGCCGCATCGCGCGCGGCGCTGTCGATCAACTCCAGCCATTTTTTGTTGGTGTCGTCGAGTTTGGCCTGCGCCAGCAGGTACGAGGCCTGCATCACCGTCTCGATTGAGTTGCTCAGATCATGCGCCAGGGTGCGCAGCTTGGTGATCGCGTCCGGGGACATCTTCGGTTGTTCCCCTTGCGTCTGCTGTGGCATTCGATTCTCCTGCCTTGGCTCACGGCGCCTGGGCACGCGCAATCGGGTGGCGCCGTGTTCAGTTGGAGTTGTTACTATCACGTAACGTCGGTTGGCTTACCTCATCTTTTCATATCGTCCTAGCCGACGACAATCCGGAATCAACATCAGTACCGACAGCCCGTGACGGTTTGCCACGCTCCCGTTCG
This sequence comes from Terriglobia bacterium, assembly GCA_020073285.1. GTDB lineage: Bacteria > Acidobacteriota > Terriglobia > Terriglobales > Acidobacteriaceae > JAIQGF01. Next base: position 12,456 of record JAIQFM010000121.1, on the reverse strand, counting down.
CGCCTGTAATATAGATTACGATGTAGCCTTCGCGGCGCCGCTCGGCAGCCGCGCCACGCCGAAGTGGCGGAATTGGCAGACGCGCATGGTTCAGGTCCATGTACCCGCAAGGGTGTGGGGGTTCGAGTCCCTTCTTCGGCACCAAAAATTTGAGATTTTGCTCTAAAATCGCCAACTTACTTATTTCAAGCGGGTTGGCGTTTTCGTTTTGAAGCCCTGTCGAGGTTCTAAGCGCAAGGAGTTGCGCAGATCAACGCCCACGGCTTGTGGTCTCATCCGGCGAGGAGGAGGTACTGATGCCCCGACTGCTCTCGTTAAATGTCGGTCTTCCACGCGAAGTGCAATGGAACGGCAAGATCGTCCGAACAGCCGTCTGGAAATCTCCAGTCGAGGGACGACGGATGGTGCGCAAGCTTAATATTGAAGGTGATGCGCAAGGTGATCTCGCGGGGCACGGAGGGGAGCACCGCGCTGTATTTGTCTACCAGATGGAGTCCTACCATTACTGGGAGCACTTCCTGGGACGCAGTGATTTTGGTTTCGGTCAGTTCGGCGAAAACTTCACTGTCGAAGGGCTTGCGGATGACGAGGTCTGCATCGGTGATCGATACCGCATTGGTGATGCGGTTTTTGAAGTAACACAGCCGCGCGTGACTTGCTACCGCGTCGGCATTCGCATGAATGAACCTCGCATGCCGGCGCTGCTCGTAGCACATCACAGACCAGGGTTTTATTTTCGCGTCTTGCAGGAAGGAGAAGTTGGTGCGGGCGATGACATCGCAAAAATTGCTGATGGTCCACAGCGGATCACCGTGGCTGAGATAGATGCCCTCCTATATTTGCCAGGGCATTCTCGCGAACAACTGCAACGCGCGCTTCGGATTCCTGCGCTTAGCAAGGGCTGGCAAACGTCTTTCCAGGCGATGCTCAAGCACGAACCGGGCGCAAAAACCGTGGATGGGAATCCCGGGTTCGCCAATGAGGAGCAAGCTCCAGCATGGCCCGGTTTCAGACCATTGCGAGTCGCGCTTATCCGCAAGGAAAGCGATAGCGTAACTTCCTTCGTTCTGGTGCCGATCGACGGGCAATCTCTTCCGGTCTTTCAACCAGGTCAATTTATTGTCTTACGGTTGCCGGTCGATCCGGACAAGCCGCCGGTTCTTCGCAGCTATTCGCTGTCGGCCCTGCCGGGAGGCGATCACTTCCGCATCAGCGTCAAGAGCGAATCGAATGGGATCGGAAGTTCATTCCTGTGCAACCGAGTTCGGGAGGGCGATGTGTTGGATGTCAGTGCCCCGCGAGGAAGCTTTACTCTGCGTCCAGGCGAGAATCCTGTGGTCCTGCTAAGCGCTGGAGTCGGCGCAACGCCCGTGATGTCGATGCTGCACGCCCTCGCTTCCGAAAGATCGCAACGAGAGATCTGGTGGATCTATGGAGCGCGCAATGGTGTCGAGCATCCATTCGCGGAAGAATCGCGTTTTCTACTGAAACAGCTCTCTCGCGGACGAAGCTACATCGTGTACAGCAGGCCCTCTGGAATCGACGAACCAGAGATGGACTTCGATGCTTCCGGGCACATTGACGTAGCCTTGCTGAAGAGAATTGGCGTATCGCGGAATAGCGACTTCTATCTGTGTGGCCCATCTTCATTGTTGCAGAACATGCTCGATGGACTGCAAAACTGGGGTGTGCTCGCCGAAAATGTGCACACGGAAATCTTTGGTGCCCTCGAGGGTATTACACCCGGTATGGCGCGGGTTGATCACACTCCCCACCTGCCACAAGGGCCGCCCGGATCTGGCCCCTCAGTTTCATTCGCGCGCAGCGGGATTACCGTCGCGTGGGATCCAAAATATCAGAGCTTGCTCGAACTGGCTGAAGCGTGCGACGTTCCGGTGAGATGGTCGTGCCGGACTGGAGTATGCCACACCTGCATGAGTGGTCTGATTAGCGGATCAATTTGTTACAACCCCGAACCGCTCGAGAGACCGGCTCCCGGAAATGCGCTGGTGTGCTGCTCGCAGCCGGAGGTGAACGTCAGTCTTGATCTTTGACAGAAACAAGGTTGGGCAACCGTGACCCCTCGGCGGAAGCCACGTTCGAGTTCATGCGACGGGCAGGCATCCCACGAAGGTTAACCGTCACGTGGAACGTTATCCCGTGGTGGAACGGTACGCGGAAGGTGACCAAGCAGGAACTGCGCGAACTTGATTGAGCTGCTGCCGAACCTGCGTGCGGTCGTGTTGGTCGGGCGGCACGCGGCGAAGGCCGAACGCTATTTCCGGGCACAACGTCCCGCTCTCCGCGTGCTCACTTCCGCCCACCCGTCTCCACTGGTGAGGGCGAAATTTCCCGACCGATGGAATGCGATTGCAACCGCATGGGCGAAAGTCCTCGCAGTTGTTAGCGACTACGAGGCACAATGAGCGCAACGATATTTAGCGGCGACTGACTCCGGGCTGCGCTTGGCTGCAATCGAACGCAGCCGGAGCCGTTCGCGCCAGCCAGTGCAACTGTGCTGAGGCGCCGCAAGCAAAACACAATGTCACCCTCGCGGCACCCGCCAAGTTAGTGCTTGACGTCGAAGTAAATCTTGGTTGTGGCGCGGTATTCGGTGATTTTCTGGTCTTCGATTTGCATTTCAAATTCCGCGACCCGCGCCCATTTCAAGCCTTGGACCGTCTTGGCAGCCTCCGCCACCGCGTTGGCCGCGGCCTTGGCAAAGCTCTCTTTCGAAATACCGACGACTTCGATTACTTTCTGCACCATAGCGCACTCCTTCGGAGTTCTGTGGCCCGTCCAGATATTACTCTCGATGGAGCTCAGCTTGCCGGAAACGGAGCGAAACCGACCATGGACAGCAGGGCAGGGTCGATGCCAGCGGCTTGGCTTCCGATATGCATCGGACGTACAGCCGCCTACCGAGGAATCCCGTAACGCTGCCAAAGCCGGAACCACGGGTTGTCCGCGTACCTCTCGTCGTGCCTTTGGTTGGCGGCGTGGCGGTCGGTCAGCTTGAGCGGCCTGGTGTCGGCAAGCGAGTAGATGCGCTCCAGCCACTCTACCTCGGCGATGGTCTTCTCGACATTCATGGAGTCTTTGAGTCAGATGCTCGACCAGGGAGAAAGGGATTCACGCCACTCCCAATGCCGTGCCCGCATTCTATAAACGACTCCCTCGACGATCCAATCATTTCGGCAGGAATCCGGACTCTCATTACGGACGATTAAGGTGTCCACGGATGAGTTCTTCCTGGCTGGCGTATTATAGCCAGCCACGGCAGAAGTACAACGGAACGCACGAGCACGCTTCTCGTCAGTACTCCCGGTTCGAGCGGTCGATGATGTCGTAGGAGCTGGCCAGGTTAGTGCTCAACTACAGGCGCTAACCAGGACGTGCAAATTACCAAATTACCAATCTACGAAATTACCACGTATCAGTCCCCCACGATCTCCGCCTCTTCCGGATGCAACTGTTCTCCCGGACGGCTGCTCAATAGCGCCAGCCCCAGGCTCAGTACCGCGACTGACGCCAGCAGCGCCACGCACCCGTGCCAGCGTTTCCACTCCCAAACCCACCCGGTCACGGTGGCGCCCAAGCTGCCGCCAAAATAATAGAACGTCACGTACAGGCCCGCGGCCGAGGAGCGCGCCCGGCCGGCAATCGCGCCCGTTTCCACCGTCGCCGCGGCTTGCGCGATGAATACGCCGGAGGAAAAGATCGCCAGTCCGGCAATTACCACGGGCAGCGACGGGGCCAGCGTCAGCAGCAGGCCGGCGATCATCATCGCGCAGTACAGAAGCGCGGTGCGGCGGAAACCATGGCGGTCGAGAAACTTGCCCGACATGGGCGTGATCACCACCCCGACCAGGTAAACGAAGAAAACGCTGCCCAGTTGCGCGGCATTGAGACGATAGGGCGGCGCCGCCAGATAAAAGTTGGTATAGGTGAAGCAACCGACAAGGCAAAATAGCACCGCCGCGCCGGTGCCGAAATTCGCCAACAGCCGCGGATTGCGCAAATGTCGGCGCGCATCGGCCAGCGCGTGCGACATGTGCTCGGCCTTCACGAACCGGGTCGACAGCGGCAGCCAGGCACGCACCAGCAGCGCGCCCACCAGGTTCAATCCGCCGAGAACGACGAAGGCGGCGCGCCAGCTCCAATGCGTCGTAATCATCCCGGAGAGAAAGCGCCCCAGAAATCCGCCCATCACCGTGCCGCTGACGTAGGCCGCCATCGCCCCGCCGACGCCGCGTCCTTCCCACTCCTCCACGATGTAGGCCAGCATGACCGCGATCACGCCCGGCACGAACACGCCCTGTAGAAAGCGCCAGAAGATGAGCGCATGCAGGCTGCTGGCTGTTCCGCAAAGCGCGGTAGGCAGGCTCAAGAGCAGCAGCGAGGGAACTATGACTTTCTTCCGCCCTTTGCGCTCGGCGATCACGCCCACAAACGGCGCCACCAGCGCGACCGCGAAGATCGTCACGCTCACCGTCAGGCTGACTTCCAGTTCCGAGGCATGGAACAGGTGCCGAAAAAACGGCAGCAGCGGCTGCGTCACGTAGACGTTCAGGAAGGTGCACAAGCCGGCGAGCATGACTGCGGCCATGGTCTTGTCCACCCGCACCTTCCAGCCCGCCGTGACCTGCCCCGTTTCCGCCAGTCGATTCTCCCGTGGATACTTCGTCTTACTTCCCGGTCAGCGGTGCGAAGACCACGCCCGTGTCCGACTCATGCTTGTTGTACTCTAAAAAGGTTTGGCCGGAAGGAGAATAGACATGCGAGTGGCATTTCTAGGGTTGGGGAGCATGGGGCGGGCGATGGCGCGCAACTTGCTGAAGGCCGGACATGAAGTGGTGGCGTACAACCGGACGCGCGCCCGGGCGGAGGAGTTGGCGAAGGAGGGCGCGCACTTGGCCGAGCACCCGGCGGGGATCGCTGCGGAGGTGGCCATCACCATGGTGGCAGACGATGCCGCCCTGGAGCAGATCGTGCTCGGGCAGCAGGGTTTATTGGCGGGGTTGGCGAAGGGTGGAATTCATGTTTCCATGAGCACGATCAGCGCGGCGCTGTCGCGGCGGCTGGCGGAGATGCACCAGGAGCGCGGCCAAACGATGGTATCGGCGCCGGTGTTCGGGCGACCGGAAGCCGCCGAAGCTGCCAAGCTGTTCATTGTGGCGGCCGGGCCGCAGCAGGCCATCGAGCGCTGCCGGCCGCTGTTCGATGTCATGGGACAGAGGACGTTCGTGGTGGGCGACGAGCCGGTGATGGCCAATGTCACCAAGCTCAGCGGGAATTTCATGATCGCGTCGGTAATCGAGTGCCTGGGGGAGGCGTTTGCCCTGGGCCGGAAGTACGGGCTGGAGGCGGACAAGATGCTGGACGTGTTCACCAACTCGCTGTTCGCAGCGCCGGTGTACAAGACCTACGGGGCCATCATCGCGCAGCAGAAGTGGGAGCCGGCGGGGTTCCGGCTGCGGCTGGGACTGAAAGACGTCCGTCTGGCGCTGGCGGCGGCGGACGCGGAAGCGGTGCCCATGCCGGTGGCCAGCTTCATCCACGACAGTTTTCTCTCCGCCGTCGCGCGCGGCATGGGCGAGCAGGATTGGGCGGCGCTGGCGAAAATGGCGGCGGAGAGAGCGGGGTTGTAGAAGGCTTCAGGCTTCGGGCTTCAGGCGGAGGCCGCGAATGACATCAGCCCCATGAGAAGGCGGCCCACCTCCCCCGGCAGATCCTCCAATGAAGGCCTGCAACCTGCAGCCTGAAGTCTGGAGCCCGCAGCCTATCTTTGCGAGATACCCCTGACTGTCATTCCCTGCGCGGGATCGCCGCCGGCGACGCCCTGGGCGATGATGAGCTGGCGGGCTTCGGTGCGCCATCCGGGCAGGTGGGCGGCGAAAAGGGCCGATCCCGCAAGGCAGGCGATGCCGCCGATGGCGACGGTGAGCGGCGCCCCCAGGTGTTCCGCGAGAGCCCCGGCGAAGAGCGCGCCGAAGGGCGCCATCCCCATGAACATCATCGAGTAAACCGCCATCACGCGCCCGCGCAGTTGGTCCGGCACCATGGACTGGATGAGCGTGTTGGACGAAGCCATCTCCACCATCATGGTGAATCCCACCGGCAGCAGCAGCACCATCGAGAGCCACAGCCAGCGCGAGAAGGCGAACAGATTCAGGCTGACGCCGAACCCGATGGCACAGATCGCCACCCATTTGCCCAGACCTTTCAGACCTTGCTTGGCGGCGAGGGTCAGCGCCCCGAGCAGCGCGCCCACGCCGGTGGCGCCCATCAGCAGGCCGAGCCCGCGCGCCCCGGAATGCAGGATGCGGTCGGCAAAGATCGGCATGAGCACGCTGTAGGGCATGCCGACCAGGCTGACCAAACCGAGCAGTAACAGCAGGGCGCGGATGGGCGCGGTCTGGCGGACATACTGGAACCCTTCGATCATGGTCTCCAACGCGGAGGCAGTGCGCGTGGGCGCCTCGTAGCCGCGGACATCCATCATCAGCAGCCCGGCGATCACGGCCAGGTAGCTGACCGCATTGGCGAAAAAGCACCAGCCTTCGCCCACCGCGGCAACCATGATGCCGGCGACGGCGGGGCCGACGATGCGCGCGCCGTTGAACATCGAGGAGTTCAGGGCGATGGCGTTCATCAGGTTTTCGCGGCCGACCATGTCCACCAGGAACGCCTGGCGTCCGGGAATGTCGAAAGCGTTGACCACCCCAAGCAGCGCCGCGAGCACGAAGATGTGCCAGACCTGCACGCGATGGCTGAGCGTCAGCCAGGCGAGAATGCAGGCCAGCACCATGGACGCGGTTTGGGTGGCGACGATCAGGCGATGCCGGTTGTGGCGGTCAACGATGGTGCCGCCGATTGGGGCCACGAGAAAGACCGGGAATTGCGAGGCGAAGCCGACCGCGCCCAGCAGCAGCGACGATCCGGTCAAGCGATAGACCAGCCAGGATTGCGCCACGGTCTGCATCCAGGTGCCGACCAGGGAGATGAGCTGTCCGCCGAAGAAGAGCTGGAAATTGCGGTGCCGCAGAGAGCTGAGCGCCTGCGAAACCCTGCCCCGGGCGGCGGGAATCGTGGTGTTGATGGAGTTCGCGGGCGGCATGTTTCTTAGATGCTGCGGCAGACAGAATAGCAGGGAATAGTCCCCAGCCCCGAGTCGCGGCATGGTTCGACGCCCGGAGCTCGCGACCCGGGACTGACTCCTGCTCGCGATACAATCGAGAGCAATGCCCGTCAATGTCTCCCGGCTGAGGGTGTGGTTTGCGACCGCGGCGATCGTGCTCGCGGTGGTGGTCGCGGGATTTTATTTCTACGGCCGGCTGCGGCTGCGGCGCGCCATCAAGGAAGTTCCGAAACAGCTTGGGGTCAACATCCAGCAGAGCACGCAGGGGTTCACGCTCTCCAAGTCGGAGGGTGGGCGCACCGTGTTCACGGTGCACGCGTCGCGCGCGGTGCAGTACAAGGAGAGCGGCAAGGCGGAGCTGCGGGACGTCACCATCATCGTGTACGGGCGGCAGTCGAACCGCTTCGACCAGATCTACGGCGCCGATTTCGAGTACGACCCGCGCACCGGCGACGTCACGGCGAAGGGCGAGGTACGCATTGACCTGGAGGGCAATGCCGACGGGCCGCTCAACCCCGATCAGGCAACGCCGGCGGTGCTCAAGAACCCCATCCATCTCAAAACCAGCGGGCTGATGTTCAACGCCAAGACCGGCCTGGCCAGCACCAAGGAGCGGGTCGAGTTTCGCGTGCCGCAGGCGAATGGGTCGGCCATGGGCGCGGACTACGACTCGAAAGGCGCGACGCTGACCCTCGCTTCCAACATTCAGGTCCATTCCACTGACGCCAGCGTGGCCAACATCACGGCGAAGCATGGCGTGATTACCAAGGGCCCGAACCGGGCGGTGCTGCAGGGCGTTCACATCACGCGCGACGCAGGCAGCTTTGTGGCGAACGAACTTACGGTGTACCTGCGGGACGACAACACCATCGCGCACCTCACCGCCAACGGTGACGTGCGTGGGGAAACAGCGGGGAAGAGCGAGACCGAGGTGCGCGCGGCGCTGGCGGATGCCTGGATTACGGGAAGGAACACCCTGCGAACAGTCGTTTTCAGCGGCGGCGTGGCGCTGAATTCCGCTGGCGCGCAGCCGTTGCAGGGGACAGCGGGCAAGGTGACGGTCAGTTTTGCCGCTCGGAACCAGGTGGACAAGGTGGTTGCGAGCGAGGGAGTCAAACTGCTGCAATCGCCGGGCCCTGGGAAAGCGGCGCATGCGGTGGAGATCGCGGCGACGACCATCGATTTCCAGATCCAGAACGGGCGGACGCTGCGGCAGGCGGTGACGGGTGGGCCGGCGCAGGTCACCGTGCTGCCGCCGCCGGGAGCGTCGGGGCAGGACGCGGCGCAGACGGTGGCGACCGCCGGACGATTCGAGGCGCGTTTCAACCGGCAGAACCGGATCGATCATTTGACGGGAATGCCGGAGGCCAAGGTGGTGTCGTCGACGCCGGGCCAGCCGCGCAAGACCAGCACCAGCGACCGGCTGGACGTTACGTTCAATGGAGCGGGTGGAATCGCCACCATTCTCCAGGAGGGGCAGTTTCAATACTCGGAAGCGGCGCCACCCGGCGGCAATAGCAATGACCGCACCGCTAGGGCCGATCATGCTCGCTATACGCCCGGCGAAGAGGTGCTGACGCTATCCGGTTCGCCGCGCGTGGTGGAGGGCGGGTTGACCACCACGGCGGAAACCATCCGCCTGGATCGCCGCAGCGGCGATGCGATGGCGAATGGCGACGTCAAGAGCACCTACAGCGAATTGAAACCGCAGGCCGGCGGGGCGCTGCTGGCGTCGGGGGATCCGATCCACGTGACCGCGCCCACCATGCACGCGGTGCGCAGCAGCGGCACGGCGGTGTATTCCGGCGGCGCCAGGCTGTGGCAGGGGTCGAGCATCGTGGGGGCGCCGGTAATTGAGTTCAACCGCGAAGCGCGCAAGCTGGTGGCGAGGTCCTTGACTGGGAATGCAGCGGGCGCCGTAACGACTACCTTTGTCCAACAAGACAAAAAGGGGAAATTGACGCCGGTGAGCGTGCGATCGGCGCTGCTGACCTACCTGGATGGCGAACGCCGGGGACGTTTCGAGGGTGGAGTGGTAGCGCACGGAGCGGATACGACGCTGACCGCCGACAAGGCGGACGTGTATCTGCAAGCCAGGGGCCAAAGCGCAGGTTCAGCCGCGCAGGCGGGGCCGAGTCAAATCGACCGGATTGTCGCGGAAGGGCACGTGAATATCCAGGAGCCGAACCGGCGGGCGACCGGCGAAAGGCTTGTATATACAGGGTCTGACGGCAAATTTGTGCTGACTGGCGGGCCTCCCAGCATTTTTGATGCCGAACGCGGCAAGATTACCGGCGGTTCGTTGACTTTCTATAATCGCGATGATAGGGTCGTGGTTGAAGGCAACATCTCCTCCCCGACCGTAACCCAAACGCGGGTAGCCAAGTAGATGCAGACCCTGGCGACAGACGAAATTGGCAAATCTTATCGCGGGCGTCGGGTCGTAAACGCTGTCACCCTCCACGTCAATCAGGGAGAAGTCGTAGGTTTGCTGGGGCCCAACGGCGCCGGCAAGACGACTACGTTCTACATGATCGTGGGCCTGGCGCCTCCCGATTCGGGAAAGGTGACCTTTGACGGCCAGGACATCACCGCCACGCCTATGTACTTGCGGGCCAGGAACTTCGGCATCAGCTACCTGCCGCAAGAGCCGTCGGTGTTCCGCAAGTTGACGGTCGAGGAGAACATCCTGGCGGTGTTGGAAGCCCAGCCGCTGTCCTGGCACGAGCGCCGCGAGAGGATGGAAAGGCTGATCGGCCAGTTGGGGCTGGGGGTCATCCGCAAGAACCGCGGTTACGCGCTTTCCGGCGGCGAGCGACGCCGGGTGGAGATTGCGCGTGCGCTTTGCATCCAGCCGCGATTTATTTTGCTGGACGAGCCCTTTTCGGGAATTGACCCGATCGCGGTGTTGGACTTGCAGAAGATCATTTCCGACCTCAAGGCCAGCGGCATCGGGGTCCTGATCACCGACCATAACGTGCGGGAGACCCTGTCAGTTACGGACCGGGCGTACATCATCAACGAAGGACGCATCTTCCGCGCCGGCACTCCGGAACAGCTCGGCAGCGACCCGGAAGTCAAGCGCGTGTATCTAGGAGAGAGTTTCTCCTTGGTTTAGTGCTTTTTTGCGCACCAGTAACTTGCGTTGGGGCGAATTCGGAGAGACACTTCGGATAGTGATTTGCTGATTTAGCGATTTGCCGATTGACTGCTTGCAGTTCAATCGCCAAATCACCACTTCGCTAAGTGTTTGTAAGGCATCCATGGCATTGCTTTCACCGCGGCTCAACCTGAGAGTCACCCAGAAGCAGATCCTGACACCAGGCCTGGTGCAGATGGTCAGCGTTCTGGCGTTGAACCGGATTGAGCTCAAGGACATGATCAACGCGGAGATGGTGGAAAACCCCGTCCTGGAGGAGTTGGACGGCACGGTTCCGTTGCTGGATGAAGTCGCCGGCAAGGAAGAGGAGCGCGAGCGGCTGGCGAATGTGGAAGCCGATCCCGCCGTCGCGCCTGACGCCAAGGATCCGTTCGACGAAATTGATTTCGGCTCGTTCTTCCAGGACTACCTCGACCCCGGGTACCGCAGCCCGGAGGCCGAGACGGTCGAAAAGCCTTCCTTCGAAAATTTCCTCAGCAAGGCGAGCACGCTGACCGACCACTTGATGTGGCAATTGGGCGCGATGAGCGTCACGCCGGGAGTGCGCGAGGCGGCGGAGCTGATCATTGGGAACCTGAGCGAAGACGGCTACCTTACCGCCAGCGACGAAGAACTGATGGGGGCCGCGTATCCGCCGCTCACCGGCGCTCGTCCGGAAGTGGCTGGGACTGGGCCCGCACCTGAGCCAGAGACGCCAGGTGACGTTGAGGCGCTGCTCGACGGCGTTGACGGGCAAACGGAAAACTTCGAGAACGCGGACGATATTCTGGGCCAGATGCCCGACCTGAGGGAAGAAGCGGCGCTGGCTGCAGCGGCGCCGGAGGGGTCGGTCGCGATTGCCGAGCCGGTGGAAACTCCGGGAACCGCCGAAGAAGCAATGCCGCCTGCGGCAGAAGTGGAGACGCCTGCGGCGGTTCAAGAACAAGCTCAGCAACACGGGCCGCGACTGGTGCCATCCGGGGGAATCAAACCGCTGTTTACGAGCGATGATCTGCAAGAAGCGCTGCTGCTGGTCCGGCAGATGGATCCGGTGGGTGTGGGGGCGCGCGATGTTCGCGAATGTCTGCTGGCACAGTTGCAGTTCCTGCAGCATGCGCACAAGGCCCACGGCACGATTGGCAACGGAACCGGTGAGGCCCTGGCGGATGCGATCGTCATCATCAGCGACCACTTGCGGGCGGTGCAGAACAAGCAGTTGAAGGAGATCGCCAAGGCCATCGGGCGTCCGCTGGAGGCGGTGCAGGCGGCCCTGGACCTGGTCAAGACCCTCGATCCGCGTCCCGGGCTCAGGTACAACAAGGTCGAGGCGCGGCTGATCGAGCCCGACGTGGCCTTCATCAAGCATGGCGACGACTACATTGCCGTGCTCAACGACGACGACGTTCCCCAACTGCGCCTGAACTCCACCTACAAGAAGCTGCTGAGCCGCGAGGCGGCGGAAAAAGACGTTCGCAACTACGTCAAAGAGCGCTATAAGTCCGCCATCCAGTTGATCAAGAACATCGAGCAGCGCAAACAGACGATCTTGAAAGTCTGCTACGCCATTCTCGGCCGGCAGAAGGACTTTCTGGATCGCGGCATCGACCGCTTGAAGCCGATGATGATCAAGGAAGTGGCGGAAGAGATCGGCGTGCATCCTTCCACCGTCAGCCGCGCCGTGGCCAACAAGTATGCGCACACCCCGCAGGGCGTATTCGAACTCCGCTACTTCTTCAGCGAAAGCGTAAACGGGCCCGAGGGCGGCAACACCTCGTTGCTGATCTTGAAAAGGCGCGTCAAGAAGCTGATTGAGGAAGAGGATCCCGCCAGGCCGTTAACCGACGAGCAGATCACCCGCATCCTCCAGTCGCAGGGCATCCAGGTCACTCGCCGCACGGTCGCCAAGTACCGGGAGGATATGCATATCCCCAGCACCCACCAACGCAGAGTGAAAAACTGACGTGGTAGTAGCCGCGGCACGCAAGTTTTTCCCGGCCAGGATGTCACAGTGCGGGGGGCATCCAAGCGAACAAAACAACCGCGTAGCTTGACGGTAGAAGAGTTCCGGCAGTTCGTTGTCCGACTGCGGGAGCCGTTCGGCACCGTCGCGTTGCTGTGCGTCTCACTTGGACTCCGCATCAGCGAGTGTCTGGCGTTGAGATGGTCTGATGTGGAT
>JAIQFM010000320.1 GCA_020073285.1 Terriglobia bacterium | reverse complement strand
CGCTGGAAGAGAAGATCGGGCAGATGCTGCTGGTGTGGTCGCGGGCCGAGTTTCTCAACGTCAACAGCGCGGAATACCAGCGTCTGCGCGAGATGATGCGCAGATACCACATCGGATCCTTCGGGCTGACGGTGCCGGTGGATGGGCCCTTCGTGTTGCGCAACCAGCCCTACGAAGCGGCGATGATGACCAACCAGTTGCAGCGCGATTCGGAGCTTCCACTGCTGATTGGGGCGGACTTCGAGCGCGGGCTGGCCATGCGCCTCCACGGCACCACCGTGTTTCCCCACGCCATGGCGTTCGGCGCGGACGGAAGCTTGGCGGATTCCGAGTCGGCGGGCCGCATCACGGGCATGGAAGCGCGCGCCATCGGCGTCCAGTGGAATTTTTATCCCGATGCCGACGTCAATTCCAACCCGCTGAATCCGGTGATCAATACGCGCTCGTTCGGCGAGGACCCACAGCAGGTGGGCGCGCTGGCGGCGGCCTACATCGCCGGCGCGCACCAATCCGGCATGTTGGTGACGGCGAAGCATTTTCCCGGCCACGGCGACACCTCCACCAACTCTCACCTGGAACTGGCGGAGGTGGATGGCGACCTGCAGCGGCTGCAAGCGGTGGAGCTGCCGCCCTTCCAGGCGGCGATCAACGCCGGCGTGGACGCGGTCATGATCGCGCACGTCACCGTGCCCGCGCTGGAGCCGGACCCGAACAAGGTGGCGACAACCTCGCACGCGGTGGTCACCGGTCTGCTGAAAACGAAGATGGGATTTCAGGGGCTGGTGGTCACCGACGCCCTCGACATGAACGCGCTGATGCGGATTTACGCCAAGTCGCCGAACCCGTCGGGCGCGGCGGCGGTGGCGGCGGTGAAGGCGGGCAACGACATGGTGCTGATCCCGCAGGACACTGACGGCGCGTACAACGGCTTGCTGCAGGCCGCGCGCAGTGGGCAGATTCCGGAGGCGCAGATCAACCAGTCGGTGCTCAAGGTGCTGCGCGCGAAGGCGTCGGTCGGACTACACAAGGCGCGTCTGGTGGACATCGAGAGAGTCTCTGAGCTGGTGGCGCAGCCGGGGAACGTGGCGTACGGACAGCACGTGGCCGATGCGGCCGTCACCCTGGTGCGGGACAACGGCCAGGCGCTGCCGCTGACACGTCTTTCCGCGGGAACCGCGGCCAATGCGAATCCGTATCTGAAGGTGGAGGAGACCCGGAACCGGGTGGTTGCCGTCATTTTCACCGACGACGTCCGCTTCGAGTACGGGCGCGTCTTCGAGCGCGAGTTGCGCGCGCGGGTGCCGGATGCGCGGGTATTCTACGTCGACCGGCGCATCGCCGGCGGCATGACTCAGCAAGTGATGTCGGCGGTCGAGCAGGCTCAAGTGGTGCTGGCGCCGATGTTCCTGGGGCCGATGATCAGCAACGAGATGAAGAACTCGCTTGGGCTGACCCGCGACATGGACGCGCTGATCGAGTCCATCCTCAGCCGGGCGGGGCCGCGCACGGTGGCGATCGCCATGGGTAATCCATACATGGCGGCGGAGTTCCCCGAGGTACAAAATTATTTGTGCACGTATTCGTTCGTAAGTGTCTCGGAGTTGAGCGCGATCCGGGCCGTGTTCGGCGAGATCGCGATTCGTGGCCGCCTGCCGGTGACCATTCCCGGCATCGCGCAACGCGGCGCGGGCATTGAGCGGGCGCAGCAGGCGCGCCGAGGAAGGACGAAATTCCATGTCAGCACGAAAACAGTTTCAGCCCCGTAAGCATTTCTTCGTAGCCATTCTCGCCCTGGCCACGTTCGTGTGGCTGGCCGGGTGCTCGATCCACGAGGGGCGGACCGAGAGCGGCGAGAAGAAGGTGGATATCCGCACCCCGTTCGGAGACTTGAAAGTCAACACCGACGTGGACGTGAAGGACACCGGGCTGCCGGTGTATCCGGGAGCGCAACGGGTAACAAAGACGGACAACGACAAGGACGCGGCCAACGTGAATATTTCCAGCGGCGCGTTCGGCTTGAAGGTCGTCGCCATTAAGTTTCGCAGCGACGACCCGCCGTCCAAGGTGCTGGATTTCTATCGCCCGAAGATGAAGGCGTTCGGCGGCAAGCTCCTGGAGTGCCAGCAGCAGGGCTTCGTGACCTACAACCACGTGGATGACTCGAAAGAGATCACTTGCGATAAGGGCTCGCATTTAGGGACAAATGTGGAATTGAAGGCGGGCACGCCGGACCGTCAGCACATCGTGGCGGTCAAGCCGGTCGGCGCGGGAAGCGAGTTCGCGCTGGTGTACGTGTCCAAGCATGGGAAGGAAGGAATGTAAGAACAGTGAACAGTGGCCAAATGATCGGTGCCGTCTATCACTCTATCGGTCTGTCGGCGGAGACAGATCACCGCGACTGATGGACTGAGAGACCGATAGACCTTCCCTAGTTCCCATTTTGGAACGGTAATTCACAATGACAACATGTAAACGCGGTTTGTGGTTGACCGCGTTAACCGACTGGCGCAAGTTGGGGCCGTAGAACCTGAGTTCCGCCGCCGCTGGGACCAGACACAACTATGTCGGACGCGGCGGGTGAGTTTAGGGCCGCCAGTGCGCCAGGCCGGACGGGACCAGCCGTGAAATTACGCCGGCGCAGTTATCTGGAGCCTTAAGGAACCGGCGCATGTCTCGGGGGAGAACCGCGCCGGTTTTT
>JAIQFM010000319.1 GCA_020073285.1 Terriglobia bacterium | reverse complement strand
CTTACTGTTCTGCCGCTGACGGCGCAGAGTGGAGGCGGGTATTTTATTCCCGGTGATCCCAAGGCCGGCATGCGCAGCTTTTTCGATAAGGGATGCGCGCGCTGTCACTCGGCGCTGGGCGAAGGCGGCCACAGCGCTCCGGACCTGGCGCGCGCTCCGGCGGGACATCTCGGCTCGGCCGAATTGCTGGCCGCGATGTGGAACCATGCGCCGGAAATGTGGGAGAAGATGCGAATCGAGGGCGTGGCTCCGCCGAAGTTCGCCGAAAGCGACATGGCGAACCTGTTCGCGTTTCTTTATTCCGTGCGATCGCTCGACGAGCCCGGCGACGCTGAGCGTGGTCGCCGCCTGCTGCAGGAAAAGAAGTGTCTTGAGTGTCACGGCGTGGGGGCGGAAGGGAAACGGCAAGCGCCCGACCTGCTGAAGTGGGCTGCCTATCGCAACCCGGTCAGCTGGATCCAGGCGATGTGGAATCATGCGCCGGCCATGCAGTCCGCCATGGCGGCGCGCGGCGTGAAGTGGCCGGTCTTCGATGGCAACGATGCGCCAGACATGATCGCGTATATCCGGCGATCGGCCCCCATCGCGGCGAAGCCATCCTATCTTCGTCCGGCGGATCCCGAGGCCGGACGCAAGATCTTTCGCGACAAGGGGTGCGCCGCCTGTCACGCCATAGGCCACGGCAGCCGCACGGCACCCGATCTTCGTTCACGCGCACTGCCACGCACGCTGGGCCAGTTTGCCGCGGATATGTGGAATCATGCGCCGGCGATGCGGGCCAGCATGCAGGCGCAGAACATCGCCCGGCCACAGTTCACCAACAAGGAAATGGCGGACCTGATCGCGTATCTATTTGCCGAGCGATATTTCGAGCCGGCTGGCAGTGCGGAGCGGGGCGCCAGATTGTTTCAGTCGAAAGGCTGTGCATCGTGCCATCGCAGCGGCGGCGCGGGGCCTGACCTCGCCGGCGCCTCGGTTTCACCGATCCACATCGCGGCATCACTGTGGAACCACGGCCCGGTGATGTTTCAAAGCATGCAGCAGCAGCAGGTCGCGTGGCCGAGATTCCAGCCGGGCGAGGTGGTGGATTTGATTTAGTTCCTCGGTTCCAAAGCGGCCCACGGGCGCGACTCGGGAGGACGGCAATGAGCTTCACTTTCGATCGCCGGAATTTCTTGCGATTCGCTGCCGGCGGCGCTGTTGGCGTGGCGACATCAGGCGTGAGCCTGAAAGGCATCAGCACGATCAATGCCGCAATTGACAGCGAGCAGGTGAGGGTTCCTTCAGGTCCGGAATCGTGGGCGACCGGGGTTTGCAACATGTGCCCTGGTGGATGCGGGCTGCGCGTGCGCTTGATCGGAAATCGCGCGGTCAAGATCCAGGGGAACCCGCTTCACCCTGTAAATCGTGGCGGACTGTGCCCGAAGGGACTGGCCGGGTTGCAGGAGCTGTATCACCCCGACCGGTTGCGAAAAGCACTCCGCAATACCGGGACCCGTGACAACCCGCGATGGAAAGAAATCTCGTCGGACGAAGCACTGGGCCTGGTTTCTGAGCGCATGCGCAAACTGCGCGATTCGGGCGAGGCGCGGTCCTTGGTTGTGGTTGATCGCCAGAGAAGCGGCTTGCTGCCGCGCCTGCTGTCCCGGTTCATGGCGGCGTATGGCTCGCCGAATTACGTCACGATGCCCACGGGACTGGACGCGCTCCAGGCTGCGATTTACGCGCAACAGGGTGTTAGCGAACAGGTCGCATACGACTTCTCGAACTCGCGCTACGTGCTGAGTTTCGGCGTCAACCTGCTGGAAGGATGGGGCGCGCCAGTGGCAATGATGCGTGCGTTTTCGCGGTGGCGCGACGTGGCTTCAGGCCGGCGGACAAAATTCGTGCAAATCGAGCCGCGGTTTTCTATGACCGCAGCTCGCGCCGATGAATGGGTGCCGATCCGCCCCGGTACCGAAGCTACGCTTGCCCTGGGAATGGCCTACGTGCTGATTTCCGAGGGACTCTACGACGCCGACTTTGTCCGCGAACACACCTTTGGATTCGAAGACTGGCGGGACGCCGAAGGCAGCTCCCACACCGGATTCAAGTCGCTGGTGAAATCCGAGTATCGGCTGAACGATGCGGCCACCGTGACCGGCGTTCCGGCCGATACCATCCTGCGGCTGGCTCGCGAAGCTGCGCAGAACCGTCCGGTTGTCGCCATCGGCGACCGGCACAACAGCTCGCTGCCGGGCAACGTGTACGCAGCGATGGCTGTGCACTCCCTCAACGGGCTGCTGGGAAGTATTGACGTTCCCGGTGGAGTGCTGGTCCAGCAGCAGTTGCCGGGACAGGCTCTCGTCTCGAATGCCAAGGACCCGCTCCTGCCCTCCTCACAAACACACGTCGCCAACGCCGGCGAATTGCCGCAGGCCATCGTGTCGAAACGGCCGTATCCGGTGGAGACGCTGTTGCTGAACCAGGTCAACCCGGTTTTCGCGCTTCCCAACGGCGCTGCTTTCCGGAGCGCGATGAAAGATGTCCCGTTCATCGTCAGCTTCAGTTCATTCCTCGACGACACCGCCGTGCTCGCCGATCTGGTGATCCCGGCGCCGACGGGACTGGAATCGTGGCAGGACGGCGGAACGCCGCCTACTGTGGCCAACGCAATGGTCTCAATCTCGCCGCCGGCGGTTCGCCCGCGCAAAGATGTCCGTC
>JAIQFM010000318.1 GCA_020073285.1 Terriglobia bacterium | reverse complement strand
CGAGTCGTGTTCCATCATCATCATCTGCACCGGGTTTTTCACCGTGCCGAATGCCGGCCGCCGCGCCGGTCTCAGTGAGGCCGCGGATTTTTCCATCTCGACGATGTACGGGAACAGAATGTTCTCCTCCTTCATCAGGTGCATCGAGAGCTCCTGCCCCAGGCCGGCGAAGGTCTCGCGAATGAGGTTCAGCTCAGGATGGTTCTGTCCGTGCACCGAGCAGACTTTGGCCAGGAGCTGCTCCAGGCGCGGCGTCTCCGACTTTACGTAAGCATGGTGCTTGGTAACGATGTGCGCGATCAGCTCCGCCATCGAACCCTTCTGCCAGTCGGCCGTAAGCGAGGTGTTCTCCGCTGGCGATGCCAGCGCGGCCAGCACATCGCCGGCGCCCAGGTTGCGCGCGGCGCAGGCCTCTTCCAGCGACTTGCCGCCGCCGCAGCAGTAATCAATTCCGAGTTTCTCGAAAACGCGCGTGGCCTGGGGGAATTCAATGGCCAGTTCGCGCACCGTCTTTGCCGTTGTAACGTTCATGCTCTTCTCCGATCCTTTGTGACTTCGATCCTGAGAATAGCCTGGCACGGCGCCGAGGCCGATGACTTATGTCACAGGCAAGGAAAGTCAGACGTCAGAAGTCAGAAGAACTGGTTTCGAAAATCGGTTTTTGGGTAGGGCACGGCGGAACCTGTCCTGAGCGAAGTCGAAGGAGCCGTGCCGCTCAAGGCCACAAAAATAGTGGGCTTTAGCCCCTGAGGGACATTTTTCCTGGGGCGAAAATGTATTCTTGATACCAGTTGGCTCTGTTGACATCCCCTTGTGCGCGTCGCTTCTGCCCTCAGGATCACCGTGACCCCAGCCCCGCAGGGGCGAACGCTAGTAGCCCAGGGCGCCAGCCCTGGGAAAAATTCCATCATAAGCCCGAGTCCTGTAGGGACGACACGAAGAAGCTTCCGGGCTCGCAGGATGTCAACAGAGCCAAACCAGTTCAGGTAAAAACGGGAGCGAGTGACTTCCACCTCGCCACTATTAGTTCGTACTTCTTACTGCTTACTTTGTTGGAGGCTGGCCGCTACTCGCTGCCTTCGAGTTGCTCCTGGAGCGCCGCCAGCTTGGGAATGGCCACCGTGCGGCCGTCCACCTTGATGAGCCCTTCCGCCTGCAGGCGGCTGAGGTTGCGCGATACCAGTTCGCGCACCGTGCCGATGTGCGCTGCCAGTTCCTGGTTGGTGGCCGGCAACGTGACCTGCACTCCCGCGGTCGCGCCCCGGGCCTGCTCGCCCGCCAGGCGCACCAGCAGCGAGATCAGGCGCGAGCGGACTGTGGTAAAAGACAGCTCTTCAATGATGCCGACCAGCCTGCGCAGGCGGCTGCCGACCACGCGTAACACCTTGAGTGCGACCTTGGGATGGACCAGGCAGAGGGAATGGAAATCCTGTTTGCTGACGAACAGCAACTGCGCGTCTTCCACGGCCGCGGCGCTGGCAGGATATTTGCCGCCGTCGAATACCGGCAGTTCGGCGATGGAGTTTCCAGCCTTCTCGATGGCGAGCACCTGTTCGCGGCCGCCGGTGGAGGTCTTGAACAGGCGGACGTTGCCGCGCTCGATCACAAACAGCCCTGGGCAGGCGTCGCCCTCCGCGAACACCAACTCACCGGGAGCATAGCGGCGCGGGACGGCGCGCTCGGCCAGGAACTTAATCTCGGTTTCGGAAAGGTCGGCAAACAGCGGCACGCGCCGCAGGACTTCGGCTGCACTCGGATGCGTGGTGGGCATCGCTGGATATTCTACTCGCGCCTGCCGGGACGCATGGTCGCCGATTGCGCTCCGACGAACACAACCTCCGGACCGCGCGCGCGCGATTATTGAACGTCCAGTTCGTCCGGTGCCCCGTGGCGGCGCAGCAGCGACGGCAGGTTCTGCGAAAACGCGGAGCGCGGGATCACCATGTCGCATCCGGCTTCCATCGCCTTCACCTTCAGGTCGCCCTGCACGTGCGAAAGGAACCCGATAATGGTGGTTCCCTTCTTCAGTTCCTTCTTGAGACGCGGAATGGTGGCCAGCGGCTTGGCGCCCAGGTTGTTGAGGTCGAAGATGATCAGCGAAGGCTTGCCGTTCCCGTTCTGCGCCATCCGCTCCAGGATGTCCTTCTCCGTCTTGACGAACTCCACCTTGACGTTGAGCTTGCGCGAGGTCTCCTGGATTTTCGCCATGAAAAACAGGTCGTCAATGAAGACGAAGATGCGCGGAGCGGCGTTTTCGTGCTGCTGCGGCAGCGGTTCCGGATCAGGTTGCAGGTACTGGGTGCCGGTGCCGCGCTGCGCATTGTTACCTTGCAGCGCCGCCCGGTAGCTGTGATCCATGGGATGGGTGAAAACCCCGCCCGGATTGTTGTGCTGCTTTGGTTGGCCTTTGCCGCCCTGGTGTCCACCCGGACGTCCTCCGCCAGGCCCGCGACGGCCGCGACGGCGTTTTCCCTTCCCTCCCTGGCCGGAGGGATGCTTCGGTCCAAAAGTCATGATGCTCTCTTCAGTCCCGCGGGGGAGCGGGATCTTTATTTACGCTGAATTGAATCACTCCGTCGGAGACGCCCACTCGGTCACGCATCAACCCGGATCTCGTATCCCGGATGCGAAAGGAATTCGTGAACCATTCTCGTCCGCCTGGCGCATGGCACTTCGTTGCGCGCGGACTGCGGTACTGGAGGTAC
>JAIQFM010000120.1 GCA_020073285.1 Terriglobia bacterium | reverse complement strand
GTTGCCCGCGCTGTCCACCGCCACGCCATAGGGCGTGTTGAGTTCCGCGCTGGTGGCAGGAGTGTTGTCCCCGCTGTAACCCTGAGTTCCATTGCCCGCCACGGTGGTGATGGTGCCGCTCGCGTCCACCTTGCGGATGCCGTGGTTCCAAGAGTCCACAATGTACAAGTTGCCCGCGCTGTCCACCGCGACGGAATAGGGATAGTAGAGTTCCGCGCTGGTGGCCGGGCCGTTGTCCCCGCTGTAACCCTGAGTTCCGTTGCCCGCCACGGTGGTGATAGTGCCGCTGGCGTCCACCTTGCGGATGCGGTCGTTGTAAGTGTCCGCGATGTAGAGGTTGCCCGCGCTGTCCACCGCCACGCCAATGGGATAGTTGAGTTCCGCGCTGGTGGCTGGACCGTTGTCCCCGCTGTAGCCCTGAGTTCCGTTGCCCGCCACGGTGGTGATGGTGCCGCTGGTACTGACCTTGCGGATGCGCTGGTTGCCCGTGTCCGCGATGAAGAGGTTGCCCGCGCTGTCCACCGCCACGCCCCAGGGATTGTTGAGCGCCGCGCTGGTGGCTGGACCGTTGTCCCCGCTGTAGCCGTATGCGCCGTTGCCCGCCACGGTGGTGACGGTGCCGCTGGCGTCCACCTTGCGGATGCGGGCGTTGCCCCTGTCCGCGATGAAGAGGTTGCCCGCGCTGTCCAGCGCCACGCCAAAGGGCAGGTCGAGTTCCGCGCTGGTGGCCGGGCCTCCGTTCCCGCCGTACCCCGCAGTGCCGTTGCCCGCCACGGTGGTGATGGTGCCGCCGGCGTCCACCTTGCGGATGCGGGAGTTGCCCGTGTCCGCGATGAAGAGGTTGCCCGCGCTGTCCACCGCCACGCCATAGGGCAGGTCGAGTTCCGCGCTGGTGGCTGGGCCGTTGTCCCCGCTGTAGCCTTCAGTTCCGGTGCCCGCCACGGTACCGATGATTCCGGGCGTGAACGCCAGGGCCGGGCCCACGCCCGTGCCTTCGAGGCCGAAGCCGTACTGATGGGGGCTGCTGTCGGTTACTACCAGCGGAAACCAGCGCTGCCCCGGCTTGGTGGGCGTGAATTGCACTTGCAGAGTGCAGATGGTGTTGGCGGAAAGCGGCGTGTTCAGCGCGCAGGAGTTGCTCAGCACGGAATAGTCGCCGCTGGCCTGTACGCTGGAGAGCGTCAGCGCGGTGTTGATGGAGAGAAATACGTTCTGCGTGCTGTTGGCGCCGACATTCACCCGCCCGAAATTCACCGGGCCTTTGGTCACCTTGCGGATGCGATTGTTGAACGCGTCCGCGATGTAGAGGTTGCCCGCGCTGTCCACCGCCACGCCATGGGGATAGTCGAACTCCGCGCTGGTCGCCGCCATGTTGTCCCCGTTGTAGCCTTCAGTTCCGGTGCCCGCCACGGTGGTGATGGTGCCGCTGGCGTCCACCTTGCGGATGCGCTGATTGCGCTGGTCCGCGATGTAGAGGTTGCCCGCGCTGTCCACCGCCACGCCATAGGGATCGAAGAGTTCCGCGCTGGTGGCTGGGCCGTTGTCCCCGCTGTAGCCCGGAGTGCCATTTCCCGCCACCGTGGTGATGGTACCGCTGGCGTCCACCTTGCGGATGCGCTCGTTGCCAACCTCCCCGATGTAGATGTTGCCCGCGCTGTCCACCGCCACGCCAGCGGGACCGTCGAGTTCCGCGCTGATGGCCGAGCAGCCGTCACCCACGGAGTCTGTTTGTCCGGTGCAACCGCTGCCACCCCCCGCCACCGTGGTGATGGTGCCGCTGGTATCTACCTTGCGGATGCGCTGGTTGCTGAGGTCCGCGATGTAGAGGTTGCCCGCGCTGTCCACTGCCACGCCCCAGGGATTGTTGAGTTCCGCGCTGGTGGCCGGGCCGCCGTCCCCGCTGTAACCCGCAGTTCCGGTGCCCGCCACGGTGGTGATGGTGCCGCTGGCGTCTACCTTGCGGATGCGGTTGTTGCTTTCCTCCGCGATGTAGAGGTTGCCCGCGCTGTCCACCGCCACGCCATCGGGATCGTTGAGTTCCGCGCTGGTGGCCGGGCCGCCGTCCCCGCTGTAACCCGCAGTTCCGGTGCCCGCCACGGTGGTGATGGTGCCGCTCGTGTCTACCTTGCGGATGCGGTTGTTGCTGAGGTCCGCGATGTAGAGGTTGCCCGCGCTGTCCACCGCCACGCCTAAGGGAATGTTGAGTCCGGCGCTGGTGGCCGGACCGTTGTCCCCGCTGTAACTGTAGCTGCCGTTGCCCGCCACGGTGGTGATGACGGGGGCAAGGGTGATGTTCTGTGCCTGGAGCCGGCACGGCGCAAGGCTGCCCAGCAGACAGGCCAAAACCAGCGCCACAGCCCGGAGGCGCCCTTTGACAGCGTCCGAGGAAACGGACAATTCCGACAAATTCAGACGGGAGACGAAGCCAGCGCGCTTAGTGGTCATGTCGATATCTCCTTGGGAGCCGGACTACCAGTGAATCGGGCGGCAGCGTTTGCAAATCTGCCAACGCAGCGTCATGCAGTGCCGCCCGAAAATAGAAACGCCGACTCACCACCGGCGGCTTCACGCTGCCACCTGCGGCAACTCGGCGATCTTGAGGTCTTAGGATTCCTGGGGGACGACCTAAAGACCCGTGGCTTTCTGTCGCCCGCTCACGCGGGCTTTGGTCTTTCCTACAGGGTGAAAGGGGACAACCTGGGTGACTTTCTGTCAAGGGGAAAGCGCGTTGTTCGCTAGAGAAACCGGTATCGAGCATTCCCGATTTGGGTGCTCAATTGTCGGATGTTCTAGCAAGCTGTCAGGCAAACGCCAGCGCCAGCAGCGTCTTCTGCTCCATCTCGTGCGCTTTCGCCGAGCCGGTCGCAGGACTGGCGCTGGCGGAGCGCTTGACGGAACGCGCCGGGCGTCCCTTCGCCAGCCGCCGCAGCCGCGGCATCACGTACCAAAGCGCGCCCATGTTCGCCGGCTCTTCCTGCACCCACACGATGTCGCGCGCGCCGGCGTGGCGGTCGAGTTCGGCCTGCAGCTCGGCTTCGGGGAAGGGATACATCTGTTCCAGGAAGACGATGGCGGTCGAGTTGTCTTTCCGCCGCTTGCGCTCCTCGCGCAGAGCGTGCCCGATCTTGCCGCTGCACAGCAACACGCGCCGGGCAGTCTGAATTTCGCGATCCGGCAAAACGTTTTGGAAATGCGGCGCGAAAAAATCCGCCAGCGGCGACGTCGCATCCGGATGCCGCAGCATCGACTTGGGCGTGAACACCACCAGCGGCTTACGCCATGGGCGCAGCGCCTGCCGCCGCAGCAGGTGGAAGTACTGCGCCGCGTTCGAAGGCTGGCAGACCTGGATATTGTCGCGCGCCGCCAGTTGCAGGTAGCGCTCGATGCGCGCGCTGGAGTGCTCCGGCCCCTGGCCTTCGTAGCCGTGCGGCAACAGCAGCACCAGTCCGGAGAGCAGGTTCCACTTATCCTCGGCGGCGGCGATGAACTGATCGATGATGACCTGCGCGCCGTTGGCGAAGTCGCCGAACTGCGCCTCCCACAGCGTCAACGTTTCCGGATAATCGCGGCTGTAACCGTACTCGAAGCCCATGACGCCGGCTTCCGACAGCGTCGAGTTGTAGACCTCAAAGCGGGCTTGCAGTGGGGAGATGTGCTGCAACGGGATGTATTCGTCGCCGTTCTCGGTGTCGATCAATACATCGTGACGCTGGTTGAAGGTTCCGCGGCGGCTGTCCTGTCCGCTCAAACGCACCGGCGTACCCGCCTCAAGCAGCGATGCGAAGGCCAACGCCTCCGCCATGCCGTAATCCGCGGGACGCTTGCCCGTGCCCATCTCGCGCCGCTGCTCGAGCAGCTTCTTGAGCTTCGCATGTACATGGAACCCTTCGGGCGCGCTGCCGATCGCCTGCGCCAGCCGTCCCAATTCCGGCGCGCCAACGCCGGTCTCGACGTCGTACTCTTTCTTGTAGCAGCCGCCTTTGTACTTCGACCAATACTCCGGAAGCGTTGCCAGCCGCGGCTGTTTCGTCGCTGCCGCGCCTTGTTTCTGCGCTTGCGCCAACTCTTCCTGGACTTGCTTCACGCGCGCGCTCACATCTTTTCCGAGACGCTCGGCATGGATCCGATACAGCGGCGGATGCTCCTTGATGCGCCGGTAGACTAGCGGCTGCGTGATGGTGGGATCGTCCACTTCGCTGTGGCCGTGGCGGCGGTAGCCGAGGATGTCCACCACGACGTCACGATGAAACCTGTAGCGGTACTCGAGCGCAATCTCGGCCACGCGCACCACCGCTTCGGGAGCTTCACCGTTCACGTGGAACACCGGGATGTTGTTGCGCTTGGCGAGGTCGGAGGCAAGGCGCGCCGAATGCTCCTCCACCGGCTCGGTGGTGAAGCCGATCAGGTTGTTGGCAATCACATGCACGGCGCCGCCGACGCTGTAGCCGGGAATCTCGGCGTAGTTCAGCGTCTCCGCCCAGATGCCCTGTCCGGCAAACGCCGCATCGCCGTGGATCAGCACCGGGAACACTTCATCCATTTCATGGTCGCCGCGGCGAACCTGCTTGGCGCGCGTGCGTCCCATGGCGACGGGGTCCACCGCTTCAAGGTGGCTGGGATTGGAGACCAGATGCACGTGCAGCTTGCGGCCGCCGGGCGCGGTGTAATCGCCGGTGGCGCCAATGTGATACTTCACGTCGCCGCCGCCCAGCACACTGCGCGGATCTACGTCCTCGAAGCGAGAGAAAATGTCGGCCGGCGGCGTGCCTACAGTGTGCACCATCACGTTCAGGCGTCCGCGATGGCTCATGGCCAGCACCGCCTGCTGCGCGCCGTGTCCGAGGGCGCGCTGCATGACTTCGTCGAGAAACGGGATGAGCGCGGTCACTCCCTCCAGCGAAAACCGTTTTGTTCCCAGGTAGCGCGATTGAATCACCTGCTCGAACAGTTCCGCCCGCAACAGCAGATCGAGAATGCGCTCGCGATCCACCTGCGGCGCTTCCGACTCCATCCGCTCCTGGATCCAGCGCCGCTGCTCGCGATCGGGGATGTACATGAACTCCGCCCCAATTGCGTCCGCGTAGTAGTGCCGCGCTTCATCAACGTACGGACCACGGAGTTCGTCGAGTTCGGGAAAGGGCAGCGGGGGCAAATGCATGCCCAAGGGGTCGAGGTTCGCCTGCAAGTATCCCCAGCGGCGGAAGAGGTCGAACACGCGCTCGCGCTCGGCATCGTGGCGCTCCAGGTCGGCAGGGAAGGGAGTCGGCTGCTTGATGGCGGTCATGGTCATCTCAGGCGGCCTCGGCGGAGGCGGCCCAATCACCTAGTCTAAGCCTTCCCAGGCGTCCAGTCAGCGCAGGGTAGCGACAACAGCCAGTGATTGTCTGCAGCTTCCAAAGAGAATACCTTGGTCAGACGTTCGACGCGGATTCTGAGCCGAAGCGGAGACTCACGATGATACGCATTTTCTGCAGGAGCTTGTTTTGCCTGGTGATTCTTGCGTCAGCAATGGGATGCTTACAGGGAGCTGCCCAAGCTCAGCTTCCCCCTGCCCTTGCCGCCCTGGCGCCGCCGGGGACGCAGGTATCCTCGCCTACCTTCAGCAAGGCCCCTACCTTCGCGGACGCCGCTTTTGTCGCGGACAAGAAGCTTCCCGGAAATCACTCGGTCCACTACAGCTTTCATTTGCTTTGTCAGGACACCAACTCCGCGCTGTGGAAGATGAGGGCACCTATCTATCAGGCGGAGACCAATAAGAAGATCGACGCCAAGCGTGAAAGCTTCAAGGCCGGTTCCAATCCCCCGATCAGCTACGACCCCGCGAAAGAAACGAAGTATCCGTGGGGAACCGGATTTACGCAGCGGGTTGTGCATCATTACATGGGTGCGGGAACCGGACCGGATTATGTCGACTACCGCACCGCCTATTTCGGCATGATCGGCGGTGTGATGTTTGAGCTGACCGTCGATGGCGCGACCAGCGCCGGCGAGGCCGATCAATGGGCCAAGAACGTCGCGGAAAAGGCAGCAGGAATGAGTATTGCGAATATTGGGAACTGACAACCGGCCGGCCTGCTACTATTTACGCCGTTCCTTGTGGGGATACCGTCGGTGCGATCCCACAGTTCAGTGACGCGCGGCGCGCCAGGCATGAACACGAACTTCCGCATATTTTGACGAGTTTTTTCTTTTCTACCTGCGCCGGCACGGCAAGCGCTCCAACCGCATGCTGCACGCCTTGGGCTCCGCAGTCGGTCTGGCGGGCGCGGCCCGTGATCGCCAGCGCGCAAGACTAGCAGGGCTGTGTCCCGATTCATCAGCATCCTCAACCCGCCTGCGGCCTGATGTACACTCCGCTTGCATGCGCGTCCTGGGCATTGATTGCGGTGGCAAGTGCACCGGCTATGGCGTGGTGGAACAAGATGACCGCGGCGAACTGCGCCACCTGGCCTGCGGTGCCATAAGCTTGCGCCCGAAGATGCCCTTGCCGGAACGCCTCAACCTGATCTTCCAGCAACTGCGCGCGATCATTGCAACCCACCGTCCCGATAGCGTCGCCATCGAAGACGTGTTTTACGCGGTGAACGTCAAGTCGGCGCTCAAGCTCGGCCAGGTGCGAGGCGTCGCCATGCTGGCGGCGGCCACCTGCGGCCTCGAAGTTGCCGAATACGCGCCGCTAGCCATCAAGTCGGCCGTCGTCGGTTACGGCAGGGCAGACAAATCGCAAGTGCAGCAGATGGTCACGCGCCTGCTCCGTTTGCCGGCGCTGCCCCAACCGCAGGACGCTTCCGACGCATTGGCCATCGCCATCTGCCACCTGCACACCGCAGCCACGCTCAGCCGCCATGCGGCGCATCCTGCCCATTGACGAAATCTAAAATGGGAGAATTGACGAATTGAAAGCATCAACCACGGAGGTCACGGAGGACAAAAAGAGGTCGTTCTGACGCGTTGCTTGCTTCGTTCCGCGTTCCTCTGTGTCCTTGGTGGTGCAGGGGTGGTGCAGGCTTGGAATCCGCCAATTCGTAAATCCTGCAATTCGTCAATTACACTTACTGCTGCATGGCTCTTCGTACGCTGATTGCGGTCTGCGTTCTCGCCGCGCTGAGCGGCGTGACTTCCGCCCAGACGCCCAATCCCGAGCTGGCCTCGCCGAACCCACCGATCATTGGCTTCGATTTCATCCTGCCGGGCAGCGACCCGCCGCACTACTCGATCGCCGTGGAACCTGATGGCAAGGCGGCATACCGTTCCGATCAGGTTCCCCCCTCCGACAACGTTCCCGGAGAGCCCTACATCGTGAAGTTCACCGTCTCCGAGCCGACGCGAGCCCGCCTCTTCGATCTCACCCGCGCGCTCCATTGCTTCCAGGGTGATTTCGAATACCACGGCGGCCGGCTTGCCAACATGGGCGCCAAAACACTGAAGTGCGTTTTTGCCGACCGGGAATCGCACACAACTTACAACTACACCACCAACCAGCAGTTGCAGGAACTTACCACCATCTTCCAGAACATCTCCAACACCCTGGAGTACGGCCGCCGCCTGGCATACCTCCATCGTTACGACAAGCTCGGGCTGGAGGCGGAATTGAAGTCCATGGAGGAGCAGGCGAAGGACAATCGCTTGGGCGAATTGCAGGCAGTCGCGCCCGAGTTGGAGAGAATCCTCAACGACACCGGCATCATCAACGTGACCCGCCGCCGCGCCGAGCACCTGCTGCAGTTGATCAAGTCCGATCCCGCCGCCCGCGCCGCCGCCCCGCAATAGGACCTTCCGTTTCCCCGTCGCGGGCGCGAACCGCATGCGCCCCGCAATTCCCGCATTGGGTGCAACGCGAGGGCCGCTGGTGCGCAAAAGTCACTTGCATCACTGCGAAATACAACCCTCGGTGGTACTCTAGCGCGCTCGAATACATTCCCAAAGGGAGATGGTGACATGCGTCCGACGAAGGCCTTGGCACGCAGTGTCGGCTTCATCGCATTGTTCGCGTTGACCGTAACTCCGGCAAGGTCCCAGCAGATATCGAAATTCGACCGTGCGCGAGCCCAAGACATGCTGCACGATATTGCCAGCGACGTGCGCAAGCACTATTACGACCCCAAGTTCCACGGCTTTGATTGGGACGCCAAGGTGCGAGAGGCGAAGGAGAAGATCGACAAAGCGGAAACCCTAAACCTGGCGCTCTCCCAGGTCGCCGCGGCGCTGTACACCCTGAACGACTCGCACACCTTCTTCCTTCCACCGCCTCGGCCTTATCGGCACGATTACGGCTACCACACACGTATGATCGGAGACCGCTGCTACATCATCCGAGTGCGCCCGCAAAGCGACGCCGAGGCCAAAGGTGTCAAACCCGGAGATCAGATTTTGACGGTCAACGGATTTGTCCCTGCGCGCGACAATTTCTGGACCATCGGGTATGTGTTCTCGACATTGCGTCCCCAGCGCTCCTTGCGATTGCAGTTGCAAGACCCTGCCGGCAGCCGGCGTGAAGTTGAGGTGATGGCGAAGTTGACGGAGTTGAAGCGCGTGGCCGACCTCACCGCGGCAGGCGGTGGCAACGACATCTGGGAGATGGTGCGCGAATCGGAAAACGAGCAGCGACTGATGCGAGCCCGTACCGTCGAATTCAAGAATAATGAGGAAGTGCTGTTCCTGAATTTTCCGCACTTCATGTTTTCCGAGTCGGAACTGAACGCGATCTTGGAACGGATACGGAAGCACAAGGCGCTCGTCCTCGACTTGCGCGGCAATCCCGGAGGCAGCGTCGAAATTTTGAAGCAATTCGCCGGCGACATGTTCGAAAAAGAAGTCAAGATCGGCGACCGCGTCGGACGGGACCTGAACAAGCCGATGCTCACGAAGGCTCGCGGAGGTCCGTTCACCGGCAAGCTGATCGTGCTGGTGGACAGCAGGTCGGCGTCGGCGGCGGAGCTTTTTGCGCGCCTGGTTCAGATCGAAAAACGCGGCGTGGTTCTTGGCGATCGCACTTCCGGCAGCGTCATGGAAGCGAAACGCTACAGCTATAGCGTCGGCCAGGAGACGAGGGTGTTCTTCGGCGCCTCGATCACCGATGCCGACGTGGTGATGACCGACGGCAAGAGCCTGGAGCACGCCGGGCTCATTCCCGACGAAGTTGTCCTGCCGACAGCGGCGGACCTGGCCAGCGGGCGCGACCCTGTACTGGCTCGTGCCGCCGAATTGGCCGGGGTGAAACTTAGCCCGGAAGCGGCCGGCAAGATGTTCCCCTACGAGTGGCCCAAGAACTAGCCGGAAACCGTTCGTCCCGGTGTTCCGCCGCTCGCCCGCGACTTAGCGCTACAATGCGGGTTAAATAGGGTAGGCGGTTTAATCCGCGGAGACTTAGCGGAGACTTATATGTCGAAGTCAAAGGTGGTGAGCGCCATTTCTTTGCTGCTCGTGCTGGTGGCGGGCCTGCTGTTCGCCCCCTCCGCACGCGCCGACTCACAGGTTCGCATCGTGCGCCTGAGCCTGGTGGATGGTCCAGTACAGATTGACCGCGCTACCGGCCAGGGGCTCGAAAAAGCCATCACCAACATGCCCATAACGCAGGGCGTGAGCATCTCGACTCAAAACGATGGCCGCGCCGAGATCGAATTTGAAAACGGCACAACCTTGCGCCTGACGCCGGGGACCGACGTGACCTTCGCGCAACTCGGTTTGCACTCTTCCGGCGCGCGTTTCACTGCCATTGAGGTGACCCAGGGTACGGCCTATTTCAATATTCGCCACAAGGGCGACGACGAATTCCTGGTGGCGTTTGCCAACCGCGAAATCAGGGTGGACCGCAACGTCCACTTCCGCCTTGATCTCACCGGGGGCAATCCCGAAATCGCGGTGTTCAAGGGCGAGCTGAGCCTGAATGGGCCGCGGGAGCGCGCCACGGTGAAGAAGAACGAGACTCTCACGCTCGACCTCGCCGACACCAGCCGCTACGACCTCGCCAAGAGCATCGCGACCCTCAGCTACGACGATTGGGATAGCGAGCGCATCGGCTACGCCTCGCAGTATGCCTCCAGTTCCTACAACACGCACTCGCCGTACTACTACGGCGCCAGCGACCTGAATTATTACGGCTCGTGGTCGAGCTGGCCCGGCTCTGGCATGTTGTGGCGCCCCTTTGGCGTCGGCTTCGGCTGGGACCCGTTCGACAACGGCGCCTGGGCGTGGTATCCGGGCTTCGGCTACACTTGGGTTTCGACTTACCCGTGGGGCTGGACGCCCTACCGTTATGGATCGTGGGTATTCATTCCCAACTACGGATGGGGCTGGCGTTCGGGAGGTTGGAACTCCTGGAACACGGTGCCGCCGGTTTACAATCCGCCGGTGAACTTTCACGTTCCGAGGCCGCCGCTGCCGGTTGCGGTGGTCGGCGGAAGGGGCGCCATCGGTCCTCATCCGACCGTGGTGGTGGATAACGGTGTTGGCGTGTTTCGTACTCCCAGGCCCGCGCCTCGCGGCGATGGCTTCTTCGGAAGGAGGGGAGCGGGACCGACCGTGACCGCTCCGGCTGCCGGATATGCACCCGGTCCTGCACCGACGCGTGCCATCACTCCTCTCGGCAGCACCGGCGCCGCTGGCGCTGCGCCGGCGCCCGTCCGCGACCCGCGCTCCCATATGCGTCGCGGCATGGATCAGGATCAGCCACTCAGAACCGGACGCGGTGCTCCCGCGCCGCATTTTGATCGCAGCGCGCCACCGGCATCGCGGGTCGATCGCGTTGCCCCTCCCGCTCGGTTTGAACGCAGCGCGCCACCGGCTCCGCGTATGGCTCCGGCTCCGCCTCCTGCGGCTCCACGGGCCGCGCCGCCTTCGGGTGGAGGTCACAGCGGCGGCAGAAGTCCCAGGTAGAAGTGCGAAAATGAACCTGGCATGAGGAACCTGAGAACAGCGGCGATTGTGGTCACCTGCGTGTCCGCCGTCGTTGTTCTCGTTTTCTCGAGGATGGCTTTGGCCCTGACGAACCAGAATTATTGTGTTGTTCTTTGGAGCATCCCGTTTTCCCAACGAGTGATGCGATGGCCGGACTGGAGCTGGCAAGCATCCATCCTGCTGTCTGGTGTGGCCGTTCTTGCCGTTCCAACGGTGTGGATAGGATTTGCGGTGAAGAGCTGGAAAATACAGCGTCTTCCACACTGATCCCCAAGACAGATTTCCTCCGTGTCCTCTGTGGCTAGTCTTCGGGCGGACTAGGCGCAAACCGCGATCCCGGCGTACCCTACCACCAGGTCGCGGTCGCCCGAGACATCGCCCGACGTCCCGTACTTGATCACCTGCGCCTGGTGTGCGCCCAGGCGTTTGGCGGCCGTCAGCATCGCCACCGTCGGGCCGTAGCCGCACATGCTGATGTTCTCGCGCTTGACCACGTCGTATAGCCCGCACGCATCGAGTTCCAGAATTCTGTCAATCGCCTTGTGGTCTTTGACCCGCGTGATCTCGTCCGACTCGTAGTGGTTCATATCGCTGGAGGCCACGATCAGAGGCTTCTGTGTCTCGACGGCGATCGCCTGTGCCATCGCTTCTCCCAGCGCCTGCAGTACCTCCAGCCCTCCGACTCCCACCGCGATGGGTACGAAGCTGAACTCGCCCACCAAGGCTTGCAGGAACGGCAGTTGCACTTCCAGCGCGTGTTCCGCACGATGCGCCATCGCATCCTCGCTGAGTTGGGGAAAGGCTTGCTGCAGCGCATTGGCGAGCGCGCTGTCCACCTGGACATTGCCCAGCGGCGTCACCCACCAGCCCGCGCTCATGATGGCCAGCGGCTGTCCTATGCCGGTGTGGTTGGGACAGAGAATGATGAACTTCTTCGGCAATTCCAGCCGCGCATACACCGCGCCCGCGACGTGCCCGGAATACATGTATCCGGCGTGCGGCACCACGCACCCGATGGCGCACAGTTTTTCGCCGCCCGTCGCAGTGTACGAGCGGATCTCCTTGAGCAGTTTGTCCGGATTGTCCGGATAAAATCGTCCCGCTACGGCGGGATGCCGGATGAGGGTAGCCATTGTGCCCTCCCTGGAGTCAGGAGTCGGGAGTCAGCAGTTCTTGCCGACTCCTGACTCCTGACAACTAACCCCTCCTGCTTTACGATACCTCTTTCCCTTGCAGCATCCGAAACACTGCGGCGGCTTTTTCCAGCGGCAGAGTTTCACTTCGGGAATCGGCGCGCATGCCCGCTTTCTTGAGCGCCGCTTTGACCGGTTCCGCGCCGTAACCCGGCTTCAGATTGTTGACCAGCGTCTTGCGCTTCTGCCCGAACCCCAGCTTCAGGAAATCGATGAACTCCCGCTCGGGCACGTTCAGCCGTTCGAATTGCGGCGCCACCGTCAGTCGCAGCACCGCCGAGTCTACCTTCGGCGGCGGCGCGAACGCTTCCGGCGGCACCGTGAACAGCTTCTCGACGTTGGCGTAAAGCTGGGCCGTGGCCGACAGCAGTCCATACTCCTTGCCGCCCGGCTTGGCCGCGATCCTGTCGGCCACTTCCTTCTGCACCATGATCACGATCTTGTCGAAGTGCGCGCAATAGCTAAACAGCCGCAGGAGGATGTCCGAGGTGATGTAGTACGGAATATTTCCGATCACCTGCACCTTCCGCGGCGGCGCGGGCGCCAGTCCAGCGAGTGCGCCCGGCCTGGGGCCGAGCACCGTGCTCAGGTCAATCTTCAGGATATCGCCTTCGATGATTTCCACCTTCGCTCGCGGCGCGTATTTCATGCGCAACTGTGCCGCCAGCACGCGATCCAGTTCAATCGCGATCAGCTTGCCCGCGCCCGCCGCCAGCAGGCTTGTAAGCGCACCCTTTCCCGGCCCGATCTCGACCACGGTTTCGCGGCTCATATCGCCCAGCGCCGCCACCACCTTCTCCGCCGTCCCGCGATCGGTCAGGAAGTTCTGTCCCAGCTTGGGTGGACGCCCTATCTGCTTGACTTCCGCAGCCGCACCATTGACCCTGTTTCGACTTGCCATTTAGACTTTGCCTTTCACTCCTCGGCC
>JAIQFM010000317.1 GCA_020073285.1 Terriglobia bacterium | reverse complement strand
ATCCTGGCGGTCATCAACGAGAACTGCACGGGTTGCTCGGGCTCACCGGCCTGCGTGGAATATTGCCCGGTGGAAGATTGCATGTATTGGAGCCCGGATCCGGATCATACCCCTTTTGGGCGGATCATCGTGGATCCGCTGGCTTGCATCGGTTGCAAGCTGTGCACCAGCAAGGGACCCGACGGGGCATTCCTCGAAGGGTGTCCTTGGGATGCGATCGATATGGTTCCCACCGCCGAGTTCGAAGGGCGGATGGGGACGCTTCCCTTCTAGTTTTGTTTCTGGCGCTCGATTGGGCGCTGCCTGCACGATTTCTGGGAACATTTTGGGTGGCAAGGATTTCGGGTTGGCGGAAGCTCGTCTGGCAATAAGATACAAGCCTCAGGGCCCCCGGCAAAGTGCGCCGGGGCGCCCTGAGCTACAGCGATGACACCAGCCTCGGGAACTGCCAAGAGGAAATGTTTTGGGGCGCAAGCTGGGCTACAGTAATTCGTAGGAAGGGTCTTCGATGAGCGAGCCATTGCAACGACCGGAGTGGGATTCGGCGACCTATCACCGCATCTCGGCGCCGCACGTGGAGTGGGGCAAGAAGGTGCTTGCCAAGCTTACGTTGCGCGGAGACGAAACGGTGCTGGATGCCGGATGCGGTACGGGTCGGCTGACGGCGGAATTGCTGGAGCGGCTGCCTCGTGGGCGCGTGGTGGCGTTGGACATTTCCGAAAACATGCTGCGGACGGCGCGGGATTATTTGCAAGAGAGATACTGGGGGCGCGTGGAATTCGTGCGCGCCGATCTGCTGGGACTTCCCTTTCAAGATAGGTTCGACGGAATTTTCAGCACAGCGACGTTTCATTGGGTGCTCGATCACGACGCGCTTTTCCAGAATTTGCACCGGGCGCTCCGTCCGGGAGGCTGGCTCTGCGCGCAATGCGGCGGCGGCCCGAATCTGGCACGGCTCATGGCGCGGATCGAATCGCTGGCGGTCCGTCCGCCGTTTTCCGTAGCGTTGGATGAATACGAAAAACCGATTTTTTACACGGATGCGGAGGCGGAAGCGGAACGACTGCAGCGGGCGGGGTTCACCGATATCGAGACGGGGCTCGAATCGGCGCCTACTCGGTTGGAGAATGCGGCTGCTTATATAGAGTTTGTGAGGACGGTCATCCTGCGGCACCACCTGGAAAGACTGCCGAATACGGGGCTGCGCGACCTGTTCATGAGCGAACTGGCGCGACAGGCGGGGCTGGACATGCCTCCGTATGAGCTGGATTACTGGCGATTGAACATGTGGGCACGAAAGCAGGGCTAGGGCTGCCGCGAACAAAGGGAACTCCCGGGCCGATTTGGACGTGCCACATCCCACACGTAGCAGAGAATCCCCATTTGGCCGGAACCGCGGGCAAGAGAGATTCTTCGTCGCTTCGCTCCTCAGAATGACACCCGGAGATACTTGCCGAAACGTCCCTTCCCTACTTCTTACGGACTCTATTGCGGTTCGGCGATGGTGATTACTGGCGGCGCGCCGTTGCCAAAGTCGAACCAGAATATCCTGGTGCCGTCGGTTACGGCGATGCTGCTGCCGTTTGCGACTGAAGCGCTGCCGGTGCCATTGGGGCCGAGGGTGACGGTACGCGATGCGGCTACTGCTGACAGGAGGCCGCCGGACTGGCTGCTTTCGTCTTCGGTGCCAGTGAAAGCGCCGCCTGGGGTGATGGTGGCGGTTCCGGCGTAGGTGGTCACGGTGTTATAGCGCGGATCGAGGGTGCCATAGATGAACTGTCCACTGGGCGCAGCGGTGGTGGGTTGAGCGGCCATGTAACCAAAGTGGGCGCCAGCGTCGGTGCCAACGGTGATGCTGCTGATGCCGTCGACGGCGGGCGAGACCAGGTAGGAGATTAGGCCGTTGCTGCCGGTGTTTGTAAATGCGACGCGGCCTGACAGACCGGGCGTAGTGTACGTCCCGCCCGACACGGCGGCTGAAGATTCACCGGCAGAGATACTATAGTCCCAGACGGTGCCGCTGGCCGCGCCGCTATTTAGCGTCAGGCGGGCCAGATTTACGTCGGAACAAGGCGTGCCACTGCAGGAGGAGATTCCTGTCGAGTAAGCGACGTAGTTGCCGGATGGCGCGCTGAAGGAAGTAGAGGTCGCCAGTGCTCTGCCGCCCGCTGGAGACGCGGTGCTGATCAGGTATACCTGGTTGGCGTTGACGATGTAGATCGTCCAGGCGAAGGTGGTGCCGGACATGGAGAAAGAGGCGGTTCCGCGGCCATTTGTGGCAGAGATGCCGGTTATGGTGCCGGTGCCGCCGGAGAGGGCGCTGGAGTTCGTGCCGGCGATGTCTACGTCAGCGGATGCGCTAGAGATGTTTCCGTTGGCGGAGCTGACCGAGAAGGAGCCGGCTGCCGCGATGGGTTTGCCGGTGAGATCTTCGCCGTCCACGCCGAAGGCGTAGGCCGGGCTTAGGCTACTCGTCGCAAACGTGCCCGTTTGACGAGACATGATTCCTGAGGCGACGGTTCCGGCTCCGGAGGGATTGTCGAACTCGACGATTCTTCCTTTGGAGGCGATGCCGCCGCTTACGCCACCGAGGGAGAAGCGGAAACTCATGGTGGTTCCCACGGAGGTGGTCAACATGACGCATCCGAGGTTACCCGAGCTGGTGGGGTCGAGGCCCACGGTGTACAAGCTGACGGGCGTAGCAGTGGCGTAGGGAGCAATCGTGTAG
>JAIQFM010000316.1 GCA_020073285.1 Terriglobia bacterium | reverse complement strand
GTAGCCGCCGTCGGGCAGCAACGCGGCGTCAAAGGAATAGAACTTGTCGGTGATGTTGTCCTTCAGCAGCTTCCACTGGGTTTCGTTGTCGCCGCGATAGTAGACGGAATAGACCAGTTCGTCGTCGTTCTCGTCGTGGGCGGTCCAGCGCGCGGCCATAGATCCGCGGTCGCGCACCGCCGGCGCCTGCGCCTCGAATCGCGGAGCGGGACTGTTGCCGACGGTAACATTTTCGACGCTGGGCTTGGGTAGGGACTGGAAGCGCGCGCCGGTTTGAACGTACACCTCGTCAATCACCGGCGCCACGTTCTTGGGCAGGTAATTGATGAGCACGCTGCTGATGAAGGGGATGGGCTTGCCCGGGTGCAGCACCGCCTTCCATTGCACGAACCGCGCCGGCGGGACGCCGAGCTCAGCGTCCGCCGTGAAATCGATTTTCTTCCACGGGCTCCAATTGCGGTCGGGATTGTCCACGTTGCCGCTGCGCGCGTAAACGTCGAAGGCGCCGCTGCCGCGGACTTCGGCGCGTCCCCAGAGCGAGAAGATGTGGCCATCGAATACGTCGCTCTCGTAGGTGCCGTCGGCATCGGGCGCCGCGCCGAGAGTAAATATCTTGCCCAGGTTGCTGGTGGCCGCGTACACCCCGCCGTTCGGCGCCTGCGCCAGCGCTGTCACCTGAGTGGCACTGGCCTTCACCAGGTCGGTGAAGCTGCCCGCATCCCGGATGGCGTACACGCGTCCCCTGTTGCCGGTGCCGGCGAGCAACTGCCCGCGCTGGTCGAAGGCGAGCGAATAGACCACGTCTTCCCGCGAACTCCAGATGCGGCGCGGCGAGCCGTCGGGGGCGATCTGGTAGACCTCGGAACCGCCGGTTGCCCCGAATGCCGGGAAGGGAATGGTCATCGGTATCGGCGCCGGCGCAACCTGCATCGCGCCCGCGGTCACGCCAGTCGTAACCATCATGGTGGGCGTTGATGTTGGTCCGGCTATAACTTGGGGCGGCGTCGTGCCCACGCGCTTTTCGCCGACACCCGCGGCATAGATGTTGCCGGCCTGGTCGATGTCGAGCGCGGTAATCTCTTTTTTCGGCGCGCTATAGAGAACGAACGCCTCGCCGGAGGGCGAGATGCGGTAGACCAGCCCGCTTCCGTCGGAGCCGGCAATCAGGTTGCCTCGCGGATCGAAATGAAGGACGCGGATGTGAGCTTCGTCGCTCTTGAAAAACAGCGAATGTTCGCCCGTTTTCTCGACCCGGAAAATCTGCCCCTGGTCGCCGGTGGCGACATAGATCCGCCCCTGCGCGTCTTGGGCCAAGTCCCAGATGTACTTGGTTTTCGGATCGAAGAAGACCGAGGAGGTATAGCTCGCATCCACCGGAAGCTTCGCCGCTTGCGGCGGCGCGGCGGTTACGTTGGCTTCCGGCTTCGCCTGGGCGCCCGGCGCTGTGCCGTGCACAATCTTGTACACCATCCCGTCCGGCGAGGTAGCGGCGTAAATCGCTCCGCTCGCATCCACCACCAGCGCCTGCACTTGCAGTTCTTGCGGCTGAAAGATGATGCTGGTCTGGCCGGAGGGCGTTACGCGATACACCCGAGCGGGCGCGCCCGCAGCCGCGTAGATGTTGCCCTGCGCGTCTCCGGCGATCGCCCACACATAGGTTGATGGCGTGGTGCAAATCGGCTTCAGCGAGGGCGCCAGTTCCAGGCCGCCTTCGCTGCGCATGGCAACTCCCTTCGCCGTGCCCTTTTCCAGATCGTCAAACTTGCTTTGTTCCCAGGTGCGGGTGCCTTCGGCGAACACAAGAATGGAGAGCAGAAGCAAGCTGAGCGGCAAGTACAGCTTTCGCATCACGAATCCTAAGAGCGGAATTATGAACAGCGTAACACAGTGGAATGGGGTCAGTGGTCAGTCGAGTCGTCGCTGGCTCAGGATGTGGTCGTGCGCTCGCGCTATCATCCCTGGCCACCAGCCACTGGCCACTGCAATTAAAAAGCCCCCGCACTCGCGCGGGGGCTTGGGGAAAGGTACATCTCTCAGGCGTCGTAAACCGGGGCCTGTTCTTCTTCCTGGATCTGGGAGCTTTTCAGAACGATTTCCACCGCTTCTAGCACCGCCAGCATGGAATCGCGATCGGTGTCGAAGCCGCCGCTCAGGCAGGCGCGGTCGAACTTCAATTCGCCCAGGATGGAAGAGCCGTCATCGCCGGTCGCGTCCCGTTCTCCCGGCTGTTCCGGGATGCCGGCGTTGGGCATCATCCAGGCGCCGACCAGCATATGCAAATGCTGGGTGCAGCACAGGTGGCAAATGCCCGGCTGCTCGGCGAGCTTGTCGTTCCACTTGAGAATGTCAATGTGGTGTGCGCGGGGTTGGTCACTGACCAGGAGCCACTGGCTATGATCGCGCTCCTGCATCCCGCAGACTTCGCACTTGTAATTTTGGACCCGGCTCATAGGAGCCTCCTAGGCCAAGCCTGAACGTTAGACGGCCACGCAGGCTGCCTGTTTTTCCTTCAAAACCCGAAAAGAACAACTTTGTCGCTCCCGCGGTTCCGTTCCGGCCCCTGCTAGCGCGGTGCGATGGTCGGTCGCGGGCGCTTCAGCCCTTCCGGCGATCGCCTGCAGCGCCGACTGGTTCCGCAACACCAGCGTCGCGCCGCGGACTTCGATCAGCTTCTGCCTCTTGAATCGCGCCATCGCGCGGGTCACGGTCTCGCGAGTGGTGCCGATCATCTGCGCAATCTCTTCATGGGTCAACGTGAGTTTGAATG
>JAIQFM010000315.1 GCA_020073285.1 Terriglobia bacterium | reverse complement strand
GCGTGGGAGACGTTGGCAAGAAAGAGAAAACAGCCGAGCGCTACGGCGATCAACAGACTTTTCATCGGAGCACTCCTTATGGAATGCGGGTATTTCAAGCGCGCCAAGATAAACGCCTCTTGTCGAAACCGGGAGGACTTTCTTGATTTTGTTCCGAAATCGGGAATCCGGCTTCATGAGTGTTGATAGATAGATAGATAGAGGGTCCGCTGGCGGTTCCCACCGCGTCTGTATTTGTTCTGGATTCGGAACAAAGATCCAGACAACGATGTTGCCCCACATCCTCGCCCGGTACCCTCTTCCCGCTACTCCACCTGGTGTTTCGCCGTGTAGCCGTCGCGGGCGGTGACCTGGAACTTCACGTCCTTGCCCTTCTGGTCGCGCACTTTGAACGGACCGCCGTCGGGCGCCACCACCTCCACCTTCAGCTTGCGGTAGGTGCCGTCTAACTTCGAATTGGTGGGGTGATAGGCGAGCAAGTACTGGTTGCGGATGTTCTGCCCGATGTCGCGAAAGATTTCCGGCATCTCGGCCGGGAAGCGCGGCTTAAACCAGCGTCCGCCGGTCATCTTGGAAAAGGTGTTCATCTGGTTGTCGGCCTGCAAAAAATCAATGCTCGACGAGCAGGGGAACAGGCCGGGACCGCTGCCCATGCCGCGCGCCTCCGCCATGATGCGCAGCGCCTCGCCGGTGCTGACGGTGAAGATAGTGACGTTCGGCGTGGCCTTCACCTTTTTCAGGATCTTGTCATAGGTCATGCGGCTGAAAGTGTCGCACCCGCTGGCCACCAGGATGATGTACTTGCGGCCTTCAATCGCGTCCACGCGATCCAGCGTGTCGTAGAGCGCGTCGAACACATTGGTTTCGCTGAAGCCGGGAATCCGCAAGCCGTTCAGCGCCCCGAAAATCTTCCGCTTGTCCTGCGTGAAATCGGTGACGATGAACGGCTTCATGTCGAACGCCACCACCGCCACCCAGTCCTCGGGCTTGAGGCTTTGCGCGAAGGAATACGAGGCGTTGAGCGCGTCGTACATGAAATAGTAACTGCGCGAGGCGAACTCGACCAGCAGCACGGCGGTGATCGGCGCCTGCGACACCTCGAACTTCGTGATGCGCTGTGGCACGCCGTCTTCCAGCACGCGGAAGTTTCCTTCCTTCAGCCCCGGGATGAACTGGCCGTCCTTGGTGGTAACCAGCACCGGCACCTGCACCAGGGCGGTGTCCACTTTCAGGGAATAGTCGGGCATGCCCTCGATTTTTTTCGGCGGCTGCGGCTTGGGCTCCGGCGGCGCTTCGCCTTTCTTGGGGACCGCCATCGGTCCAATGTCGCCCTCCGGCCCGCCGGCTTCCGCCGGCGCCGGCTGCGTCGGTTTCCCCGCGGGCGGCGGTGGCGGCGCCTGCTGCGCCCACGCCGGGACGCCCAGGATTACGGCGAAGGCTGCGACCAGTAACCTTGACGTGACCACGCGCCTCAGGGGCGCGCCGCCGGATGGAAGGTATTTCAGAACCAACATGAGGAATTCCCTTCGGACTCTCTATACGCTAGTATAGATATGCTACTCCGCTTTTTCACTGCGCGTGATCGTGCCATCCATCCCCACCACGCAGGGACTGCGGTCCCGCAACTCTCGCTTCCCAAGCGGGTTTGCGGAAAGGATATACCGACTGCGCGGGCTGGGTTGGACTCGCGCCGTCCACCAGGTGGTATGAACAAAGCTGGGTTGTCGCGCCTTCTTTTCTTCGGGCTCGTTCTGCTGATTGCGATCGTTGCCCTCGCCGAAACGCCTGCCATCGGTCAAATAACGACCACCCCAATCCTGCCGCTGTCGGAAGTGCGGGCGGGCATGCGCGGCGTCGCCTACACCGTGTTCGAAGGCGTCACGCCGGAGCCGATGGACGTGGAAGTACTCGGCGTGCTGCGCAACGCCAACGGTCCCAAAGGCGACATCATCCTGGTGCGGTTGCACGGCAAGAAAGTCGAGTACACCGGCGTGGTCGCCGGCATGAGCGGCAGCCCGGTCTACGTGGACGGCAAGCTGATGGGCGCGCTGGCGTTTCGTATCGGTGAATTTTCCAAGGAGCCGATCGCCGGCGTGACCCCGATCGAGAAGATGCTCGAGATCAACGCTCTCGACAAGACCCCGGCGGCGGACGCGCAATCCATTCCGTCCGCCAAGAGCGAAACCGCGCGCACCAGCGGCCCGGGAACGCCCAGCGGCGTCGAAGGCGCCGTCGACCTGCTGCGTCCGATCGAGACGCCGCTGGTCTTCACCGGCTTCACCCAGGACGCGGTCAACCGCTTCGCGCCGCAGTTCGCCAACGCCGGCATCGTGCCCGTGATGGGCGCCGGTTCGGTGTCGAACGAAAAACAACCTGAGCCGATCGAGCCTGGGTCCTCGGTCAGCGCCATCCTGGTGCGCGGTGACCTGAACATCGCCGCCACCTGCACTGTCACCTACATGGACCCGCAGCGCCTGCTCGCCTGCGGACATCCGCTGCTGCAATTCGGCATGGTGGACATGCCCATGACCAAGGCGCGCGTGCTGGCCACCCTGCCTTCCCCGCTCAACGCCTTCAAGATCGTCAACACCACCGAGCCCATAGGCGCCTTCGTACAGGATCGCCACACCGGCATCCTCGGCCGCTTCGACAAGCGACCGGAAATGATTCCGGTCACGCTCACCATCCACGACGCCCACCAGCCCAAGCAGTTCCACTATGAGGTTCTGAACAACAGCAAGCTGACTCCGGTGGCCATGATGGCCAC
>JAIQFM010000119.1 GCA_020073285.1 Terriglobia bacterium | reverse complement strand
ATCGGGCACGCTCGCCGGAGGCGGAGGTACAACTGTCTTGGGCGGCGCAACCGGAGTGCTAATCACTGCTGGAACACTGGTCGTCGCCGGCAACCTTACCTCTCTCGGCGCGACTCTTTCCACCGGTGGCGGCGCGACTCTGTTTTCCACGGCCACAAAGCTGCGTTTCGCCGGCGGTTCCTGCTCTGCCTTGAGCTCGGCCTTGGTGGCCGGAGCAGGTACGGCAGGCGGTGCCACAGGCCGCTGGATTGGTGCAACGCTCGCGGTAGACACGGTGACCGGCGCCACTGCAACGGCTGGCTGCGGTTTTGGCGCAGGCGGCGGCGCAGGCCGCTG
Source organism: Terriglobia bacterium (assembly GCA_020073285.1). Taxonomy (GTDB): domain Bacteria; phylum Acidobacteriota; class Terriglobia; order Terriglobales; family Acidobacteriaceae; genus JAIQGF01. The sequence goes on along the minus strand of JAIQFM010000119.1, from coordinate 13,026 downwards.
GATTGGTGCAACGCGCGCGGTGGATACGGCTACCGGCGCGGCTTCGACTGCTGGCTGCGGCTTTGGCGCAGGCGGTGCCGCCGGCCGCTCGATTGGCGCAACGCGCGCCGTGGATACGGCTACCGGCGCCGCTTCAACTGCTGGCTGCGGTCTTGGCGCAGGCGGCGGCGCAGGCCGCTCGATTGGTGCAACGCGCGCGGTGGATACGGCTACCGGAGCGGCTTCAACTGCCGGCTGCGGTCTTGGCGCAGGCGGCGGCGCAGGCCGCTCGATCAGTGCAACGCGCGCGGTGGATGCGGCTACCGGAGCGGCTTCAACTGCCGGCTGCGGTCTTGGCGCAGGCGGCGCAGGCCGCTCGATCGGTGCGACGCGCGCGGTGGATGCGGCTACCGGCGCGGCTGCAACCGCAACCGGCTGCATACCTGTCCCAGGCGTTTGCACCGCCGGTGCGCGCTGCGTTGGCACAACGGTTTCAGCCTGGACCGGCGGCTTCACGCTCGGCTGCGGCCTCGCGCCCACTGGTGGAGGCAGGGCCGGCCGTTCCTCGACCTCCGGCTCGAGGATTTCTTCCATCATCGTCGGCATTGCGTCTTCGGCCTGCGGATCCGCCAGCGCCTGCGGATCCGCCAGGAAGGGTTCCATCAGCGCCGCAGCCATTGCCGTCCGCGGACGCGAGGTAGAGGACGGCGCCAGCCCCGGTTGGCGCACTGTGATCCCCGCCACCAGTTCAGATACGCGCCGCAGGAGCAGCACGTCGCTGCTCTCGAAGGCGTGGGCTCGGGAGGAAAACACTTCCAACACGCCCGCCGGACGTCCTTGCACGCGCACCGGCACAATCACGATCGAACGCAGTTCCAGCCGGCGGCATACCAAGCGGTCGGCACGAGGATCGGTTTCCGTATCTTCGCAGCGCACAACCTCGCCGGTGCGCACGCATTCCCCCGAAAGTCCTAAGTTGGGATCGACGCGCGCCCCGATACCGGGCGCGTTTCCGCTGCTGGCGCGGCACACGATCTCTCCACCCTCTTCCAGGGCAATCGCCCCGCCGGTGGCGCGAGTCACGCTGCGCACTCGTTCCACGATGAACGCCAGCGCCGGGTCGCCGGTGAGCTTTTCCGTGGTCAGCTCGCGGCGCAGGGCGGCGATTTCGTCGCGCGTATACGGTGGAGGCCAGATCGGAATCGCCACATTCGGGCCGGGTGCGATCAACGGACGCCGGTCGTGCGCCAGCCACTGCGCCAGGTGAAGCCGGCTCCTCTCGGCGATTTCTTCAAACCGGATTCCCAACCGCCCCGAGGTGTCCGTCCACGCGATCCGGCCCATGCCGACAATCCGTCCGCCGGTTTCGGGAAGATCGAAATGGAGGGGGGTGGTGGTACCGGTGGGCACGCTGCCAAGCGCCTGCACGCCCATGCCGGTTTCGCTCAGATCCAGCAGCAGCGCTCCCGTCTGGAACGCCAAGTCGACGGTGATCAAGTGCGAATCCACCACGCTGCGCCGCGACGAAGCGCGACGGTCGTTCGCGCCCTCGTCTTTAGGTGGTTCGGTTCCTCCCGTCAGTGTCCTGCCCATCCGTTATTACCCGCGTAAATCTGGTCGCGCGATTACGGGAACTGCCGGATGCCGGCCGGCGGACCCAACGGCTCCACCGGTTTCACCGTCGAGGCGACTGCCGCCGCCACGGAAATCCGTGGTGTCGTCACCATGCTGGACACGGGCCTTGCGACGCTCGTTTCCACATCGTTGTCATCGGCCAGCAAACGCGCGGCCACGCGCAACGCCTCAACTTCTTTTTGCAATTGCTGAATTTCGAGTTCTTTCTGACGCAGCACATCGTAGAGGTTTTTCATTGGAGAATCACACGACTTCCTCTTGGACTTGCCATTTGGGTGTTGCGTTACTTTAACTCGAATTCAGTGAAAAATTGAAGCACATAAATTGTCGCGATTTTGGCGGCCAAGGGATAGATAACCGAGGTAAGCAAAAAAAAAATGAGCGAGGTTACCAAAATAACGTGGGCCGGATGCCAGTCCGGGGCCAAACTTTTTCGGTTTACCCGCCGATGTGGACCATCGTCCGCGACGCCGGCACAAAGTCCGGCTCCCCGATGTGGTGGCGCGCTTCCTTGCGCTGGATGGCCTTGCGGATAAACGCCGCCATATCGTCGTCAGAACCGCCCCGCCGCATGACCGACGCCAGATCGTGATCGAAAACTGAAAACAGGCAAGTGCGAATTTTTCCGTCCGAGGTGACGCGCACCCGGCTGCAGTGCCCGCAGAAGGGATGCGAAACCGGCGCGATGATCCCGATCTCGCCCGCGCCGTCCTCGAAGCGGTAGCGCCGCGCCGTCTCGCTGCGCTCGTGCGGGATTTCCATCAGCCGCCGGAACTCCGCCATGCGCTCCAGGATTTGCTCCAGCCGCACCACGATATCCGGCGACCATACCCGCTCCTCTTCCAGCGGCATGAATTCGATGAACCGCACCACCACGCCTTCTTCGCGCGCGAACCGGCCGAAGGCGGGAATCTGATCGTCGTTAAAGCCGCGCAGCAGCACGCAGTTGATTTTCACCGGTGACAGTCCCACCCGCCGCGACTCCCGCACTCCCGCCAGCACCGCCTGGAAGCCGTTCGACACGCGCGTAATGCGCGCAAACCGCTCCGCATCCACCGCGTCCATGCTGACCGTCACCCGCCGCAACCCTGCGTCTTTCAACGGCTGCGCCATTTCCGCCAGCAGGTGCCCGTTGGTCGTGATCGCGATGTCCAGCGCCTCGCCGTCCATGGTGCGCAGGCGCGACAACTCGCGTACAAACTCCACCACGCCATGCCGCAGCAGCGGTTCTCCGCCGGTGATCCGCACCTTGGTAATTCCCAGCGAGGTGAGCACGCGCGCGATGCGCAGGTAATCGGAGAACGGCAACTCGGCGTAGAGCGCGCCCTGGTTCCCGGTGCGGCAGTACACGCACTTGTAATTGCAGCGGTCGGTGATGGCGATGCGCAGATCGGTAATGGCGCGCCCGTACTTGTCCGTCAGCCGCGTATCCCGCGCGAGTTCAGCGATCGCCGCCATACCGTGCTCGCAACCGAAAACTCAACAACTAGCTGAAAATGAAACTCACGGCGGGCTCACGCGACAGCCGGAGACGCTGTCCACTGGAAGGCGTTTCCTTTCCAAGTGGCCCATCCTGCGGATGGGCACGGGAGGCGCCGGCGTTTCCACCTGCACCCTGATCCCGGTTTCGACTACGCCGGGAGTCGCCGCCTGGACCATGGTATTCCTGAAGGTCCAGACGGTCGGAAACCACGAACAAGATTATAGATGCACTCGTCAAGCTCCGGGGTTCGGCAGCCCGGCGCGGCGCTTGTCCAGCAAAAAACCCGAGCAGCATGCCCGGGTTCCAAGGCTGAATTCAAAAATCTCTATTGACCGCTTAGCGGCGTCTTGGTGGTTTCCCACGCCAGAAATCCCACCAGCACCCCGGCGGCAATCCCTACTCCGAGGGCAACCGCATTCCCGGCGTTGACCACCGAGCCGCCGCCTGCGCCGGGACTGGCCTGGGGCGCCGGATCGGGATCCGCGACGGTGGTTGCATTCCCCTCGCCGATTAGCTTCTCGCTGCTGCCGTCGGTTAACTTCACCGACCCGCGCAGCGCCGCGATCATTACCTTGCCGCTGCCGCGTACCACCCGATAGCTGGAACGCCCTTCCGATGCCGGTGTAACCAGCAGCTTCTGGATCTGCGTCTTCATACTGTTTTCGGTCGTCACCATCGTGGTACCGGAACTCAGCCGCAATGCGTCGCCCTGGTACACCAGCAACGACGACGGGCCCACCAGCACCGTGCTGCCCTGCGTGGTCAAAGTCACCGCGCTGTCGGCGGGAGTTTGGATGGTGTCACCCGAGAAAACCGCGGAGGAATTCGCCGCCGCCACTCCGTTGAGCGTGACTGCGTTTGTCGCATACAGCATCGCTGCGCGCGTTTCCGCTGACATCGTCGCCACCGGAAGCAGCACCGCAAGCATAAGTGCAAGGACTCTTCCCAGCATTCGATCAGTCATGGAGCCCGACCTTGTCTCGTATTTAAATGAGCGTAATTTAAATGAGCGTAAATCGTACTTCGCTTTTGAAGTTGCGGCAACGGTTTTCCAATCTTAGACCTCGCCGGTAACGCCCTTCCGCCGTGATCCACACATAACACAGCACATGACCCGACTCTCGCCCGGTTACCTTAGTAACTTACCGAGCTAACCCGGATGTGTCTTCACGCCGCTTTGCCTGCGTGCTCCTTTCACCGTCAATAATCAACGCTTCCTCCACCTCGCTCGTGCTTTACGGGTGTGACTTTTGTTGATGTCAATCCGGCAACTTGCGGTTGCCTGCGTCGGCTCTGGCTAACGATTCTCAATCTGCGACGGAATCCACCTGCGATCTTTAACTCAAGAAATATGTGGAAAAGCTGTTGAAAACAAGGTCCGTCTGGGACAACCCGTGCAGCACAACCATGGGCATGCCTCGCTTGCGACTCATGACTCTACTGTAATCGCGGTACGATAGCCGGAGCGCAACCCGTGCCCTCCGCCACCAACATCCCCGACTTCATCAGGCGCGCCACCGACGACGCCGGCTTCGACCTCGCCGGCATCGCCCCCGTGCGCCAATATCCCGAACTCGACTACTTCCCTGCCTGGATCGCCTCCGGCCACGCCGGCGAAATGCGTTATCTCGAAACCCGCGGCGAATCGGGCAATCTGAAGCGCGCTTCTCTTGCCGAAGTCGCTCCCTGGGCGCGCTCTGTCATTGTTTGCGCCATCAACTACAACACCGCGCAGTCTTGGTCGACCGCAGACCGCCGACCGTCGACCGGCTGGATCTCCCGCTACGCCTGGTCCGCCCAGGACTACCACGCCTCCGTCCTGCGCCGCTTGCATGCCGTCGAAGCCAAGCTGAAACAAGAATCGCCCGATTGCGAAACCCGCTGCTACGTGGACACCGGCCCGCTGGTCGAGCGCGTCTGGGCCAAGTACGCTGGCATCGGCTGGCAAGGCAAGAACACCTGCCTCATCAATCAGCAGATTGGCTCGTGGATTTTTCTCGGCGTGATCCTCACCTCGATCGAACTCCAGCCCGACCTCCCCGTGCCCGACCGCTGCGGCGCCTGCACGCGCTGCCTCGACGCCTGTCCCACCAACGCCTTCGTGGCGCCTTACCAACTCGACGCTACCCGCTGCATCTCCTATCTCACCATCGAGAAGCGCGGCGACATCCCCGAAGACCTGCGCGACGGCATCGGCCGCCACGTCTTCGGCTGCGACATCTGCCAGGAGGTCTGCCCCTGGAACCGCCGCGCGCCCGTCACCGCCGCGCCCGAGTTCGCCCCGCGCCCAGGTCTGGTGAATCCCGCCCTGGAATGGCTGGCGGCGATGAACGAAGACGAATTCCGCGCCGCCCTTCGCGGCTCACCCATTAAGCGCGCCAGGTACAACGGACTGCGCCGCAATGTGGCCATCGCCATGGGCAACAGTGGCGACAGCCGCTTCCTGCCAACGCTGCAAAAGCTCGCCGCCGGTCCCGACCCCGCCGTCGCCTCCCATGCGCGCTGGGCCATCGACAAACTCCACCAACGCGGGTGACCGTCGCCTTACCGAAAACTACCATACTGGCAGCGGCCATGAAAAACCCTCCCGGCAAGGCCGAGAGGGTGAGATCCAGCAATCCCCCGTGGTGTTTTGGAAACTGCGCTATGCGCGGATGACGTTTCCCGCCTGGAATCCTTTCGGCCCCTTCAAGAGGTCGAATTCCACCGTCTCTCCCTCATTGAGCGTGCGATAGCCGTTTTCCTGGATGGCGGAGAAATGCACGAAGACATCCTCCCCGGTGGATCGCTGAATGAAGCCATATCCCTTGGCTCCATTGAACCATTTCACTGTACCCTTCTCTCTCACAACCTCACCCCTTTCGCCTCAGCACAGGCAAGTAATCGCCCTCCCGGCGGCGGCACCTGCGGGCAACCAGGCGCCCTTCCACCGTGGCGGGAAAAGCAAGGGCCGAGCGGGCCGACAGCTCAATGCCCCGCAAAGGGAAAGGGCCCCCGGCGGCGCCGTCCGCCTGTTACGGGCGGCGAAGCTCGGGAGCCCCAACTCTGTTTGCGTTGAATCGGACTGCAAGCGTATCAACCCAAGTCCGCAGCACGCCTCGTTTTTCACGAGCCACAACTCACACACAGCGCGGTTGACCGGCTCATTCCCCGTGGCGCGCAGCGGATAATAACAGGAACTTACAATTTCGCAAAAAAAATCGCTCGCCTGCACCGCGCTTGCCAACGGCAGGTCAACTCCTTTCGCCTGCCGCCTGAAGCCTGGAGCCTGCCGCCTTTAGTGGTAGCATCGAACCACATGGGTTCCGAACCGCGTGCCACTGTTGAGCCCCCGGCGATCGCCGTCTACCCGGCGACGGTCCGCGCGGTCGCGCCCGCCAAACCGGCGCGCGTTTCCGCCCTCAGTCACATCGTGCCCACCGCCAGGTTCCTCATGCGCACCGAAGTCCACACCTTCGCCTTCTCGGTCGCCGCTAACGCCATCCTGTCGTTTTTCCCCCTTATGGTCCTGCTGCTGGTGGTCACGCGCCGCGTCTTCCATTCGCAGGTGATGTACAACACCCTCGTCCTGCTCCTGCGCGACTACCTTCCCGCCGGCCAGGACTTCGTCATTCGTAACCTGAAGGCGATGGCGAGCGCCCGCCGCGGCGTGCAGATCTTCTCTCTCGTCATGCTGCTCATCACTTCCACCGGTGTTTTTCTTCCCTTGGAAGTCGCGCTCAACCACGTCTGGGGCTTCACCAAGAACCGCTCCTATTTGTGGAACCAGGTGGTCTCCTTGCTGCTGGCGATCGGATGCAGCCTGCTGGCCATGATTTCGGTCGCACTCACCGCCGGCAACACCCTCCTGCTGCAGCACGCTCTGGGCGGCGCGGCGATGGGGGTGGGATGGCGCGGATGGCTGCTCGCCCACATCTCCCAGATCGTCATGAAGGTCTTTGCCACCGCCGCCAGCATCACCATCTTCTTCCTGGTGTATTGGGTGCTGCCCAACGGCAAGGTGCCGGTGCGTGCCGTGCTGCCGGCCGCCTTCATCACCGGCCTGTGCTGGGAGGGGGCCAAGTACGCCTACGTGATCGCCCTCCCCTGGCTCAATTTCCAGGATGTCTACGGCCCCTTCTCCATCTCGGTGACCCTCATCTTCTGGGCATTTCTCTCCGGCCTGCTCCTGCTCGGAGGCGCGCACCTGTCCGCCGCCGGGCATGCCAAGGCGGATAGCTGACACCCGGGATCCCGTCTTGGCAGGGGCGCGGCTTATGCCGCCGGGCGCAGTTTTTCCCATTATGGGCCGCTGTCACTATGGGAAGTGCGCCGCTTCACTGACCTTCGTGTCCGCCGCCGCCTAGAATGAGGGTTGCTTAAACTGGGCTCGGGGCCATTCTTATCGGAAAACGATACATGATCGCGGCCGCCCTCGTGGCCTTCTTGCTGGCGCCCTCCGCTTCGGCCCAGGGCGCGCCTGACGTGCGCCGGCTCGCCCGCGATGCCGGCCTGATCTTCAGCGGCGCCGTGGAGCGCATCGAGCACGTGGCACCCGCCGCGCGCGGCGACATTGGCGTAGTGCACGTAACCTTCCGCGTCAGCGGCGCCCTGCGCGGCGCCACCCCTGGCCAAGCGCTCATCATCAGCGAGTGGGACGGCCTGTGGACCGCCGGCGATCGCTACCGCGTCGGCGAGAATCTGCTGCTGTTCCTCTACCCGCCGTCGGGCGACCTCGGCCTGACCACCCCGGTCGGCGGCGAGCAGGGACGCATCTCGCCGGCCGATTCGCAGCTCTCCATCGCCGACGTCGCGCGCCAACTTGCGGACGCTACGCCCGCCGCCTTGCCCGAAAAGCCGCAGCCAACCCGTCCACCCCAGCGGCAAGCGCACGGGCTGGCGCAGGAGTGACCAAGTTGAGGCGCTTAGCGGGCGTGAAGCCGAGCGCAGCGAGGCTGCAAGCCGGCTGCCGAAATCCCGAGGCAAAGACAAAGACGACGGGCCCCTCGGCTTGTCAGTGGCATCTGGGTCGTTGGACCTGCATTGTGCTTGTGCTCGCCCTGGCGCTAATGTGCGGGCCCGCCGCGCACGCGGGTGGACCGCTCTACGTCGCCGGCAGCGGCTTCAATTCCGGACTGGCGGGAACGCCGCTGACCTGGAGCAACGGGCAGATTTCCTACTCCACCGACCAAGGCGACCTCAGCCCTATCCTGCGCCAGTCCGCCGCCAACGCGTTCGTGGCCGACGCCTTTTCGCGCTGGACCTCGGTCTCGACCGCCGCGCTCAGCGCCACTCGCGCGGGCCAGCTCGACCAGGACGTCAGCGGCGCCAACGTCACGCTCGCGGGCACCGTGCTCACCATGCCCGCCGACATCCGGCCCGACTCCGCCAAGCCGTTCGCCATCGTGTACGACGCCGACGGCAAGGTCATCGACGCGCTGCTCGGGGCCGGCGCCTCCAACTCGCAAAACTGCATGGCCAACGCCGTCATCGGCGGCCCCGACCGCTTTACCGACGACGCCCACATTGCGCACGCCCTGCTCATCCTCAACGGCAATTGCGCCACCTCGGCGGACCTGGCGCTGCTCCGCTATTCGCTGGTGCGCATGATCGGGCGCTCGCTCGGCCTGGATTGGTCGCAGCTCAACGACAACGTCTTCACCTCGCCGCCTTCCACCTCCGAAGACCAAGCCGGCTTCCCGCTGATGCATCCGCAGGGCAGCCTGTGCAGCCTCGGCTACGGCTGCGTCCCCAATGCCGATCAACTGCGCATGGACGACCGCGCCGCCATCTCGCGCCTCTACCCCGTCACCGCCGAAGACCTGGCGCAGTTCCCGGGCAAGAGCGTTTTCTCCGCCGCCACGGCGCGCCTCCGCGGCCGCGTCCTCTTCCCTGAGTGGAATGGCACGCCCGGCGTCGGCATGCAGGGCATTAATGTCGTTGCACGATATATCGTTCCGGCGACCGGCGCGGCCTCCCGTTCCACCGCCGCTGCCTCCGTTTCCGGATCGCTGTTTCGCGGCAATGCCGGCAACGCGATTACCGGCTTCACCGGCGCCACCGGCGAGCGCTTCGACCACTGGGGCGCCGACGACCCGGCGTTGCGCGGCGCCTACGACTTGTCCGGCCTGGAGATTCCCGCCGGTTTGAACAGCGCGCAATTCCAAATCACTGTTGAACCCATCAACCCGCTGGAGGCGGGTGCGCGTTCCGTCGGGCCGTACCGGATCTCGCCCGTCATGCCCTCCGGCGCCTCCGCCCCGGTGATCGTCACGGTCACGCGCGGCGGTGAGGTGGTGCAGGACCTCGTCATGCAGGGCGCCGCCGCCGCGCCCTCCGACATCTACGAGCCGCACTCCTTCGCTGCACCCGGCATGATTCCCGGCGCCGGCCACTGGGTCGCCGCGCTCAGCTACTACGGCGACTTCGACTGGTACACCTTGACCGCCCGCGCCGGCCGCACCTTCACCCTCGACGTCAACCCGCGCGACGAAACCGGCGCCAACACGCCTAACAAGGCCTTTCCGGTAATCGGCCTGTGGGCGCCCGGCGCCGTCGCATCCGCCGCGCCTCTGGTGTCGCAAACCTGGCTGAACGCGACTGGCGCCACCACGCGCCTGCACACCACCATCCCGAACGACGGCGCCTACAAGCTGGCCATCGCCGATGGCCGCGGCGACGGCCGCCCCGACTTCCAATACCGCGCGCGGCTGCTCTACGCCGACAATGTTGCGCCCACCCACGCCCTGCCCGGTACCGTGCTGCGCATCACCGGCATCGGCTTCGTTCCCGGCATGAACGTGACCATCGGCGCTGCCGACGCCACCGTGCTCTCCTACACGGTCGACGAACTGCTGGTCTCCGCGCCCACTCTTCCCGACGGTCTGCATGACGTGACGCTCACCGATTCCGCCACCGGCGCCTCCGCCACTATCAGCTCCGCCGTGACCTGCGGCAGCGGCGGCGACGACAAATTGCAACTGCTGCTCGGCTGGAATCCTCAGGTACCGGTGGGCACGCAGGCGCCGAATCCTTTTCGCGTGCGCGTGGTCACCGCCGACGGAATTACTCCCGTCGCGGGGGCATCCGTCACCTTCACGACGCCGGCCGCGACCGTGTCGCTGCTGCCGTGCAACACCACCTCGTGCCTGATCGCCACCGATGCCACCGGCACCGCCGACATTTGGATACTGGTGAAAGCCGCGGGCGCCGCCACCATCACCGCGGCGCTTCCCAACGGGCAAACGGCTGCGGCGACGGTAAGCGGCGTCAGCCTCCCGCTGCAAATCTCCGCTGTGCCGCCGAAGATTTACGTCGCTGCCGGGACCACTGCTTCGGTACCGCTGCTGGCGCGCGTGGTCGGCAACGGCGCCCCGCTTCCCGGACGCCTGGTGGAATTCGACGTGATGCTCGGTGCCGGCACCCTGACCGCCGCCACTGCTACCACCGACTCCGTCGGTGAAGCGCGTTCCACGCTCGCGCTGACCAGCCTAGCCTCCGAGGTACGCATCAGCGCCTGCGTCGGCATCGCGCCGCAGACCGCGTGTGACATCTTTTATGTGTATCCGGTCAGCGCCACAGGAGGCGCGCAGTTGTTCAAGGCGGGAGGCGACGAGCAGTACGTCGCCGCCGGGCAGCGGTTCGCGCCCGTCAGTGTCCGCGTCTCCGATACCAACGTGGTACCGAATGCGCTGTCGGGAGTTGCAGTGCGCTTCCGCCTCACCGCCTACCGCGAGCAGGCCGACGCCTCACCGCAGTCGGCAGGCGAGATCGTGACCGGCCACCGCGCGCAACCGGTCGTGCTTTCCAGTTCCGATACCACCGTTTATTCCGACGGCTGGGGACAAGCCTCTCTCACCCCGCAATTCCCCGCCTCCTGGGGTGCGCTCCGCATCGACATCCAGGCCAGCGTCCCCTCGGGGCAGACCGTGACCTTCACGCTGCATACGCGGGGAACGACACTGTCGAGCGGCAGCGGCGAGAGGAAATCCCGGGTAAAATCGGGTGCGCAGATTCAGGAATAACGTAGTCAGGAGTCAGGAGTCAGCGTGAACAGCAACACACTCTCGGTGGATAGTGATGCTGACTCCTGACTACTTCTTCAAGTACGAATCGACCCAGTCGCCCACCGTCTTCCACCAGAGCCGAGAATTCTGCGGCTTCAGCACCCAATGACCCTCGTCGGGGAAGTACAGCATCTTCGACGGCACCTTCAGACGCTGCAACGTGGTGAACAGGTCGAATCCCTGCGACACGTCCAGCCGGTAATCCCGCTGCCCGTGCACCACCAGCGTCGGCGTCTTGAAATTCTGCGCGAACAGGTGCGGCGACCACTTGTCGTACATCGCGCGGTTGCTCCACGGCGTGCCCTTGAACTCCCACTCCGGAAACCACAGCTCCTCGGTGGTGCCGTAGGCCGACGTGGTGTTGAACGTCCCGTCGTGCGAGACGATGCACTTGAAGCGCGTGGTGTGGCCGAGAATCCAGTTCGCCATGTATCCGCCGAAGCTGGCGCCCAGCGCGCACTCTCGGTCTTTGTCCACGAATGGATAGGTCTTCTCGACGTAATCCAGCCCGAGCATCAGGTCCTGGTACGGACGCCCGCCCCAATCGCCCTGGATCGCCTGCGTGAACTTTTGCCCGTAGCCGGTCGAGCCGGTGAAGTTGATCGTCACGACGACGTAACCGCTCGCGGCCATTAACTGCGCATTCCAGCGGTACGACCACGAATCTCCCCACGCCCCCTCCGGTCCGCCGTGGATAAGGAACTTGACTGGGTATTTCTTCGAGGCATCAAAATTCGGCGGCTTGACCAGGAAACCCTGAACTTTCTGATTCGCCGCGCCGGTGAACCAGAACGGCTCCAGCGGCTGCATCGAGACTTGCGAGAGGAGGGCGTCGTTGAGGTGCGTGAGTTGCTTTGCAGCGCGGTCGTCCGCCACAACCACGTCATCGGCCTTCCCAGAAGCTGGCACCCTTTCAGCGCTTTTCAACGTCTGAGCGGCTCGCCTCTGAGCTATGTCGGCAGTGTAAATCTCATTTGGACCTGCAATTGAAACGCGGGTGAACAGCAGAATTCTGCCGTCGTTTGTAATTGTCAGGTCGTCGTTATGTCCGTTCACAATCCCGAAAACGATGCCAGGGCTTTCCAAGGAGACGCTGTAGATTGGCGACTCGCCTTGATTCTCCGCGTTTAAGTAAATTGCCTTTCCATCCGGCGCCCACACGAAGCTCCCCACCCACCGGTCAAAATACTTGGTCAACGAGCGAATCTGCCCCGTCTTGCGGTCGTACAGCACCAACTGAAAGCGATCGCTCTCGTACCCCGGCGTTTCCTGCATGCGCCACGCGATGTACTTCCCGTCAGGCGAATATAGCGGCGTCGAATCCGAGCCCGGCGAGGTGGAAATCTTCTTCGGCGCGCCACCCGTCACCGGCACCACGAAAATCTCGTTGTTGGTCGAGATCGCCTCCACCTCGTCAATGTTGCTGGTGAACGCCACCTCCTGCGAGTCCGGCGAGAAGGCGTACATGTCCTGCCCGCCGAGCGAGAACGGCGGCGCATCGTGATCTCCCGGCGTCAGATCCCGCGCTGTGGTGCCCCACATCTCGCCGCTTTTGTGAGATGTGGGTTCCCCCGCTACCGGCTGAATGAAGATGTGCGTGCGCTTGTCGCCGGTGTAATTCGACCAGTGCCGGAAGAACAGCCCGCGAAAGATCGCCGCCTTTACCTGCGCCTTGGCTTTTTGCTCGTCGCGCCGCTTGTTGCAGGCGTCGTCCGGACAATCCGGATACACCTCGGAAGTGAACAGGATGTACTTCCCGTCCGGCGACCACAGCTCTCCGCCCGCTTCGGTGGAAATGCTGGTGATCTTCTGCGGCGTGCCGAGCGCGACCGCCGCCGCATCGAAATCCGCCACCCACACTTGCGTGCCGCCATCCTTGGCCGA
>JAIQFM010000118.1 GCA_020073285.1 Terriglobia bacterium | reverse complement strand
CTTTCAGACCCCGCCTCGCGACGACGCCCTTGCGCTTCGCTATCACTTCACCTCCATCCGGTTGTGAAGAGGACTTTCACCTCCCAGCTGTCGAACATGCTCGGCACACAAAATAGCCCGCCGCTTCAGCGGCGGGGCATGGTGGAAAAATCTCCCAGTGCCGTAGGCACGACTGAAGCTCTCACGCACGCACTTCAGGCCTGTCGGAAAAGGATGCGGCGCCACTGCGGCTTTAGCCGCTGAGGTACATACCCCCCCCGGGTTATCACGGATCGGAAACAAGAAAAAAGGCGTGAGCGAATTCGCTGACGCCTTTTTACCCGTGGCAATCCGTGGCTAGTCCTTTCTTATGGCGTTGCCAGTATCCGTCCCGCCACCATTTTGTACGTTCCGCTATCCACAAACAGCAGGCCGCGCACGATCACCGTCGAGCCGTTGCTGATGTTCGTCAGGTTCACGGTGCCCGGTTGCTTGTACACCGTTACCGCAGTCGCCTTGGTGACGATCGCGAACACGGAATCCGCCGGCAAATTCAACGTGAAGGTAGCGCCACCGGTATAGCCCGAGACGATTCCGATCAGCGGCTCCTGCTCCAGGGTGATCTGCGTGGCGGCGATCTCAATTCCGCTCAGGCCTCCGATGACCGTCGTCGTGCCGACGGGAGGCGATGTCGTATCTACCTCAACGAATTGTCCCGGCGCGATGTTGTCGGCCGCAAACGCCGGGATGAACGGCAGATTGCTCAGGTCCACGCCGTCGCTGTCAAAGCGAAACGCGGTATTGCTATTGAAGTCCACCAGCAATCCCGCACCGACAAAGGGCGTCAGTGCCGTTCCCGCTGCACGCCGCACGAAAAGCTGCAACTGCGAAGTCGTGCGATTGACCGTGCGCACCAGCCCCAGCGCACCGATGCTGGTCGGAATTACATTGATCGCTGCCACGCGGGTGGCCAGCAGGCTGCCGTCGGATTGCGTCTGCGCGCTGACTATCAGCAGCATGCCCGCTGTGATCTGGCCGACCCCGCTCAGATTCGCGAATTGAGTGCTGCCGTTGGTGGTGAAAGTCAGCGTCTGGTTCCCGATCGCCAGCGTGAATGAACTGCCGGATACGCTGCTCACGTTTCCGAACAGGTGCTCCAGGCCGCCATTGAGCGGGGTGGGCGTGGTTCCCGGACCGCCCAGTGGCCCGTGCGTTTCGATGAATCTCGGATTGAAGCCGATATTCCCGGAAGCATCGATGGTGATCGAGCTCGCCAGATTCAAGTCCAGGTTCAGCACCAGCGGCGAAACACTCAGCGCGAACGCCGGGTTCAGCGTCAGCGTCACCGTGGGCGGCGCGGGCAGTGTCTTCTGCGAGGCTTCCCCGGTGGCGGGATCCACCAGCGTGACGGTTGCCGTCCCCAGCGTGATCGAGGCTTTCGTGTATGTTCCCGCGGGGATGGTGAGCGTCGCCACCGGCTGCGTGGTTCCGCTCAACTGCGTGATCTCGACCGTGACCGGCGATGACACCAGGGACACCGAATTGCCGGCGTCGGTGGCCAGGGAGATGGAGTTGATGGTGATCGAGAAGGCGGCAATGCGGTCGCTCGGCGCATCGCCGATGGTGACCTGCACCATGCCGCCCGTAGACCGATTCAGGCTGCCTTGGATGTTGGTTGTGCTGCCGCACGCGGTCAGCACCACGAGGGAAAGCAAAACCAAGGTGAAGAGGATCCCGGCGACAACCCTGCCGCGAACAGCGGAACGCATGATTCCCTCCGCAAAAGAGAAACCAACGAATGAGTTTAAGATTTCCTTGGAGTCGATATCAATCAACCCTCCTACTTAGTGGAAGTTGCGGGGCGGTAGGTCAGATATTTCTCCAGCGCAATGTCGAAAAACATCAAATCGGAACCGTTGCCGTCGCGTACCCCGGTGACATACAGGTGCGCGCCCGCCAGCGGCTGGCTCATTTCGCCGACGTCGAAAAACAGGAATCCCGCCTGCGTGCTGCGCGGCTCAACCGCTTTGGCGCGAAACTGCGAGTTCTGGATCTCCTCGGCGCCGCCTTTGGGCAGCCCGGCATCGCTCTTGCGCGGCAGCGGAATGGGCAGCGGATTACGGCTGGGCTCGTCGCCACGATGCTTGACCCGCGAGAACCGCCGGTAGAGATCGTCGGTGTCCGCCGGCCGCAGCTTGGTGCGGTTGGCCGTCACCAGGCTGAATTCCATGCGCACCAGCGAAACCGGTTGCTCGCCGTCATTGGTGATGACCAGGTAGATCGGCAGGTAGCCCTTCTCCCGGTAGGGCAGCGTGAACACGGACCCCGCCTTGTCCGGCATGTCATAAGGATCGGCGGCGATAGTGACGTTTTCCGTCGGGTGTTCGTCACGTGCCGGGTAGGTCTTCGCCGGAAACGCCTTCGGCGGCCTATATTCCTTGCTGGCAACGGCCAGTGTCGCCAGCAGCAGTACCACGCTCATCAGCCACAGACGGCTTTTCGACCAATCCATAACTTAATTATCAAGCCTCTACCGCCGCCGCCGCAAATGGCGAAGCAGTTTCAGTTTCAATTTCAGGCGGCCGGGCCGATGTCATCCCGAGCGAAGGAGAGCTCCCGCTGATCATGTTCATCCGTGGTTAGGGCCGTTTCATCTTTTGTTTAGCCGATGTCATCCCGATCGAGGGAAGGCTCCCGCAGTAACCCTGCTGAAACTGAAACTGAAACTCGAAACTGTATTTAGAATATCCCTTCACCCATGTATCTGCTCTACAGCGCGCTGGCCGTCTTGGCCCTGCTGCTCTCCTCGCCCGTCTGGCTGCTACGCATGTTGCGCCACGGCAAGTATCGCGCGGGATTGGGCGAGCGCCTCGGACGCGTACCCGCGCGCCTCCGCCAACCCGAGCGACGCCCCACCATTTGGGTGCACGCGGTCTCGGTCGGCGAGGTGCTCGCGATTAGCGGGCTGATCTCCGAATTGCAGCCGCGCGCGCCCTCGTACCGCATTGTCATCTCGACCACGACTTTGACCGGGCAGAAGCTGGCGCGCGACCGTTTCGGCGAGGCCAATGTTTTCTACTTCCCGCTGGACTTCGCCTTCGCCGTGCGCCCCTATCTGCGCGCGCTGCGTCCTGAGCTGGTGATAATCGCCGAAACCGAATTCTGGCCCAACTTCCTGCGCCTGGCGCGGCAATCCGGCGCGCGCGTTGCGGTGGTCAACGCGCGCATCTCCGACCGCTCTTTCCCGCGCTACCGGTGTTTTCGTACGCTGATTGCGCCCGCGCTGCATGAAGTCGACCTGTTTCTCGCCCAGAGTGACGAGGACCGCCGCCGCCTTATCGAGATCGGCGCGCCCGCCGAGCGCGTGCAGGTCAGCGGCAACTTGAAATTCGACCTCAAGCCGCCGGCCGAATCACCGCTGGTTGCCCAGCTAAAATCCGCTCTCACCAACGTTCGTTTCGTCGAGGGTACCGTCGAGGGTGATGTTGAGGGTGCCCCACATTTGCCCGGGTTTGGCAAATGTGGGTCTTTTCCCGTCCTCGTCTGTGGCAGCACGGTCGAAGGCGAGGAGTCCATCGTGCTGCGCGCGTTCGCAGCCGTGCGGGAGCGCTTTCCCAAGGCGCTGATGATTGTTGCGCCGCGTCATCCTGAGCGCTTCGCGCAAGTTGCGGAACTGTTAGCCGCTTCGGGCGTGCACTCCTGGCGCAGATCGCAGTGGGACGCTTCGCAACCGATCGGCCCAGGCATCCTCTTGCTGGACACCATCGGCGAACTTGCCTCGACCTACGCTCTCGCCGACATCGCTTTCGTTGGTGGCAGCCTGGTGCCCAAGGGCGGACACAACATCCTGGAAGCGGCGCAGCACGGTGTGGCCATCGTGGTCGGTCCGCACACGGAAAATTTCCGTGACATGGTCGCCCTCTTCCGCCACGCCGACGCCGTGGTGATCGCCAACGCCGACGAACTTGCACCGACGTTTCAAAACTTGCTTGCCGACCAGACCCGCCGCCACCGTCTCGGCGCGCGCGCGCGTGAAATTCTGTGCGCCAATTCTGGCGCCACCGCTCGCACCCTTGCCGCGCTCGAATCGCTGCTGGCGGAGCGAACCGCCGCCGCCACCGCTCGCGCTGCCGCGTCCAAAATTTCTCCGCGGCTGGAGACCTGATGGCGACGCGCATCCTCTCCAGCGTGTTCGGCGGCGCGGTCCGCCTGCGCAACTCTCTGTACGACGCGGGCGCTCTCCCCGCTAGACACCTCAAGGGCCCGGTGGTCAGCGTCGGCAATCTCTCCGTCGGCGGCTCGGGCAAAACCCCGTTCGTGATTTTGCTCGGCGAGCTGCTCCACTCCCGCGGTGTCGCCTTCAACGTGCTCTCGCGCGGATACCGCCGCCAGACCAGCGGCGTCGCACTGGTGGATCCCGGTGGCTTGCCGCGCGAGTTCGGCGACGAGCCGCTGCTCATCGCGCGCCGCTTGCAAATCCCGGTCATTCTCGGCGAAGACCGTCACGCCGCCGGCATTTTTGCCGAACAGCGCTTCGGACCGCAACTGCACCTGCTCGACGACGGTTTTCAGCACCGCCAACTCGCCCGCGACTTCGACATTGTGCTGGTCACCCCCGACGATGCCCGCGATCGCCTGCTGCCCGCCGGGCGCCTGCGCGAGCCGCTCGGCTCGCTGCGCCGCGCCGATGCCGTCGTGCTCGCCAGCGGCGCCGATCCCGCCAATTTCCCGCTCGATGGCAAGACCGTGTGGCGCGTCCGCCGCGGAATTCTCACGCGCGACCTGCCGCCGCATCCGCTCGCCTTCTGCGGCATCGCCCGCCCGCAAGGTTTCTTCGCGCAGCTCCGCAAGGCGGGAATAGATGTTTCCGCCGAGGTCGTATTCCCCGACCACCACCCCTACACGGACAAGGACCTCCGCGACCTGCAATTCGTCGCCGAGCAGAACCAGGCCGGCGGGTTCGTTACCACCGAGAAAGACGCGGTCAATCTCGGCGGCTTTCTCTCGTCGCTGAAGCCGTTGTCGGTTGTCCCGGTGAAGATGGACTTCGCCGACGCCCCGCGCGCGCTGGATTACCTGCTGGAAACACTGAAGAGTCGCGGGAAACCGGTATCGTGAGAAAATGCCTGCGCGTTCGCAGCGGCTCCGAGAGTACCTCCGGTACCGACAACCGCCAACTGATAACCGACAACGCCCTTGAAAAGCACCAAACAATCCGATCGCCTGCGCAAGATCGTGGACGCCTTTCCGCGCCTCACCGTCACCGTCGTGGCCGATCTCGTTGCCGACGAATTCATCTACGGCGAAATCTCCCGTGTCTCGCGCGAGGCCCCGGTGCTCATCCTCCGGCACCGCGACCGCACCGTGGTCCCGGGCGGCGGTGGCAACGCGGTGTACAACCTCGCCGCGCTCGGCGTCACCGTGCTGCCGGTGGGCGTGGTCGGCGACGACGAGCCCGGGCGCCTGCTGCTCCGCGCCTTCCGCCAGAAGCGCATCTCCACCTCCGGCATCCTGCGCCTGAAGGGCCACCCCACGGTAACCAAGACGCGCATCCTCGCCGGCATGACCCACACCGCGCGCCAGCAGGTGGTCCGCGTGGACCGCGAGCCGGAAAGCGAACTCGATTTCATGCACCAGCAGGACCTGGTTGGCTCCGCCAACCGCTTCCTCCGCGCCTCCGACGCGCTGCTCATCTCCGATTACGGCTACGGCGCCGCCACCCCGCAGATGCTCAAGGATCTGCGTTCGCGCGGCACTCTCAAGGACATGCCGATCACGCTCGACTCGCGCTACCGCCTACTGGAGTTCGCCGGCGCGACCGCCGCCACGCCCAACGAACCCGAGGTCGAGCAGGCGCTCGGCATCCGCATCGGCAACGATTCGGCGCGTCTGATGACCGCCGGCAAGAAAATTCTCGAACGCATGAAGCTGGAGTCGCTGGTCATTACCCGCGGACGCGACGGCATGGTCGTCTTCACCCGCAAGCACAAGCCGGTCGAGATTCCGATTCACGGCAGCGACCAGGTGGCCGACGTCACCGGCGCGGGTGACACCGTTATCGCCACCTTCACCGCTGCCCTGTCTGCCGGCGCCGAAGCCGAAGAGGCCGCGCGCCTCGCCAATTTTGCGGGTGGCATCGTGGTCATGAAGCGTGGCACCGCCACCCTCAGCCGCGAAGAGCTTTTGCAGGCCGTGGAGCACGCGAGTGCCCCGCCCTAGGTCTTGAAGGGGCGCGGCTTCAGCCGCGCCGAGAAGGCCTTGATTTTTGTCATTCCGAGCGGGCTTTAGCCCGCGAGGAATCTGCTTTTCTGGGTTCTTCAGCGGAAAATGAACGCGCTCGAAAACAAGATCCTCACCCGCGATCGACTCCGCCGCCGCGTCGAGGAGTGGCGCCGCGCCGGCGAGCGCATCATCCTGACCAACGGCTGCTTCGACCTGCTGCACGTCGGTCACATTCGCTACCTGCGCGCTGCCAAACAACTCGGCGGCAAACTCGTGGTCGGCCTGAATGCGGACGAGTCTGTGCGCGGGTTGAAGGGCGCCGGCCGTCCGCTCATGCCCGCCGCCGAGCGCGCCGAAATCCTGGCCGCCCTCGCCGACGTGGACGCCGTGGTCATCTTTCCCGAGCCCGACGTGCGCGCCCTCATCCGCGAAATCCGCCCCGACATCCACGCCAAGGGCGCCGACTACACTCTGGAAAATGTTCCCGAGCGCGACACGGTCCTGGAATGCGGCGGACGCATCGCCATCGTCGGCGATCCCAAGGACCATTCCGCCACCGAGTTCATCTCCCGCATCGGCCGCAAGGAGCGGCCGTGAATCTGCTGGTGGTGCGCCTCGGTTCGATGGGCGACATCATTCACGCTCTGCCAGCGGTGGCCGCGCTGCGCCGCGTCTTTCCCGGCGCGGCCATCGGCTGGGCGGTGGAGCGGCGCTGGGCCGCGCTCCTCTCCTCCGCAGCCGCCATCTCCGGCCCGCTCTCGCCCGAGAAGCCGCTGGTGGACATGATTCACGCGGTGGACACGCTCGCTTGGCGCACTGCCCTGCTGTCCGGCGAAACCTGGCGCGCAGCCCGCGATGCTGTCCGCGAACTTCGCGCCCTGCGTTATGACATCGCGATTGATTTCCAGGGTGCGTGGAAATCCGCCATCCTGGCGCAGCTTTCACGCGCCCCGCGACGCCTCGGCTTCATGCAGCCGCGTGAAAAACCGGCGACGCTCTTCTACACCCACCAGGTCGCCGCCCGCGGCCGCCACGTGGTCGAGCAGAATATTTCTCTTGCCGAACAGTCTTGGGTGCCCCACATCGGCCCGCCGTTGGCAGATGTGGGTGGCTCGGAACTCAGACTCGGGGAAGCGGAAGTCTTCCCCATCCCGCGCGATCCCGCCGCCGAGCGCGCTGTCGATCGGCAACTGCGTTCCCACGGTCTTTCCAGCTTGGCGATCGTCAATCCCGGCGCCGGGTGGGGCGCCAAGTGCTGGCCCGCCGAGCGCTACGCTGAAGTGGTACGCGCGCTTGCCGTTCACGGCCTGCGCACCATCGTGAACTTCGGTCCCGGCGAAGAATCGCTGGCGCGGGACGTGGAACGCGCCGCCAACACGGTTCCTAGCGCGGTTGCCCCACCCTTGTCGCGGCCGGGGGAGCCTGCCCCGAAGCGAGGCGAGGGGCCGCGACAGGGTGGGATTGTCCCTCCGGCCATTGCCCTGCCCGCCACTGTCGCCGAACTCATTGCCCTCTGCCGGCACGCGCGCCTCTGCATCGGCGGCGACACCGGCCCTGTCCACCTGGCGGCCGCTCTCGGCGTTCCCGTGGTCGCGTTGTTCGGTCCCACCAACCCCGCCCGCACCGGCCCTTACAGCCCTCGCGCCATCGTGCTGCGCAGTCCCCTCAGTCGGACCACGACTTCGCACGAAAAAGAACCGGAAGCGGGTCTGTTGCAAATTACCGCCGCTGAGGTAATCGGCGCCGCCCGTTATCTGCTGGCGCAAACGGCCGAGGTCCGCCCGCGTTGACGACCTGGTCCCACATCGCGCGCCGCATCCGTGTTCCCCTCGGCTTCGTCTTCGCCGCGCTCTACCTGTGGCTGGCGCACCCGATGTGGCTTTCCATCGCAATCGGCGGCAGCATCGCGTTCGCCGGCGTTGCGGTACGTGCCGTCGCGTCCGGACACATCAGCAAGAATTCCCAGCTCACCATGTCCGGCCCGTACGCCTATACTCGCAATCCTCTCTACCTCGGATCCATCGTCATCGCCGCTGGGTTCGCCGTGGCCGCCCGCAGCGGCTGGATCGTGCTCGCCCTCGGCGTGCTTTTCGTAGCCATTTACATCCCGGTCATCCGCTCCGAGGAGGCCTTCCTGCGCTCGCGTTTTCCCCAGTTCGAAGCTTACGCTCGCGCTGTGCCGCGCCTGCTCCCCCGTTTCCGGAATCCCTCCGCCACGGCGGGTTCCTTCTCCCGCGAACTTTATCGCCAGCATCGCGAGTACAATGCTCTCTTCGGTACCGCCGCGATGCTCGCGGCTTTGGCGGCCAGGCTGCTCTGGGCCGGCCGTTAGCCTGTCCTACGTGATGAAACGACTTCTGCTCGCCACCGCCTGCGCAATGCTGTGTGCCGGCCTCGGTGTCAGGCTCGCCGGTCAGCTACCGACATCCACCATTGGCCCCGTCGCGCAGATCCATCCTCCGCCGGAGAATTATTCATTCCCCAATGGCCAAGTGTTGGTGTACGACGCCGAGTGGCGCCTCTGGACCGCCGGCACCGCACGCATCACGGTGGAGCCGGCCGGCGACAACGAGCGCGTCTCCGCCACCGCCGACTCCAGCGGCGTGGTCGCCGTGCTCTATCCCGTCCACGACCGCTTCCAATCCGTCGTCGACAGCCGCACCTTCTGTTCCATCAGCATCGCCAAGCACACCGAGGAAGGCTTTCGCGCCCGCGAAACCCTGATCAACTTCGACTACCCGCGCCGTCGCGCCGTGCTCGACGAAACCAACCTCAAGAGCGGCGACGCCAAGCACGCCGAACGCGATATCCCCGGCTGCGTCACCGACGTCATCGGCGGCATCTTCTACGTCGGCTCGCTGCCTCTCACACCCGACGCCGCCTATACCTTCCCGCTCAACGACGGCGGCGAAACCGTGGAAGTTCGCGCCCACGTCGAAGCCCGCGAGAACATCAAGACCCCGGCCGGTACCTTTGCCACCATTCGCGTCTCTCCCCAAGCCTCCTCCGGCCCGCTCAAGAGCCGCGGCCGTGTCTGGATCTGGTATTCCGACGACGCCCGGCACATCCCGGTGCAGATGCGCGCCCGCTTGTTCTGGGGCACCCTCACCCTGCGTCTCGTCCGCACCGAAAAGAAATAACCACTCTCCACCGCGATGTCATCCCGAATTCCTACCCGATGTCATCCCGAACGAGGGAGGGCTCCCGCGCGCTTACCGGGGTCCCCGGCACGCCCGCTTTTGGCGTGCTGGGGTGGTCGTGCGCGGGAAACCCGAGTTGAGGGATCTCTGTGGTTTCTCTCACAGGAATCGGCCAGCCACAACCTCGGCATCTATTCATGTAACTTACACAAAATACAAACCAAACAATACTTGACAATAATACACTAAGATTTTATGATCTGTAACTGTCAGATATTGATGCCGACCTCCAAGCGTTGCGCTTGAGGCGAGTTAACCACCAATTTCAAGGAGAAACTTGCTATGGCTATCGCCCGTTGGGATCCCTTCCAGGAACTGAATCTGATTACCAACCGCATGAACCGTCTGTTCCAGGGCGCCTACAGCCCGGCCAGCGCGGAAGAGAACCTGACCACAACTACCTTCGTTCCCCCGGTGGACATCTACGAGGACGAGCACAACATCACCCTCAAGGTCGAAGTCCCGGGCATCGATCAGAAGGACGTCGACGTCCGCCTGGAGAACAACACCCTGACCGTGCGCGGCGAGCGCAAGTTCGAAAAGGAAGAGAAAGAGGAAAACTTCCACCGCGTGGAGCGGCGTTATGGTAGCTTCTATCGCGCTTTTACCTTGCCCAACACGGTGGACACGGACAGCGTCACCGCCGACTACGACAGCGGCGTGCTCAGAATCAAGCTGGCCAAGAAAGCCGAAGCCAAGCCCAAGCAGATCAAAATCGGCATCGGCCAGAAGACGCTGGAAGCCAAGGGCAAGGCGGCGTAACGCAGCCACAGTCCCGCAGGGACGCACGCTGGTAGCCCAGGGTGCCAACCCTGGGTAAATCGGCGTTAGAATCTTCCGAGTGCCGGAGGCACGGCGCGACATTTGCCCTGAGGTTGAATAAAAGTGTTCAGAACCATCAGCGATTGTGCCGGGTGCCGCGTCCTTGCCCAGGTTTGACCAGGGCGGGTTTCAGCAGCCGGCAAAGCGGGGAGACGGCTGATTGTCACCGTCTCCCTAGGTTTTTTCCTCGCACTGCAAGCATCAATTCTGTAGTGCTGTTCATCAGTTCGCAGTTTGGAACCGAAAACCGAAAACCGACACGAATAAGCTGCCTTCAGTGCCAGCCGTCTTTAGCTGAGAGCTGAGAGCTTAGAAAACATGCCAATCCGTTGGGACAAACTAACCGTCAAGGCGCAGGAAGCTGTCCAGCGCGCCAGTGAAACCGCCTCCCAGCGCGGCAACCCCGACCTGCTGCCCATACACCTGCTGGTCGTCTTGCTGGAAGACCGGGAGGGCATCGTCGGCCCCGTGCTGGAGAAGTTCGGTGTCGGCCCGCAGGCTCTGCTGGCGCAGGCGAACCAGATCCTGGAAAGATTGCCGCGCGTTTCCGGGGCCGCCGCGCAGCCCGCTCTGTCGCCCGCCGGGCAGCGCCTGCTCGACCAGGCGTTCAAGGAAGCCGACAACTTCAAGGACGAGTACGTCTCCACCGAGCACCTGCTGCTGGCCATGACCGACCAGCGTGGCGACCCGGCGCAGGAACTGCTCGCGCGCCACGGCGCCACCCACGATGCCGTGCTCAAGGCGCTCACCGCCGTGCGCGGCAATCAGCGCGTCACCGACCAGAATCCTGAAGCCAAGTACCAGGCGCTGGAGCGCTACGCCAAAGACCTCACCGATCTCGCCCGCCGCGGCAAGCTCGATCCCGTCATCGGCCGCGACGAAGAAATCCGCCGTCTCGTGCAGGTGCTTTCCCGCCGCACGAAAAACAATCCGGTATTGATCGGCGAGCCCGGCGTTGGCAAGACCGCCATCGTCGAAGGCCTGGCCCAGCGCATCATTTCCGGGGACGTCCCCGAAGCCCTGAAGAACAAGCGTGTCGTCGGACTCGACCTCGGCGCCATGCTGGCCGGCGCCAAGTACCGCGGCGAGTTCGAAGACCGTCTCAAGGCCGTGCTCAAGGAGATCGAGGAATCGGAAGGCAAGATCGTCCTCTTCATCGACGAGCTGCACACGCTGGTGGGCGCCGGCGCCGCGGAAGGCGCCATTGACGCCAGCAACATGCTCAAACCCGCGCTCGCCCGCGGCGAACTGCGCGCCATCGGCGCCACCACGCTCAACGAATTTCGCAAGTACATCGAAAAGGACCCCGCCTTGGAGCGCCGCTTCCAGCCCGTCTTCGTTGGCGAACCCAACGTCGAGGACACTATTGCCATCCTGCGCGGACTCAAGGAGCGCTACGAAGTCCATCACGGCGTGCGCATCAAGGATTCGGCGATTGTGGCCGCCGCCACCCTCTCCCACCGCTACATCAGCGATCGTTTCCTTCCCGACAAGGCCATTGACCTGATTGACGAGGCCGCCGCCTCGCTCCGCATCCAGATCGATTCCATGCCCACGGAAATCGACCAGCTCGAGCGCCGCGCCACCCAGTTGGAAATCGAGCGCCAGGCGCTGATGAAGGAGAGCGATCCCAACTCCCGCGAGCGTCTCACCGCCGTGGAGAAGGAGTTAGCCAACCTGCGCGAAGAGTCCAACCGCCTGAAGGCCGTCTGGCAGCAGGAGAAGGGTTCCATCAACCGCATTCGCGAGTTGAAGGAAAAGCTCGAGAAGCTGAAGCTCGATGAGCAAGCCGCCATCCGCAAGGGCGACTACACTCGCGCCTCGCAGCTCCAGTACGGCGAGTTGCCGCAACTCCAGGCCGAACTCGACCGGCTCAACGCGCAGGCCGACGGCAAGGCCACCCGCATGCTCAAGGAGGAAGTGGACGAGGAGGATATCGCCCGCATCGTCAGCAAGTGGACCGGCATTCCCGTCAGCAAGATGCTGGAAGGCGAGGTCAAGAAGCTGGTGGACATGGAGAACCGCCTGCGCCAGCGTGTCGTTGGCCAGGACCAGGCGCTGGAGAAAGTCGCCAGCGCCATCCGGCGTTCGCGCGCCGGGCTCAGCGACCCACGCCGTCCCATTGGCTCGTTCATCTTTCTCGGCCCCACCGGCGTCGGCAAGACCGAGCTCGCCCGCGCCCTCGCCGAGTTTCTCTTCGACGACGAGCACAACATGGTGCGCATCGATATGTCCGAGTACATGGAGAAGCACGCCGTCGCCCGCCTCATCTGCGCGCCTCCCGGCTACGTCGGCTACGAGGAAGGCGGCCAGCTCACCGAAGCCGTGCGCCGCCGCCCCTACGCGGTCGTGCTCTTCGACGAAATCGAAAAAGCGCATCCCGACGTCTTCAACGTGCTGTTGCAGATCATGGACGATGGCCGCCTCACCGACGGCAAGGGCCGCGCCGTGGATTTCAAGAACACCATCATCATCATGACCTCCAACCTCGGCGCCGCGTACCTGACGCCGGAAAACCTGGCCACGCCCGCGGCCTTTGAGCGCGCGCGTCAGCAGGTGATGCAGGTGGTGCAGGCCAGCTTCAAGCCCGAGTTCCTCAACCGAGTGGACGACATCATCGTCTTCAACCCGCTGGGCAAGGAGCAGTTGACGCGCATCGTCGAGCTGCAACTGGAAAATCTGCGCCGCCTGCTGGCCGAGCGCAAGATTTCCATCGAACTGACGGATGCGGCGAAAGAGCTGGTGTTCAGAGAGGGTTACGACGTGCAGTACGGCGCGCGTCCGCTCAAGCGCGCCATCCAGCGCATGATCCAGGACCCGCTGGCGCTCAAGATCCTCGATGGCGAGGTACTGCACGGTGACCACGTCATCGAGGACGCCGATCTGCCACATCGCCAGATGGCCTTCAAGGTCTCGCCCCGCGTCGGCGAGCCCACGCCTGCGAAGAAATAGCGGACACCCTGAAAGTGACAATCGGCCGTGAGGACTTTGACCGCCTCCAGAGTCTGCTGCTAAGTGGGCCGCAGGTTGAGCACGTCACCACGCCTGTCGACCACCTTTACGGTAGCACGCATCCCTTCGCGTCCTTTGCGGTTAGTCTTTAACTCACAACTCCGAAATCACCACTGACAACTTGCCTTTCCGCACCGCCTCGATGAAATCCGTGTACGCCGGCTCGCCCGCCCGATC
>JAIQFM010000314.1 GCA_020073285.1 Terriglobia bacterium | reverse complement strand
AGCGCCTTGCGGCCCGCCTTATGCTCATAACGGAAGCTTATCGGAATGTCCCATTGTTGATCGGGGCTGTAGCTGAACCCGGCGTCGATCCTGGTGCGCTTGGTAGCGAGATCAACGTTGTGGAAATCCGGAACATCGGCCGCACGTATATTGGCCAGCGTGGCTAACTGAGCCGCAGTAGGCGCCGTCAGCACGCCTGCACTGTTGATGACGCTTCCCGTTCCCGCGATCGGATCGAACGACCGGAAATTGACATTGTTCGCGTTTACCTGCGGCACCTTGGGCGCGACCCAATTTGCCGGCAAAGTAAGGTTATTGGTACCCGCGCCCAGGTACGGCGTCTGGTAGGTGTCGGAGCGGTTCGCCAGCAGCTCGTCATAGCCGAAGTTGAGCCGGAACTTGCCCTGTTTCCCGAACTCGGCGAACAGATTGCGAGTTTCGAGGCCGAGATTTGTGCCGGTGAGGCGCCAGCGCCACGTACTGCCACTGTCGTAGGCGGCACCGCCGCGCAGGTCGAAACTGCCGACGCCCAAGGGGCCTTGATTCTGCAGGCCGTTGTATTCGCCGAATTTGAATGAGCTGTCGCTGACGCCGCCAACACCGATCGCAACCTTTTTTTCCGGCGTGGTCTGACTCGCAGCAGTCGTTTGCGCAACCGCATTGACCTGATAGCCGGCCACGACCAGCAGCAGAACGATGGCGATAAGCGCGCCGCGCACAGCCGGCACCGAACGGGTGACAAGATCTTTTCTATTCTTATCGTTCATGATTGCATCCTTCCCCGATTCGATATGGTCATCGCTGGAATTTAGCGCCGGCCGGATGATTCGAGCCGTGGACCAGCGAGTGGCAATTCAGGCACCCTCGGTAGTTCCCCTGAGCGGGCGGGCTCTGGCTCGCCAGCGGTAGCCGGCCATTGACGGTTGTCGCGTTCCCGCTCGGCAGGTTGGCTCCACTGTAAAGATTCTTGCCGTGATCACCGCTATGACAGGTTTGACAGAGCATCGGTGAGCGCATCTTCAAGAGCGGCGGCAGATTCGAGCCGTGCGGCGTGTGGCAGTTGGTGCAGTCGTCGACAACAGGGGCGTGCTCCCAGAGGAAGGGGCCGCGCTTTTCCGCATGACACGTGTAGCAGGTCTCGTTAACCGAGTTCTTCACGAGCAGCGTCGGACCGGTCGAGCCGTGCGGATTGTGGCAGTTGGAACACGTCACTTTGCCTTCCGCGATCGGGTGCCTCGAGAAGCGACGAATCTGTGCCCGCTGGGTTGTGTGGCAGGCAAAGCAGACTTCGGGCTGCGTCAGCTTGTTGAACACCCTCTGGATGGGGACGTGTGCCTCATGGCAATCGCTGCATGCGACGCCGCGGGTTTCATGCTGGCTGCCCGACCAGTTCGTCCGGGGAAGAATGCGGGACTCGTGGCAGGTAAGACAGGCTGCGTTTCTCACCTCCGCAGACGACAATTTCTTCGACTTGGCTCCGAAAACGACATCCGGCGACTTGTTGCCCGGATCGTTCTGGTGTTCGGCGCTCTCGCCGTGGCAGGACTGGCAGCCGGGGGTGCGCTCATCGGCCTTCACGCCATGTTTGGTCTGATAGATCGAGAGAACCGGCGTTCTCCAGCTTTCGTCGTGGCAGACGGTACAATTCTGATCCCCTTTAAGGGACCGATCCACCTGTGCCATCGCGGGCACGAACCCGAGAAGGCCGACGACCAGCGCGCACCGCGCAAAGAACTGATTTAACTTGGGCATCCTTCGCTCCTCTGGCATGCGGACGGGCCGCCTAACGGGGCCGCACATAATCCTGACTGGCGCACTTCCACAAATCCGCTTCAGCGCTACAACTCGCAACACGCGGCAGCGCCGGCGTGGAAGAGTGTGTCTTGTGGCCAGTTGGCGTTCGAGTAGCACTTGCATATCCATTCGGGTCCATTTCGGAAAATGTCCGGCGCTACGTGCTTTCAATGAAACGGGGTATTTGTGCTTCGATAGGAGGAATCAGCGCAGATGGATTGCATGTCCGATTCCGCCGCTTGTGTCCGAAATTCGTACCAACCAGTACGCGTCACTCGCTTGCCGGTGGTCAGGCCGAGGGGAGCACTTCACCGGGAAAATACGACTCAACGCGCGCGACCACCTCGGAAACCGCCATTTCACGGCCCTCCTGCACTTCCCAGATGGACACGATGGGAAAGAATTTCGTGAACAGCATGTAGAGGAACATGAAGGTGGCGCCAAAGCCGATGGTGATGGCGACCTCCACCCACGTCGGCGAGTAACTGGCTTTCGCCCAGGGCAGGCGGGGTTGAGACAAGGTGGGCACGACGATCGTGAACCGCTCCAGCCACATGCCGATGTTCACCGAGATCGAGGCAATCACGCATCCCGTGATGGTGCGCGTTTTCCGGCGGGCAAGAATGCCGACCGGGATGATGAAACAGGTCACCACCATCGTCCAGAAAGGTACGGCATAGCGGCCACTGAGCTTCGAATAGAAGACAACCAGGTGGCTGGGATCGCTGCCGTAAAACGTGGTAATGAACTCGGCGAATGTGAAATAAAACCAGAGCAACGCCATCACCAGCAATAGCAGGCCGAGATTGTTAAAGTGGATCGGCTTCAGGTAGTTCTGCAAGTTGTAGATTTTCCGGATCAGCGCCATCACGATCAACAAAGACGCGATGCCGGAAAAAATTGCGCCCACCACGAAGTACGGACCGAAGATGCTGGAGTGCCACATCGGCTGCACGGTCATGGCGAACACCCACGACACGACTGTGTGCACCGAAATCGCAATCGG
>JAIQFM010000117.1 GCA_020073285.1 Terriglobia bacterium | reverse complement strand
GACGGGCCGCAATCCGGTACGGTTTGAGTTTGTAAGCCACAAGCTGTGCCGATTATTGGTGCCGTTTGCCCTTATCGCCATGCTGGTGAGTTCGTGGTTTGTCCCGGGCCCTGCTTATACAGTGTTCGCCGGCTTGCAGACGGCCGGATACCTCCTGGGCGCGATTGCCATGGTGTGGCCGGCAGTAGGGACAGTCGTACGGCCGGCCGAAGTTGCACGGGCGGTGTTGGTGCTGAGCGCTGCGACCCTGGTCGCATTTATCAACTTCATGACCAACCGATACGCCGTTTGGACGCGTGAAATGGCGCTCAACGCAGAGGGACAGTGGGGACGGGCGCTGCCAGACGAGGCGACGCCGCGTGTCACGGGTCCCGGCGACGCGCCTCGGGAAACGCGATAACTCATGGCAAATATTCGTGAACTGATCCGGCACTCCTCTCATCATCTGGGCGGTCGAGCTGTGCTCATGGTGCTCGGGTTCGTTTCCTTCCCTATATTCACTCGCATCTTCTCGGTTGCCGATTATGGAACCATCAATCTAGTTCTCCAGACCGCCCTGATTTTTACGGTTTTGTCGAAGGCAGGGCTGCAGAACTCGGTGCAGCGGTTCGAACTGAAGTTTGCGCAACAGGGCGCCGCGCAGAAAAAGGGATTTTTCTTCACTGTGTTTTTCGGCAACGCCGCTGTGACGGCCGCGTGCGCGGCAGTGTTCGTCATCGGCGTGATGGCTGTACCGGCCGGTTGGCTTCCGCCGTCCGCCAAGAAGATGCTCCTGCTTGGCTGTGTTCTGTTCGTTGTCCGAGCGGTCCGGGCGATGTACGCGAACATGCTGCAGGTTGAAGGCAAAACCCTCGCCTACAACGTGCTGGAAGTGGCCATTAAGATCGCGACTGTTGCCGCGATTTGTGCCCTGGCACTGCGCTGGCAGCGTACGGCATTGGCGTTTCTTCTGGGTCTGGTGATCGCGGAAGCGGGTGCGCTGCTGGTGTTGTTTCCCGAGATCGTGCGGCGAACCGGCACCGATGTCAGCGGTTTCGACGCCAAACTGCTGCGGAACTTGATCCAGTTCGGACTGCCCCTGATGTGGGCGGAATTAGCGTGGGTGGTGCTGGACTCCGGAGATCGCTTCCTGCTGCAGTTTTTTCGCGGGACGGAGGCGGTCGGGTACTACGCAGCGGCGTACAACATTTCACTGTGTGCCCAGGACGTCATTCTCACTCCATTGAACATGGCTTTTTTCCCCGTATGTGTCGAGATTTGGACCAAGCACGGCGAGGAAGAGACAAAGGAGTTTCTGGGACGCACTTTTGCCTACTTCGTACTGGCCGCGGCGTGGGTGGTCGCGATGTCGACCGGACTGTCGGACAATGTCATTGTCCTGCTGGCGTCTCGCAAGTACCTGCAAGCTCAAAGCTTGCTGCCCTGGCTGGTCGCGGGTCTTACGATCTGCGCATCGCAGGTTTTCTTCAGGGCAAGTTTGATGCTGCGCCGGCAACCGATGAAGGTGGCGTATGCGACCGCGCTGGCCGCCATCTTCAACGTCGGTTTGAATATTGTTCTGATTCCGTGGATTGGCATTCTGGGCGCCGCGATCGCCACGTTTCTGAGTTACGCCTTCTGGATCATCCTCATGGCACGCGCCGCCTTCAAGGCGTTCCGATTTCCGATAAGCTACTCCGCCATCGGTCGTTACCTGCTGGCTGGCGCTACGGTCGCGTGCGCCTTGCGCCTCATTCACATCGAGAACACGATCGCATCCCTGCTCGTACGACTTCTAGTGGGCAGCATCGGCTATCCTCTGATCTTGATGGTGTTCGACCGGGACGTCAGAGAGTTAGTCCAGCGCTACATTCTCCCCGCCGGGTTGGTCCAGAAGAGATACGGGCGCGCGCCGGATTCGCTATCGCTGAGCGGCCGCGCGCAGGGCGAGACTGCGGCAGTGTTCACAACCTCGATCGTCCAGGATTCTGTGGCGAGGTACGGGAAGAAATCGCTGGCGGACGGAACCGCCGGCAGTCGTGAGGGAATCAATGAACCATGATGCTGCACTCTTGATAAATGTTCTTAGGAGCTTCGTGCTTTAGCGATGGATGCTGATCACCCAGTACTGCATTTGATGTACCACCGGGTCACGAATGGGCCCTCGGCGCATCCGTACACGGTTACGGCCTCGAGGTTTGAAGAACACCTGCGCGTCGCCGCCAGCGCGGAACAGGATCCAACACGTTTCTTTCGTCCTGTGTTCACGTTCGATGATGGTCATAGCTCCAACTACGGTCAGGCAAGCAGCCTTTTAACCAAGTATGGTCATGCCGGATTGTTTTTTGTCACTGCGGGATGGATCGAGACTCGTCCCGATTTCATGTGTTGGTCAGAAGTCAAGCAGCTATACGCTAACGGCCATGCGGTCGGCTGCCATGGTCTGACGCACAAGCTGCTGACATGCTGTTCCGAGGCGGAGTTGTACCGCGAACTGACGGTTTCCAAGGAGCTTCTCGAGCGGAAGGTTGGGACAAGCGTAGATGCAATTTCCATGCCGGGTGGACGCTGGGACGTACGTGTGTTGAGCGCATGTGCTCGGGCCGGCTATCGTCGAGTATTTACGTCAGACCCGGGCACGAGGATTGAGGTGCGGCAAGGACTCCAAGTGATCCCGCGCGTCAACTCGTCGTTGTACGACCGGCCGGAAGAGTTGCGGAGGCTGTTGACGGTCAACAGCAGCGCCCTTTCCCGGTTGCGGGTGAAGCAGGGCGTCAAGAAGTCGATCCGGCGCGTGCTGGGAGATCGCCTTTATCACCGGCTGTGGTGCGTCGTGCTGGGGTGGAGAGACCATCGCGAGGCCGCTGCGGATTTAATCCGCTCCGAGTAATGGTGCACTCGTTCCTCACCTCGGCTTGCGAAACGAGGACCTAGAGAGGGTCACATGCATTTCGGACTAGAAGGCGCGATGCCGTTGTTCCTGTATCTGGCCGCCATCGCGGCGTTCCTCGCCTCGGTGTTTTGGCGGCCTGAAATTGGGATCTACTTCATTGTGCCATTCTTTCCCTTACAAGAGATTCGTTACCGCATAATACAGTATCCTTTAGGTAACAAGCTCATCGACATCATATTGCTCGGAGTGATTCTGGGGATCTTGTTTCGAAAGGACTTCAGGTTCCTCAGCAGGAATCCATTGAACAAACCCCTTTTCATCCTTTGTATTTTCTTGTACGTATCGCTCTGGCAGGGATGGATGTTTCTCGGCGGAGACATGCCGCTTTCTCCTGAGGATCCGCGGTTTTCGGCCTGGAAGAACTACATGGTCATGCCGCTCGCCTTCATTCTCGTGGTCAGCGTAATCAAAGACGTTAAACAGATGAAGATACTCATCGTTTTGATGTGTTTGTCCGCGCTGGTGGCGGATCGCAGCATCAATACGAACATCGGGGGACATGACCTGTCGCATTTCACGTACACCATGCGTGAGGGAGGCGTCTTCGGATACGCCGGGGCGAATGGGGCGGGCACATTCGCCGGGCAATTCGCTTTGGTGCTGTTGGGACTGTGCGCCTATGAGAAAAGAAAAGTGGTGAGGTTGGCGGCGCTTGCTCTTGCTGGCTTCACGACCTATTGCCTGATGCTGACGTTTTCCCGCGGGGCTTACGCCGGCTTTTTGGTCGGCGTCACGTTCCTCGCTCTGTTAAAAGAGAGAAAGATTCTTGTACTGCTGATCCCTTTTCTTTTAACTTGGCAAGCCATCGTTCCTGCGTCGGTTCACGAGCGAGTGACAACGACCTACAATGAGAGTTCTAGTGAACTGGAACCATCGGCGGCCGACCGAGTCACATTGTGGGAAGACGCCGCGGACCTGGTGACACACTATCCGTTGTTGGGCACGGGATTCAATACCTATGGATACATGCATCGAGTTAGCGAATACCGCGATACCCACAACTACTTTCTCAAGGTGCTGGTCGAGACCGGAATCGCCGGATTGCTGCTGTTCTTATGGGTTGTGTTCGGCATGTGGGCAGTTACCTACAGGCTATTTAGAACCGGCAGCGACCCCTTCCTGAAATCACTCGGATTGGGGCTGGTGACAGCCCTGGCGTGTTGCCTGATAAATAATCTCTTCGGCGACCGCTGGACCTATATTGAGGAAGCCGGGTTTTTGTGGGTCCTCCTCGGATGCGTCGTGCGCGGACTGATGCTGACGAAACAGGCTTCTGAGCAGGAAAAGGAACCGATGTATGAGGCGGCAGCGCTTGAGGCACTGCCATAGTGGAGCATGCGAGTTTTACAGCTAATCAGTAGTGCCGGAATGTATGGTGCGGAGCAGATGATGCTTACGCTGTCGCATGCTCTTACCCGACACGGGCACGACTGCACCATTGCGGCGTTCGAGAACTTGCATCGGCCCAATCTTGAGATTGTCGAGCGCGCCGGAACTTTTCAGTTACCGGTTCAGTTGGTTCGCTGCAGTGGCAGGCTGGATTGGCGCGCAGTTTCCCGTCTCCGCCGAATGATGCGGCAGGGGAATATCGACGTTGTCCATGCCCACGGTTACAAAGCCGACGTTTACGCCTATCTTGCTTCCCGGGGAACGTCCGCGGCTACGGTTTCTACTTGCCACAACTGGATCCATCAAGGACTGGCAACGGCGATCTATAACAGGCTCGATCGCCTCGTATTGCGGCGGTTTGATGCGATTGTGGCTGTGTCAGACACGGTGGCGAACATCCTCGGCAACGGCGGAGGTTGCGGGCAGAAGGTCAGGGTTATCAACAATGGCATCGACCTCTCACGCTTTGCGGCGGCAACGCCGACACTGCGGGAAGAGTTCGGTGCCGACTACCACGGGCCACTGGTTGGCTTTGTCGGGCGGCTTTCGCCCGAGAAGGGACCTCAGTATCTAGTGCGAGCAGCGGCAGATGTTCTGCGGTACAGGCCAGACGCGAAGTTCGTTTTGGTCGGCAGCGGGCCGGAACGCGAACGCTTGCAAAAAGCCGTTGCATCCCTCGGAATCGAGGGCAGCGTCCGTTTTGTCGGCCAGCGTGCCGACATGCCGAGTGTGTATGCTTCGCTGGACGTTATCGTACTGCCGTCGGTCAGCGAAGGACTACCATTGACGATTCTGGAAGCGTTGGCCGCGAAACGCGCGGTGGTAGCAAGCGACGTTGGCGGTGTCCCAAGCATCGTGATCCACGAGAAGACTGGATTGCTGGTTCCGCCAGGCGACGTACCTGCCCTTGCCGCCAGCATCGAGCGCTTGTTGGACGATGCCTGCTTACGGCGGCAACTTGGCTGTTCGGGCTACGACTTGGTTAAGGAACATTATTCCGCAACAACGATGGCGGAGCGATATTCGGCAGTTTATCGGGATGCTCTCGTGGCGCGCGCCCACGCTGTAGGCGGTGCCGCGCGCGATGTCAGCTCTCGTGCGACCAGGGGTACTCGGACTTGAACGTGGTTTTCGCGGATTGCACTAAACGCTGGGCAAGGCTGTGCCTAAGCGTAGCCCCGCGGTACGGGGAATCGAAATGAGCATGGTTCAGGCTGCGACTAAGACCGTTGGCGATGCCAGTTCGTCATCAGCGCTGTCGCCGTCCGTCTCCATCGTCATACCTGTGCGGAACGAGGAGGCGAGGATAGGCCACTGCCTTGCGGCGATCACCAAGCTCGATTTTACCGGCCGGGCGCTCGATGTAGTCATAGTGGATAATGGTTCCACGGATCAGACCGTCGCTATCGCGCAAGGCTTCGCCGACCGGCTTAATCTCAGCATCCTGGAACGGCCGGGGGTCAGAATATCGGCTTTACGCAATGCCGGCGTGGCGGCGAGCAAAGGGGAACTGGTGGCTTTCCTGGATGCCGACTGCATTCCCGCGTCCGCTTGGTTGAGTTCTGCGATCGACCTCATGTTAAGGCGGGGAAAGGTGGTTATCGGTTCTGACTATCTCATCCCACCGAACTCGAGTTGGGTGGCGCGCGCATGGTACGGGTCGGAACCGCTTCCCGAACTGGCGCCGGTATCGTTTGTACCGTCCGGCGACCTGCTGGTGAGCCGCGCCGTATTTAATGAGATCGGTGGGTTTAACGAGTCCATTCAGACGAACGAGGACTGCGAGTTCTGCCTGCGCGCCCGAATGGCTGGCTTTCCGGTGTACGCTGCCTCGTCTGTGGCAGTCGTTCACTTGGGAACGCCGCAAACACTCCTTCAGTTTTTCCAGAAGAACGTATGGCACGGCACCCATGTATTCCGGGTTTTTCGAAAAAACGCCGCCACGATGCAGAATGCGAAGCCGTTGGCATTCGCGGCATACACACTGCTGGCTTCGCTTGGGATCCTCTCGGGAGCCGGGCTCGCTATAGCAACTCGTAAGTTCGCTGTGCTGGCGGTCTCAGCGGTGGCCTTGATTTGCGGGCCAGTGTTGTTGGCCACCCATAAAGCTGTCCAGCAGAAAAGGGTCGCAAACATCTTGCCGTTAACTGCACTCTTCTTGCTCTACGGGTTCGCCCGCGCGATCAGCCTCCTCAAACCAGCCAACTGGTGATCCGTTATGCATTCCTCACATCACCTCATGGCGCGGCATCCTCAGCTTGGGGTGGAGCACTGTCGTCATCACAAGCCCAGCATCATGGGCCCGACCTTTGCGACCTTGGCTTTATTGCTCATTTCCGCAGTCGCCACTTCCGCGCCTGGGAGCATCCCACAATATGTCATCGGCACCACGCTGTATCCCGATTCTACCCGGCCGAAGCCCGCTCAGGGCGAATCCTTCATCGATTCGACCTATCACATTGCGGTTACGAGGGTGAGCAATGGAGCCCTCGACCACCATGGAGGGGATACAGTTGCCGGTTACTCCACCTGGAATCCGCTTTCGAGCGATGGCAAGTACCTGATACTGGGCGGCAGTGGCTATATGGTCTATAGCGCGCATACGTACGCTTACATCCAGAAGCTGCCGTTGGAGTGGTGGAACAGTGAGGATCCGGAGCCCCGTTGGGATCGCGGCGGGAAGCATCCCACGAGGATCTACTATCGGAAGGACATGCATCTGCGCTACTACGACATCGCGGATAAAAGCGATCATCTCGTACACGATTTCAGCGCAGACTTTCCGGGTACTTCAGGATATTACATTTACACCGGGGAGAAGGGCAGCCCGTCAATGGACTCGCGCTACTGGGCCTTCATGGTAAAGAACAGTCACGACCCGTACGATTTCAAGTATGTGTTCGTTTGGGACAAGGAAACCGATACGATGGTCGGCAAATATACCGTACCACGCGGCGGTTGTTATCACGAACTGATCTTGTCGCCCTGGGGTGATTACGTCCTATTAGGCAGTCATGGCGGATCAGGGTGCGGTGCGCCCTTTATTTGGGATGTGCGATTTACGCAATCGCACCCGTTAACCACGGGGCTCCTGCCGCACGGCATGTTTGGGATAACAAAGCAGGGTCACCATGTCTATGTCAGTTTGAATGATGGGACGGATTACTTGCAGTTCATGCGGCTGGATACTGGGGACTGGTACGACCTGTACTATGGTGGTGACGCGGGCTGGGCGTCTGGTGGCTGGTTGCATGCCTTTGTGAACAAACCCGGCTGGGCCTTCATATCCACTTATAACAACGTGACCGGGGAGAAGCCGGTTTGGGCCTACAATCGCATCTTTGCGATTCAACTGGACGAAACCAAATACCTACACATCCGCCGCCCACCCGGCTACCATCCTGAGGCTGCTCCGAACGGCACCCCGAAGCCGAAGATTTGGCAGATCGGTTTCACGCAGAATGCGATTGGCGCGGATTACTATCCAGAACAGCCCAATGCGCAAATGGATTACGAGGGTACGCGGATTTGGTGGGGTTCGAACTGGCGCGCCGATGGCGCTCCCATGGACGTGTATCAAGCCACGCTACCCCCGACGTGGTGGCAGGACCTCAACGATACGAGCTCGAAATCACCGGGCTTGTTTGCCTTTGCCTGTGCCAACGCGCTGATTACTCCGCCAAGCTCGACTTCGTGTACCGTGATGCTGTCGGCGCCAGCGCCACGCGACGGCATCGAAGTGGGCCTTTCCGCCAACCACGACGGCGTCAGGATTCCGCCATCGGTGAAAATTCCTGCAGGATCATCGGCTGTCTCGTTTTCAGCGGAGGCGGCAAGCGGGTCGCGCGTACGAGACTCTACCGTGACGGCGACCTACAACGGCGTGGTGCAAACTGTTACTCTGGCCTTACATCCAATTCGCGCCGCGCGATCCTCGATACCAATACCGCCGCAACCGGAGACCGCGCCACGCGCCTCAGGAGTCCCACAACCTGCCGAGGTCCCAGTCAGAAACCCGACGCCGCTGAGCAGGGAGCCGGGGATGGTGGCGTACTGGAGATTCGACGAGGCCGCCGGAACAACGGTCGGTGACTCGTCCGGTACGAGTGCTAACGGGACGCTGGAGAACGCGACTTGGAGTGCCGGGCGCTGGGGCCATGCCATAAGGTTTTCGGGCGCCTCTGCAGTGGTGATAGGTACCGTTGCCGCTTTGAACACCGGCACATTTACCTGGGCAGCCTGGGTGTACGTGGCGGGCGAACCGCGAAATGGCCTTGGACCCATTCTTGAATATGGCGTAGGAAGCGATTTCGGCCGTACCCTGAGTTTCGGTCCGAGCGGTCAGCGAGTGGTAATGGCTAAGGTCCACGCGGGAACGAGCGATGCGGAATCGATCGCGGCAAGCGCCTATCGGGTTGCGACCTGGGAACACTGGGCGGTGAGTTACAACGATGAGGGTGATCGCAAGCTGCATATTTACAAAAATGGCCAGGAAGTCAGGTATGAAAAGCAAGTTCCCGCAAGGGGCGCGGTGTGCAATAACGCCAGCTATCAATGGGCAATCGGTGCTACACCGGGCACCCATTATTTCGGTTTCAATGGGATCATCGACGAGGTTCGGATATATAACCGCGTTCTAAGCCGCGGTGAGATTCTGGTGCTTGCGAATGCTGTCAAATAGGAATGCCAGTCAAAATTGACATGGTTCAGACTAGTAGTCGCTCGAGGTTACCTTGACTTTTTCTAAGCGCTTCATCGGAGTCGTCGGAGGATCGATCGGGAGTGACCCGTACAACCGTCGCACGTTTTCGGGTTCTTCCTACTCACTATTTACAGCTCTTCAAGAAAGGGGCGCCCTGCAAAGAGCATTCGGAGCGGAACTTGAGAAGGCGGAAAGAATTGCCCTGATGCTCAAGAACTTTCGCCCGAAACGCCGCACTTGGAGCAGGCACTACTACTTGGATCCGGCGTACCGCGATGCACTCACGAAGCAACTGGCGGCGCGCGTAGAACCCGAGGATTTCGCCGGGTGTTTCTTGCAGATTGGAGCGATGTTCAGCATGCCGCAAGCTGTGAAGGGGAAGGCTCTCTGTGTCGCATACCATGATTCGAACATAGCGGAAGCGGTCGCGGCCGACGACATGCGGGATATTTCAAGAACGCGCATTGACGATGCGCTGGCCTATGAGCGTGAACTCGCACAAAGCTGCGATATGATTTTCGTCATCGGCAACTTCCTGCGAACCTCATTCATCGACGTGTTTGGAATCAGCCCCTCTCGCGTGATAACGGTCGGCGGTGGACCGAATCTCGGCGGCATCCCCGATATAGACAGCACGAAGGTGTACGACACTTCCGAACTCCTGTACGTAGGCGTTGATTTCGAGAGAAAAGGAGGTGCGCAGCTTTTGCGCGCCTTCTGCAACGTAGCTCAGCGTTTCCCCGCCGCCCGATTGCACATCGTGGGACCGCGCCACATCCGCATCCCCGGGGAGATCCGGGAGAAGGTGATCTTCCACGGTTACGTGTCGCGCCAGACACCCGGGGGTGCGGCGTTGTTCCGGGACCTGTACCACCGTTGCTCCGTTTTCGTCTTGCCATCACTGTACGAACCGTTCGGCATGTCTTCGCTTGAAGCCATGCTTTGCCAGATTCCCGTCGTCGTGACTAAGGGATGGGGATGGCTGGACAGTGTAAAGGATGGGGTGAGCGGATTCCTGGTGGAAAGGGGTAACATCCAAGATCTTACCGAGACCCTCGCAAAGTGTCTTTCCGACCCCGACAGGTTGCAGAGAATGGGACGCGCGGGACGAGAGAACATTCTTGGTAATTTCACATGGGAGTTAGTAGCACGAAGGATGCACGAAGCTCTCGGCCCATTGTCGGCTTCTGCCACCGCGACGCGCGTGGAGGGGACCAAGGCATAATGCGGACGAACCAAGGTTGATCGCAATTGCAGCGTCGTTGCCCGCGTCAGTCGTTACGGCAGGTCGGCCAGATCTGTCGCCCAGGTGGCGGGCAGGTTCGCTTGGTAGACATCCATGGGAGCGCCATCGTTGCGCCAGTTCGAACCCCACCAGATGCGCGTCCCTGAGTAATCCATGGCGGCGTTAGCCTGCTCGTCGTAGGTGCCCCCAAAGCACTGCGTAAAGGCAATTCTCCAAATGCGAGGCTTTACGGTCGTGTTGTAGGTCTTGGTTTCGTCCAACTCGAAGGCCCAAGTCTGCATGAAATCCCAGTGGTCTGGATTGGGATATGGACCGCCGTACTCGGACAGGAACGTCCATCCCTGTACATCGGTATAGGCCAGGGTGACGCCGCCGCCGTTCCAGCCCAAGTTCGCATTGTAGTAAATGGGATAGGTCTGGCCCGTGTCCAGGCGCGTGAAACCTACAAAATCTCTGCCCTCCGGGCCAGCAAATTGATTGCCGCCCACGATCACCTCATGTCCTTGTTTCGTCCAGCCAAAATTCGCGTGGGGAACCTCGGTGAACGGCTTAACGGGGTTGGTGAAGTCGGTTCGGTAGGCGTGCGGACCATCAAACTCTCCTCCGTGACCAGTCCATTTGTAGGCCACGTACACGTACTGTCCACTCGGGGACATCATGACATTATTCACGCCATAGGCCGAGACGTCCTTCGCGCCCAGAACGGTTTCCGTCTGTTTGTCCCAGGTAAACACGATCCGAACGTCGTACGGCGAATCCTGGTTCTGCAGCATCCATGCCCAATGCCGCGAGTCCCGGGACGGGCTTCCTTCCTGCCCGTTGTAGATATAGTACGAGGGACCGATGAACGGGAATTCGGCGGTGAAATCGTGCACCAGGTTGTCGGTGTCGTCTGAGACGTCGTAGTAGCGCAGTTGCTTGTCTTTACGATAATAGATCCACGAAGGATGGCTGCCGCTATAGTCCCATCGAGGTTCTGGGTCTTGCCCATTCCAGTAATCCAGTGAGGGAATGGCTCTGACGTAAGCGTACGTATGCGCATCGTAGAGGACGAATCCTCTTCCCCACACTGACCCGTTGAATAGGAGATAATTGCCGTCGCTCGAAAGCGGGTTCCAGGTTGAGTAGTTGACTACCGTACTACCGTTACCTTCAGCGATGCCGCCGGATACTAGGGTAACCGGCACGTGGTAGGTGGAGTCGGTGAACGTCCCTCCTTTCGCCGGCTTTGCCTCCGTGGAATAGGGAAATAATGAGTCTCCCATCACATATTCGAATGGGCTGTCAGCGGTGCCGACGGCCAAGCTCAAGGATAGGCTTGCGGCCAGCATCGTTGAATCCATAACCTCTACCCCGAACGAGAACGTTCCTGCCTGGGTCGGTATACCGCTGAGTTCTCCAGTGCTCGAAAAACTCAGACCTGCAGGTAGATGTGAGCCCGCTAACAGGCCCCACGTGAAGGGAGCGGCGCCTCCGCTGGTTGTGAATTGCTGGTGGTAAGGAGACGACACGATCGCCGCCGGGAGAGTAGTTGTCGTCACTCTTAGTGCCGACACGGCACCTGCAGTGATCTGCAGCGCTACACTGCCGGTTTGCGTCGACGAAAAGAAATCGGTGACCTGAGCCGCGAAGACGAAGTATCCGCTCTGAGTTGGCGTTCCACTAATTACGCCGGTGCTGGACAGGGCAAGTCCAGCCGGGAGCATGCCGGAGGCCAAGGACCATGTATATGGGCCTGCGCCGCCGGTCACCGCCAAGCTGGCCTGATACCCAGTATGTATCGTGCCAGTGGGCAGAGTAGTGGTCGTCATTGCTACCGGCGCAAGTGTGGGCAGGAGCAAGGTGCCCAGGAAGTTGATCTCCGCCGCGTTCGTCCACGGCCCGCCGTTGACCTCGCTCATGGCGCGCAAACGCACATACCGGCCCGGGACACCCGGGAAGATCACCTGCTTCAGCGCGTGGTCGGAGGGGTTGGTGATCAGTGTCCCGGTCGAGACCTCCATGCCCCAGTTTACCCCGTCCATGCTGACGTAGAACTCGTAGTTGGCGATATTGCCGTTGGAGGACAAGTCTTGGCGCGGCAGGTACTGAAAGCCAGTGATGGCGTAGTAGGTCCCGAGGTCAAGCTGGATCTCATGCGGCGGTGGCGGCGCGCTATGGCACCACTCCGTGGTCCACATGGTCGCGGCGTTGCCGTCGAGGGCGTTGCTCGCGCCGTAATTGCCGCAGTCGGTCGCCTGGCTATCCACGTACAACACGCGCCATCCCGTCTTCGGAGTAACGGTCGGGGTAATCATGAGCAGGGCCGCTCCCGCCGAGCCATTCAAGGTCGCACTAATGATGGATGCCGTTGTCAAGTTCACAAGAGACGCGCTGGTCACGGCGAAGGTCGCCGCCGTTGCGCCTGCATTCACCGTCACCGTCGCCGGCACCGTCGCCGCGCTGGTGTTGCTGCTCGCCACGGTTAGGGTCACGTTCGTGGCTGGCGCGCTGGCCAGGGTCACCGTCGCCGTCGTGGGATTGCCGCCGCCGGCGATTGAGCCCGGATTCAGCGTCACGCTGGCCACTTGCGGACCGCTGGTCGCTACCGCCACACCCAGGACGTTCAGCTCCGCGGCGTTCGCCCACGGCCGGCCGCTCACCTCGCTCAGGGCGCGCAGACGCACGTACCGGCCCGCGACGGTCGGGAAGATCACCTCCTTCAGCGTACGGTCGGCGGAGCTCGCCATCAGCGTACCGCTCGAGACCGCCGTGCCCCAGTTCGTCCCGTCGGCGCTGACGTAAAACTCGTAGCGGGCAATGTTGCCGTTGGAGGACAAGTCTTGGCGAGGCAGGTACTGGAACCCCGAGATGCTGTAGAAGCCTCCGAGATCAATCCCGATCTCATGCGGCGGCGGCGGCGCGCCGTTGCACCACTCCGTGAGCCACATGGTCGTGGCGTTGCCGTCGAGGGCACTCGTCGCGCCGTAATTGCCGCAGTCGGTCGCCTCGCTGTCCACGAACAACACGCGCCAGGCGGTGTGCGGGATGTTGAGCGGCCAACCCAGCACATTCAGCTCCGCAGCGTTGGTCCACGGCCAGCCGTTCACCTCGCTCAGAGCACGCAGACGCACATACCGACCCGCCACCCCCGGGAAGGTCACCTGCTTCTGTGCGTGGTCGGCGGAGCTCGCCATCAGCGTCCCGCTCGAGACCGCCGTGCCCCAGTTTACCCCGTCCATGCTGACGTAGAACTCGTACTTGGCGATATTGCCGTTGGAGGACAGGTCTTGGCGCGGCAGGTACTGAAAGCCAGTGATGGCGTAGTAGGTCCCGAGGTCAAGCTGGATCTCATGCGGCGG
>JAIQFM010000116.1 GCA_020073285.1 Terriglobia bacterium | reverse complement strand
GTCACCGTGCCGGTCGCCTTCGCCGTGGAACTCGAACCGCTTGCGGTAACAGCCGCCGTGAAGGTCACGGCCACGCCGAAATCGGCCGGATTCGCGCTTGAAGTAAGGCTGGTCGCGCTGGCCACGGTTGCCGCACTCACATTCACCGTCTGATTCAACACCGGCGAGGTACTACCCGTGTAGTTCGTATCTCCGCCATAGACAGCCGTGATCGGGTGGTTACCTGCCGTCAGGCTCGAAGTCACATGGGTGGCCATGCCGGAAGGGTTCAGCGTTGCGGTGCCCAAGTGCGTTGCGCCGTCCATGAAAGTCACCGTGCCGGTCGCCTTCGCCGTGGAACTCGAACCGCTTGCGGTAACAGCCGCCGTGAAGGTCACGGCCACGCCGAAATCGGCCGGATTCGCGCTTGAAGTAAGGCTGGTCGCGCTGGCCACGGTTGGCGCCTGGACGGTCGTGGTCTGGGTCGCTCCCGGAACCGGCTGGCGATGACCCACATTGTCGGTAACGATGCTGTAGAAGGTGTAGGTGTGG
The DNA here is from genome assembly GCA_020073285.1 of Terriglobia bacterium. Lineage (GTDB taxonomy): Bacteria > Acidobacteriota > Terriglobia > Terriglobales > Acidobacteriaceae > JAIQGF01. The sequence goes on along the minus strand of JAIQFM010000116.1, from coordinate 13,095 downwards.
CCGAAAGCGCCGTTGAAGGTCGCCGACGTTTGGGAGGTAGATGCAAGCCAGACGCCGAACGGACCGCCATCGGTCGCCAGATAGATGTCGTAGCCGGCGATCCCCGAGCCGCTGGCATCGGCGCCCGCCCAGCTAACCGTGAAGGACGGTGTGCCGGTCGTGGCGGGCATGGAGTCCACGCTGCTGGTGGGGTAGATCGAATCAATGGTGTTAGTTACTTGATTGGTGTTTATTGGGGGATTTACGTCAAAGACAATCGCGGCCTGGTTGGTGATGGTGGTCCCGTTGGCCAAACCACTCTTCGGTTTCACGGTGAAGCTGAGGAATCCGGACCCACGATGGGCGGCATCATCCGGCGGCAAGAATCCGGCCAGCGGCCCGGTTGGCAAATGGCCGGTCACCGGATCCACCGACTGCATCGTCCAAGTCAGGGTTCCCGTGCCGGGGTCGAGGGCAGCAGTGACGTTTACGGGGTTGGCGTCCGTCGACACGGTTGCCTGGCCGGTGTAGTTCTGGAGACCACCCGGTACGTTGATGGTCACGTTATTGAACGCGATCTGCGAGAGCTGGACGGTAGACCAGTCTAGGTTAGAATTCAGCGGATCGGTCACCTTAACGATTGCCGCGGGCGCGGTCGCCGTCGGCATGTTCTCGAAAAAGATGGTGTAAGCGATGGTTGCCCCGGGCGGGATGAACCCCTGGTCTCCAAATCCCACGGTTAGTTTGCCGTTGGGATCCGCAGAGTGCCCGACATCATCGCTCTTTCTGACAACGTGCTTCGCTTTCCATCCCTGCGGCACTCCAGGTCCATACAAATTGGTGTAGTACTGGCTCAGCAGGGCTTGTGACCCCAGATCGACAGCCGTTATGCCGGTAGATATGGCCGTGCCGTAGACCGGGATAAAGCCCATGAGATTGCCCGCAAAAGCGGCGCCGTCGTGCCAGGTGTCCAAGCCGCTGCCCGGTTTCCCGTGCGTGTAGTTGTACGCCGAAATGCCAAACTGAGTGCCGCTGACCACACTGCCTGCGACGTTGAGAACGCCGCCTGCTCCCTTCGACCCGAAGAACTTGGTTGCCGGCCCTTCCAGCAGCTCTCCCTTCCCCAGTACGTTCCCGGCTGCGTTAGTGATCGGCTTGAGGACCGGAGTCGAGCCTAATTTGGACACATAGCTTCCCGGGCTAATCTTGCTGGCATTTTCCAGGAGGCCGGTCAGACCGCCGGCGACTGAGCTTACGGTGGAGGAGTTCCCCAAGGTGCTGTAGACGTTATCTAAGGTGGCGCCGTGCCCCTCCAGTCCTTCGGCATCGGTGTGGTCGAGCGGAGCGTTCCCCGCATAGCGATAAAGATTCGCGTCCCCACCCACGATGCCGAGCGGGTCTTGCTGGATGAAGCGCCCCAAAGCGGAGTCGTACCAGCGATGGCGCATGAAATACAGGCCATTGCCTCCGTCCATCACGCCGAGCTGGCCCGCGAAAGTAAATGGATTGGAGAGGGCCTGCGCCCCGACCACCGTCTCCCCATAAGGCAGATAGCTGTATCCGTTCAGTACGGTTCCGCCCGAGCCGGTGATCTGAACCGTATTGCCCGAGCCGTCAAACTGATAGTAACCGACAGTACCGGCTTGAGCGACGGCGCCAGCCAGGTCCAAGCCATAGCTGTAATGGTTGAGGATCTTGCCAGTACCGTCAAACTCCGCGACGACGGCGCCGACACCGGCAGGGTCGACCAAGTACTCCGTTCTCGTGCCCGCATGGGTCTGGGCAACGCGATTGCCCAGGACATCGTATTCATAGGTCCAGATTCCATAAGGCCCGCTGATTCCGACTAGGCGGTCCTCATCGTCGTAGGTATAGACGGCTGTGCCATGGCTATCCGTTTTGCCGGCAAGATTGCCATCGGCATCGTAGAGGTAGGCCGCTCCGCCTGCCGTCGTGTACTGATTCTCGCGGTTCGCGTTATAGGAGGTCACCGAGCCGTTGACGGCCATCGTGGTGCGGTTTCCGGCGGCGTCATACTCGTACTGGACAGAGCTTCCCGAGGCGGCGCCAACCGAGATGAGCTGGCCGCTGGAGTCGTAACCGTAGGTCCACTTTCCCTCCAGCGTGGTCACGGCGATCTTTCTGCCGTCGCCGTCGTAGCTGTAATCGAAGCGGCTGTTCACCGATCCCGTGGGAGCGTAGTTGACGAGGTGGAGGAGCCGGCTCGCAGCGTCGTAGTCGAAGGTGCTATAGGCGCCATTGCCCAGATCCTTTCGCGCCAGCCGTCCGGCCGCATCGTAGGAGTAGGCGGCAACCGCGGAACCGCTGCCATTCGTAATCCGCGACAAACGGCCCACGGCATCATAGGCGTAGTTGACGACAAAGCCGCTCTGATCGACCATGCCGATGCGCCGACCGCCAGCGTCATAGGAGAATTGCAAGAACCGTCCATTGGGATAGACGATCGAGGTCAGCCGGTCCGCCGAGTCGTAGGTGAAGCTGGTGGTTCCGGACGAGGTTGCGGCCGTCAGCAGGTTCCGGTGGCCGTCGTAGGCGTAGTCAACATGAGATCCGTCCGCAAACGACTTCTGGGTTAGCAGGTTCTTGCTGTCGTAGGTGAAAGTAACAGTCTTGCCGCGCCGATTCGTCCAGGTCGTCAGGTTGCCCCGCGAATCATAGGTTGCCCGCTCGGCTTGGCCGTTCGGCCAAGCCATGATGGTCGCGTTGTAGCGGGCATCGTAGCCGAATGTCAGGGTGTTGCCTAACGTGTTGGTGAGGGACAGCAGCCGGCCATGGGCAGAGTACTTTGCGCCCTCCGACTTTCCCAACGGGTCGAGCAGAGCGTTAAGATTGCCACTGGCATCGTAGCCCAGGAACGACGTTTCCCCGGCTGGCGCCCGCTCATAGATCGGCTTGGCTTCCGGATCGTAGGACAGGACCATCGACTGAGCCAAGGGATCGACAAGTTGGCTGAGGTTGGCAAACTGGTCCAGGAACAGATGAGAACTGTTTCCCAACGCGTCGGTGATCGCAATCCCACCCATCGAGTCGTAGGCTAGGGTGGTGAGCTGCGCACCCGCGTCGCGATAGATCCGTAGCAGGCGGCCTTGCGTGTCGTAGTCGAAATTGAGATGGGTTCCGTCCCGATAGGTGACTGATTGCAGGGCGTGCTCTTGCGCCGCGCTCTGGCCGGTCACGTAGCTGAAGCTGACGGTGCCTCGCGAGTCAGTAACGCTGAGCAGGTGGTCGCCGGAAGAGTCATAAGTGTAAGAGGTCACTCGCCCCAGGGGGTCGGTCATTTGGGTGATGCGTCCCAGGCCATTGCGGGTGAAGCCTATGCTGTCCCCATTGGAGTTCACGACGCCGGACACCAGACTGGCCGTATATTGCAGGGTGGTCGTATTGTTATTGAGGTCCTGTATGAAGTCTAAGACGAAACGTCCGGGCTGCGTGGAATCGGCCACGAAGTGCAAGCCGGTCCCGTCCGGCTCGGTCAGAACCCAGGTCTGGTCGGCGCTACCGTAAACAGCGCTGCCATAGTCTCCGAGAAGACCCACGTACCGATTAGGACTGTTCGGCAGGGGAACGAAGGTGCGCACGATGCCCGCCGGATAGTGGACCACGAGTCCGCCTGAAGACTCCGCCCAGATATCGCACAAATGGCTTCTTCCCCGTCCAAAGGAGCCCAGAGCGTAGCGTCGCTCAATCGTACCCAGGCCGGCTTTCCTTAGTTCAAAGGTGAATAGCGGGGCGGCGCGATATTCCGTCTGGCCCAATTGGCGGAGGTAGGTGGCATCCTGGGCCAGCAGCGCGTTAAAGTCGCCCCAAGTGGCGCCGGCGACGGCGGTGAAATTCGCGAATATTGCATCCCAGGCGGTCGCGTCGACATGGGAGGGCCGCAAGGATTCCTTGAGACTACCCCAGTCGATCGTTTCCGTGGAGTCGCCGTAGGAGTCGAGACTGAAGGCGACGTTGCCGCTGGCCGCGGAGGGCGTTGCCTTGAGGGTGATGCTTCCTTCGGCCCCTGGCGGCAGGACGCCCGCCGGGCCCTCGGGATTGATCCCCAGCAAGTAACCAGGGATCGCGCTGTTCTGGTAAGCCAGTTCGTAGTTGGGTGAACAGCCGCTGCAAGTGGGAGGGATGAGACTCAGGTCGGCGCCCTGAGCGGCCAGCCGCAACAGCGGGGCCGGCACATCCTCCGTGCCGATGTTTTTGTAGTGAATAGTTACCATTCCTGGGAACCCCGCACGGAGCAGCGCGGGCACTTCGAGATCGAATTCGACAGGGTAGGAAAGATAGGAAGGGTTGCTGGCGGCATTGGCCACGATGAAAGCACTGGCAAGACTTACGGTGGTGCCGTTCTCGGTGACCTGAGCCGTGTAGCTGCCGGCCGGCAAACCCGACATGGCGAAGGTGGCGTAGGCATGGCCCTCATCCGCGAGGTAAACCGAAGTCGCAGGGTGGGTGGCATTGTCGGGGCCAACGATCTGGTATATGCCATCGCTGCGCAGTTGCGCACCGATGAACTCCATGGTTGCCGGTCCCGCATTGCTGACAGAGGTTGGTTCGACGGCACTCAACGAGAATGCCAGCGCCTTGGCAGCAATGGTAAAAGCCTCCGAGCTGGCGTTCAGTGCTTGCGAGTACGCGGTCACATAGTAGATCTGGCTGGTTGTGTTCGGGATCACTGCGCTGGCACTGGCGGAATTCCACTCCTGCTGCTGGAAGTCGAAGCGCGTGGAATCCGGCACGTAACCCTGGCCGATAAACAATTGGACCGCGCCCGAACTGGCCAGTGCGAGATTCACTCCCACGGCTTTGTTCGGCCCGGCCTTGAGCTTGTACCACCAGGATTGCCCAACCGCGGTGAACGAATTCGATTGCGCCGGGGCATCCACTACCAACTCGGGAAGGTCGATGGCCACCGTCGCCAGAGAAGTTCCTATGTTGTTCGCGGTGTTTTGACCCTCAAAGACCTCGCCCTTCGTGTTGGTCTTCACTTCCCAGCGATGGTTGCCGACTACGCTGCCGGGTACTCTGAATGTCCCAGAGCCTTCGTAGCTGGCTCCCGGACCGAGGATCACACCCTGGCCCACGAGCACTTCGCCCGCCAGAATCTCAATGGGGTTGGTGTCCGAATCGCGTACCAGATAAACCGCATCGTGCCAGGGGCCGATGGCTGTGGCGACGCCGATGTTATTGATCGTCCAGCTCACTTGGGCCTGAGTACCGGCCACCGCACTCACCGGGCCGGTCACGGACGCCACAACCAAGTCGATGTCGGACGCGGAGGTCTCAACAGATTCGAACGCGCCCAGGTCGGGATAACCGCCATTGGCTGCGGGAAGACCGGTGTTGGGGGTTCGCGGGTCGTCGTAGCGTGGCGCACCCATGAAATCGGTCGGCGGCGCCACCGTTCCGTCCGCGGCATCAATTGCCGGTGAGCGGAAGTCCAGACGGTAATCGCCTTGCTGGCCATTCTTGAACTTAGGATCGGCGGAGATGTTGCCGCTGGTTCCGGTCAGGTCGGGTGTGCCGTTGTAGTTCACCGAGCCCGCCACTGACGACCACACATCGGAATAGCGCACCACGGGCGAGGGGCTACCGCAACAGAAGTTAATCCCATAGGTTTTGCTGTTGGCGATCAAGCTGTTTTCCAAATCGATGGCGCCACCGTGATACAGGACGCCGGTGCCGTTGCCATCGAAGGTGGAGTTGACGACCTTCGCCGTCGATCCGGTTTGCGCGTTGAGGCCGCGAACCGTATCGCTCACCACGGTGCTGGTGACGGTGGCGGTACCGCCTTGCATATCGATACCGTCATTGAGCGAGTGCTGGAGGATGCTGTTGGAAAGCGTCACCGAGCCCGTGCCGAGGGTCTGGATCAGGCCAGTCACATAGCCCCAACTGCTAGGGTTTCCGCCGCCATAGCTGACCACGACATGGTCGAACGACGCCTGGGCTTGATCGTCAACATAGATGAACCACCAGTCTCCCGGGGCCGGTGCACTGGCATTGCCATCGCCGTTGGTATCTCCGCCAACGGAGTCGTCTTTGATGGAAGTGAAATAGATCGGCTGGGCGGCCGTGCCCTGAGCTACAAGCTGACCACCGGGCTGCACGATGAGCCGCTTCTGGAAGTCGAACTTAAGGATCGCGCCTGGTTGAATGGCGAGGATGGCGCCGTTCGGGACCGTCACATCGCCGGTGATGTGGTAGAGCTGCGATCCCAGCCAGGTCTGGCTGGACGGGAGGGCACCGCTTTGCGTCGATTGAACATATCGAATATCGGTGTAATTGTTGACATTCAACTGCCCACCGGACTGGACTATGATCCCCAGCCACTGTCCCGGTATGGGCTTGGTTTGGGTGCCGTCAGCATTGGTGTCGCCGGCAACACTGTCATCGTCAATTGTGGTGATGACAATGCGACTCGTATCTATCCCCACGGCAATCAAAGCGCCTCCGCTTTGGATGAGGATCTGCGCACCTTTGAGAGCCTTGACGACGGTTCCGGGCGCGATGGTGACGGTAACCCCGGAGGGAATGATTACCGTGCCGTCTATTCCGTGGACATGGTCCGCAGACCAAGTCTCACTGCTCGTGATGATGCCGGAATGCCACATCATGGAACTATTGGTGATCAGCACGGTTCGAGGCGTCTGGGAAATCACGTTCCCGTTAGCATCGCGGAAGGTCAGCCGCAGTTCGTAGCGGCCGTCAGGCACGGTGGTGGTGTCCCAATCCATGCCGGAGATCGGCGACAAGCCCGATCCGAGGGTTACAGTCTCTTTGCCGGACTCCGCCACATCGACTGTGGTGTTCCCTAGGTCGATCGCATCCGCCGTCCATTCCAACCGCTCGGTACCGTGGAGCAAGGAACTGGCTGGCTTGATCCATAGAAATTGAGGAGTGTTGGAGAAGATGACGGTACCGTCGCTTCCGTTGCCGGTCGGCCAGGAGCCGTCGCCGCCTCCACCGGCGCCGCCCTTGGCGGTCAGATTGGAACTGTTGAAACTGCCATTGGTGACGTAGTAGAGAGCAACTCTTCCTCCACTCCCAGCGCCGCCGGGGAACCAGCCCGCATAGCCCCGGTAGCCACCGTTTCCTCCCTGCGCTTGAATCGTACCGGCGCCCGTGATGGTTCCGGCATCGATGAAGACCGACCCACCCGCGCCACCTCCGCCACTACTGACCACGTTCGGAGCTCCCACTCCATTGGCCGAGATGGTACCGTTATGGGTGAGAGTGCCGGATACGATCAGGCGAATGCCGCCGCCGCCAGCGCCGCCGGAACCGTTGCAGTACCCGCAGCCCTCGCCACCTCCGCCTGAAGAACCCAATTCCACCGGAGTGACGGCAGCCCCATAGGCGGCGCCGCCAGGGGAAGATACGCCGCCCCCCTGATCGCCGCCAGCACCGCCGACACCGCCATATCCCGCTCCGGCATGCATGGCGCCAGCCCCTGGACCAAGGCCGCCAAGGTTGGCCATTCCAACATAGCCCTGACCATCCGCGCTGAGGTGCGAGTCGGCGTCAATCTGCACATTGGCGGCACTGATGGTGGCACCGGCGCCTTGCCACTGGCCGTTGACTTGTGCCGTGGTGTTTTTGGATTGAACGATGACCGTCGACTTGCCGGTGACCTTGAAACTGCCCGTCACGGTAATCGCAGAACCGCCGCCAATAGTCAGCGTGCTGCCATTCAGGACGGTGAGTGCATCGTAGGTTGCAACGGTGTCCGGAAGCAGCGCCAATCCCTGATTGACGTACACATCACGCTTGGTGGTGTCGACAAAAAAGCCGGTTCCAGTTTGAGCCCCGGTCCCGCCGCTCGCGGTTGAGGTATCAAAGCCCGTGAAGTTGGTGGCAACCGCGTAGTACACCGCAAACCTCCCGCCACCGCCGCCATGGTCACTCGCTCCGCCATTGGCTGTGAAAATCCCGCTGCCAGTGAGGTTGCCGGTCGTTACATAGACCGAACCGCCCGAACCGCCGCCACTGGCGCAAGCGCCATCACCACCATTCGCCGAAATCACCCCGTTGTTGGTGAGTGTGCCCGATACGATCAGGCGGATTGCGCCGCCGCCGTTGCCACCGTCCGGACCCGCATAGCAATAATTGCCGGAACCGCCGGAACCGAGATCGACAGGAGCAGTGGCGGAGCCATAGATCGGAAGGCCGGAGTTCATGCCTAGTCCGCCGTAGGTGCCCCCGACCGCACAACCCACTCCGCCACCCGGACCGGCGGCGGTAGCGCACCAGCTACTACGGGAGTATCCCTGCGCATCGGCCGAAATCTTTGAGCCTGCGTCAATTTGGAGATTGGTGGCGGAGATAGTGGCGCCGACGCCCTGCCATTGACCGTTGACTTGACTGGAATAGTTCTTCGATTGCACCACAACCGTGGAGTTGCCGGTAACGGTCCAGGTTCCGGTCACGGTGATGTTCGATCCGCCGCCGATGGTCAGTGTGGCGCCATTTGTAACGGTAAGAGTGTCGATGATGGCAACGGTATCGGGATTCAGCGTAACCGGCTGATAAATGTGCACGTCGCCATCGGTTTTGGTGTCGTCGACAAACACGACAGTGCCCGTTCCGGCACCGTTTCCGCCGTTCGCGGTTGAAGTAGTGAAGCCAGTGTAACCACTGGTAGCCGAACAGTGCACCGCCACGCGGCCGCCGCCGCCGCCATAGCTGCTGGCGCCTCCATTGGCTGTGAATACTCCGCTGCCGGTGAGAGCTCCGGCGGTAATATAAACCGAACCGCCCGATCCGCCGGCACTGGCGCAATCCGCGTTGCCACCATTCGCCGAGACGATTCCATTGTTGGTGAGCGTGCCCGATACGATCAAGCGGACTGCACCGCCGCCATTGCCGCCTGGAGGATTAAAACCACAAACGTTGCCCGTCCCGCCGGAGCCGAGATCGGTGGGAGTAAGCAGAGAACCGTAAGTCGCTATGCCTGAAGAGTTTGCCCCCGTACCGCCATAAGTACCCCCAACTCTGGCCCCCAATGCGCCACCTGGACCGGAGGCCGCGGCGTTCCAATAGCTGCCAACATACCCCTGCGCGTCAGCAGAGATTGCCGAACCTTGGTCCACCTGCACAGTGTCCGCATTGATGGTCACGCCAGCACCCTGCCACAGCCCATCCACCTGCGCGCTGGTATCCTTGCCCTGCAAAACAATGGCGGAGTTGGCGGTCACGGTGATGGCACCGGACACGTTCACGATGGATCCGCCGCCAATCTTCAGCGTGGCGCCATTGTTGACCATCAGGCTGTTTAGCTGGTATGTGGCCTCGGGCCAGCTTGTATTGGAAGAAAGAATGACATCGCCGGATGGCGGGTTACCCTGAGCCAGCGAGTTGTTCGCCAACAGGATCAGCAGGCTCATGAAAAGAGCCAAGGTTGCGATTGTCCGAGCGGGCTTCATTCCTCACCTCTGGCCGGCCGAGATCGGCAGACTCCCGAAACATCGCAAGCCTTACTCCCGCGTTTTTGCCAGCACAAGTTTCTTGGAGTAAGTTACGGTTACATTCCTAAGCATCAGCGAGTTACAGGGATCGGTGATTTCACCTGACTCGTGATAAGATTCCCTCTATCCCGCGCTATCAGCGCCGCCATGGAGACTTTCTCTACCCGCGAAGGGGCTCCCGCCCCCTCGGTTTCGCCGCTGGAAGTGCGAGCTGAACTGCAACGGATTCTCGCGTCCAACAAATTCTCAAATCTGGAACGGCTCAGTGCTTTCTTGCGTTATGTGGTTGAAGAAACTTTGAATGGCCGTGGTGATCGGCTCAAAGAGGTAGTCATCGCCATGGAGGCCTTCGGCCGGGACGGCTCCTACGACCCGCGTCTGGATGCAACGGTCCGGGTTCAGGCGGGGCGATTGCGTTCGGCTTTGCGCGATTACTACGACAGCGACGGACGCAGCGATCCCGTTGAAATCGAAATTCCCAAGGGTACGTATGAGCCGGTCTTCCGGCGCCATAACATTCCGGATTCGGTTCCAGCAGAGCCGGCGGTCCAGCGCACTGCCGAATCCGGCCAAACCAGGCGGCGAGGGTTGGGCTCTCTCGCCACGTCCGCCGGGGTGACCGCGTCGGCAGTTGTGGTGATGCTGGCGGTGGCGTTGGCTAGTGTCGCTTTTCTCCATTCCCGGCAATCGGCTTTCCTGACGGACAAAGACACGATAGTGCTTGCGGATTTCGCCAACACTACCGGCGATCCTGTCTTCAACGACACACTGCGGCAGGCCCTGGCAGTCGATTTGGAGCAGTCTCCATTTCTGAACATCCTCCCCGATCAAGCAGTGGCACAGACATTGCTCTTGATGAGACGTGAACCCGGCCAGCGCCTGACCGAAGACGTTGCCCGCGAATTGTGCCAGCGAGTTGGGGCTAAGGCCGTGCTGGCCGGGTCGATCGCAAAACTCGGGAACCTCTATGTGATCGGCATCTCCGCGTCGACCTGCGCCACGGGCGCCTCCCTGATAAAGGAGCAGGTGCAGGTGGAGAGCAAAGAGCAGGTTCTGAAAGCACTCGACCGGGTGGCGCTTGAGTCGCGCCGCAGATTTGGGGAGGCACTGGCATCGGTGCACAAATACGACACGCCGGTCGAGCAAGCGACCACCCCGTCACTGGAGGCTCTGCAGGCATACAGCGCGGCCATCAAGGCGCGGAATGCGGGGAACGACGACGCCAGCATTGCGTTCTTCAAACGCGCCATCGAACTGGATGCGAACTTCGCCATGGCCTACGCGCTTCTGGGTTCGGCTTACTTCTCTCAGGGCCAGCCCCAGATGGCAGGCGAATATGCGGGAAAGGCGTTCGCTCTGCGCAGCCGCGCCAGCGAACGCGAGCGGTTATACATCGAGTCTCATTATTATCAGCTCACCACCAGTCAGTTGGAGAAGGCGGCGCAAGTCTACGAACAGTGGCGGCAGGTCTACCCGCACGACCGGTATCCCCCTTGGGGCTTGGCCATGATTCATAGCGCGTTCGGAAACTACGACGCCGCGGCGGCTGAGTTCCGCGAGGCCCTCCAGCGGGACCCGGAGATTGCCTGGAACTACGGCAATCTGGCGCAGGCAATGTTGAATCTGAACCGCGTCCAGGAAGCGGCTGCCGTCCTGGATGAAATGCGAAAACGCAAATTGGAGTCGCGGGACGCCACCGCTTATCTGCTGGCGTTTGTACGGGGCGACACGGGCGAGATGGAGCGTCAGTTGTCCGCTGCCACCGGTAATCTCGGCGCGGAGACGCTGCTGTTCTTCGCGCAATCGGACACCGAGGCCTATCACGGCCGGCTGGGCAGGGCGCGAGAGTTCAATCAGGAAGCGGTGGCGTGGGCGATCCGGGCCGATGCGAAAGAGACGGCCGCTGTCTGGCTGGCAAACGGAGCGCTGCGCGAAGCCGAGTTCGGCAATCGGATGCAGGCCGCGGAGCAGGCCGCAGGCGCCCTGAGTCTGGAACCCAGCCAGGACGTCCGTACTCTGGCGGCATTAGCCCTGGCGCGGGCCGGGCAGCCCGCGCGGGCGCGGGCAATGGCCGCGGCGCTGCAAAAGCAGTTTCCACGCGATTCTCTGCTGCATGCCTACTGGTTGCCCACCATCGCAGCGGCAGCGGAACTCGGCCAAAATAATCCATCCAGGGCTTTCGATTTCCTGCAGGCCACGCGCCAGTACGAACTGGGCCAGCCGCCTCCTTTTCAACCGGCACAGTTCGGGCCGATGTACCCGGTCTATCTGCGCGGACAGGCCCTGCTTTTGAGTCACCAGGGCGTCGCGGCAGCGGCTGAATTCCAAAAGATCATGGATCATCCCGGTGTGGTCCTGAACTATCCGCTGGGAGCACTGGCCCGGCTTGGTCTCGCCCGGGCATACGCTCTTCAAGGCGATCAGGTCAAGGCTGGTAGTGAGTATCGGACATTTCTGTCGCTGTGGCGGGACGCCGATCCTCAAATCCCCGTTTTCCGGCAGGCCAAAGCGGAATACGCCAGACTCAAATCGACTATCCCATGAGGATGTGGGCCACTGGATCCGCGGAATCCGTGGCGGGCATGATTCCGCGACTTGCGGACATCAAGAGCAAGCCCGAGCCGATGAGCGTAAATCAGCAGCACCGCCCGGAATCGGAGAACCAGCCACCTACCCCAGCCAGGTCCGCGCCGGGGGTTTGACAGGCGGGTAATGCGATCGGTAATCTTGTCATACTTCCGAAATTCGCATCCAATAGAGATAAGGGAGAACCGCGGTACAACCTGATGGCGATGTGTGGTTATTTACGGAAAATGGCGCGCTGGCTGGCGGCGGTGCAGTTGCTGCCGGCGCTGGAGAGCGGTGAAGAGACATTGGTCGGCGGGCAAGCGGTGCTGGAGGGCGTGATGATGCGTTCGCCGCATGCCTGGGGCATCTGCGTGCGCCGGGCCGACGGCAGCATCGCCTCGCATTCGGAAACCCTGGAGCGCCCCTCGGAAAAGCACGGATGGATGGGCTGGCCGATCGTCCGCGGCGTGGTCACGCTGGGGCAGGCGATGAAGCTGGGCTTCCGCGCGCTGCGCTTTTCCGCCAACGTCGCGCTGGATGAAATTCCCACCGGCAAAGACGGAAAGAAACTGGAGATCAACGGCTGGGTGGCGGCGCTGAACATCCTGATCTCGCTCGGCTTCTTCATCTTCATGTACAAGTTTCTGCCGCTGGTGGCCACCACCGAACTGAAGCAGCGCGTCTCGCCGGTGTTTGGCGACCAGATCGTGTTCAACGTGGTGGACGGCGTCATCCGCATGGCGCTGTTCCTGACGTTCATCTGGTTGACCTCGCTGTGGGCGGACCTGCGGCGGGTTTACCAGTACCACGGGGCGGAGCACAAGACCGTGTTCGCCTTTGAAGCCAAGGCCCCGCTCACGCCGACGACGGTGCAGAAATATGTCACCTGGCACCCGCGCTGCGGTACCAGCTTCCTGATGACGGTGATGCTGATCTCGATCGTGGTGTACACGCTGGTACCGGTGCACACCTTCTGGACGCGCTTCGCCATCCGCATCGCGCTGCTGCCGCTGATTGCCGGCGTTTCCTACGAGATCATCCGCTTCGCCGCCAAGCACCGCGGCTCGCT
>JAIQFM010000115.1 GCA_020073285.1 Terriglobia bacterium | reverse complement strand
AGACCATGCTGGCCAAGCGCATGCCGACCATCCTGCCGCCGCTGACCTTCGAGGAGGCGCTGGAAACCACCAAGATCCACAGCGTTGCCGGCGTGCTCGACGCCAAAGCGGGACTGGTCGGCACTCGTCCCTTCCGCGCCCCGCACCACACCATCTCCGACGCCGGCCTGATCGGTGGCGGGGTAGTGCCGCGACCGGGCGAAGTCTCGCTCGCCCATCACGGCGTTCTCTTCCTTGATGAGCTGCCGGAGTTCCCGCGCAACGTGCTCGAAGTCATGCGCCAGCCCCTGGAAGACGGCACCGTCTGCATCGCGCGCGCCTCCATGTCGCTCACGTTTCCGGCGCGCTTCATGCTTGCCGCCGCCATGAACCCCTGCCCCTGCGGCTATTTCAACGACCGCACCCGCGAATGCCACTGCACTCAGCCCATGATCCAGCGCTACGTCGCCAAGATCAGCGGCCCGTTGCTCGACCGCATTGACATCCACATGGACGTGCCCGCCGTCAACTACAAGGAACTCCGCGCCGGCGCCGGCCCGGAAACTTCCGCCCACATCCGCGAGCGCGTGGTGCGTGCCCGCGATATCCAGCTCCAGCGCTTTGCCGCCGCCCGCCCCCGCATCTTCTGTAATGCGCAGATGCAGACCAGCCAGATCCGCCAATACTGCGAGCTTTCCCCCGATTGCGAGCGCCTGCTGGAACGCGCCATCAATCAACAGGGATTAAGCGCCCGCGCTCACGACCGCATCCTCAAGGTCGCACGCACCATCGCCGACCTGGAAGGCGCCCCCCAGCTCGACTCCAAGCACATCGCCGAGGCCATCCAATACCGCACTCTGGACCGCACCTTCTGGGCTTGAATTCTCGCGCCCTGCACCGGTCTAGCGTGGCTCGGTCCCTGGTACCAGGTACTCGGTGCTTTTCACGCATAATGTGACGACATCACACGCTTCTGAGACGCAGGTCACAGTCCTCTAGTACATTGTCTCTGTACCCTGTCGAGGATGTCATTGATGGCAGGAGGCTGCACAGAATGAAAACCGTTTTCGTCGTTGGCGCCGGTCCAGCCGGCATGTTCGCCGCCCAGAAGATCGCCCTCGCCGGCCACCAGGTGGTCATCGTCAACCGCGATATCAAACACGGCGGCCTGGCCGAGTACGGAATCTATCTTGTAAAAGACAAGATGAAGAGCGGCCTCCGCAAGCAGTTCGCCAAGGTGCTGTCCCTCCCCAACGTCCACTACTTCGGCCACGTGCCGGTGGGCACGAAGCAGGCGCTGACCGTGGATGACCTGCGCGCCTTCCATCCCGACGCCATCGTCTTCTCCGTCGGCGCCCAGGGCACCAAGAAGCTCGGCCTCCCCGGCGAGGACGCCAAGGGCGTCTATTCCGCCAAGGATTTTGTGTACTTCTACAACTCGCTGCCGCCTTTTGCCAGCCAGGATTTTTCCACCGGCAAGAAGGTCGCCATCGTCGGCATGGGCAACGTCATGGTGGACATCGCCCGCTGGGTGCTGTTCGATAATCCCAATCGCCAGACTGAGGAGCTCACCATCGTCGCCCGCCGCGGCCCCTTCGAGGCCAAGTTTGACGAAAAAGAAATCAAGTACGTCGAGCACAACCTCGACCGCAACGAGCTCAACGCCGAAATGCAGCGCGTTGCCGAGCGCGTCGCCGCCGTCGGCCAGGACATCGGCAAGGCCGGCGACGTCTTCTCCATCCTGCAGCACACTGACGTACCGCAGACCAAGCCGGTCATGAAGTTCCGTTTCCTGTGCTCGCCCAAGGAAATCGTGAAGGGCGCCGACGGCCGTATCTGCAAGCTGATCGTCACCGAAAACCTGCTGGTCAAAAAGGGTGAGGGCACCGCCGCCAAGGCCACCGACCAGACCGTCGCGCTCGACATCGACACCATGATCTTCGCCATCGGCGACGTGCACGACCCCAACCTCGGCCTGCCCATGGGGCCGGAGGGCTACAGCACCAAGCCCGTCCCCGGCGACGAACGTTCCCTCTACCAGGTGGCCGATCCGCAGACCGGCGCCGAGATGGAAGGCCACTTCGTGGTCGGCTGGGCACGCCGCGCCAGCGATGGCCTGGTGGGCATCGCGCGCCATGACGCCGAAGTCGGCGCCACTCACGTGCTGAACTATCTCGCCTCCCAACCCGACAAGGGCGCCGCCGCCATCGAGACCATCGAGAGTACCCTGCGCGCCCGCAACATCCAGGTGGTCAACAAGACCGAACTGGCCCTGCTCGGCAAGGCCGAGGAAAAGGAAGCGCAGGAGCGCGGCCTCACCTACTTCAAATACTCCGACGATACCAGCATGCTGCGCGCCATTACCCGCGAGAAGAAGACCAACAACACTCCCGCCATGGCCGGTGCCGACGACTAATCGGAAGGGCACGGCTTTCGCCGAGCCGCCAGGTCGAGCAAAGCAACAGAAGGGCACGGCTCAATGCCGTGCCTTTTTCTTAGGCGCAAGGGCAAGGCACAAGGATCAAGGCGAGAGAGCGATGGAGCGCGCTCGCCCCGAGCGCGAGGCTGTGGCGCACGCGCCCTCGCGTGTGCAAATGTCGCATGCACCGAACTGTGAAGAGATGAAGAGAGGAACATTATTTGTCTTTCTTCCCGTCCTTCTTCTCATCGGTCGCACCCGCTGGTTTCGGCCACGGCGGCTGCACCAGCGGCGGAATGGCGGCGACCCGCTTCGTGTCCGGCGCGTTGACTCCAAGCTGTCCGGCGAGGAACTGCAAACGGTCGCGCGTCGCCTCGGCGTTGAGCGCGTGCGGCGCGTCGTAAATTTTCAGCGTCTTGGGCTCGCTGACGTTTAATGCGCAACAAAGGGGGGGCAATTCCAAGATTCAACTTCCTCTACGATGAGAGCTGCCGCGGGTTCACGCACTGTGCACAGGAGCAGCCGGTACCGACTCGTACTCGCGGACCAACTCATGTCCGTTGGCCTTGTGGTGTGGCGGCGAAGCCGGGGATTGGAAGCGAGAAGCGTCGCGGACCACTCCAGCGTCGGCCTTCTCGGTTGCGCCGACCTGAAACCGTCCAACGAGCTGCTCCATATCCGCAGCCAGTTGGGAGAGATCCTGGCAGGCTTTGGCAGCCTGCTGAGCGCCGGAGGCCGACTGCGCCGTGAGGTTTGCGATTTGCGCCAGGTTCGCGTTGACATGGTCGGTGGTGGACGCCTGCTCGGTGGTTGCGGTAGCGATCTGCGTGATCACGTCTCTTAAGTTCGCGGCCAACTGGATGATCTCGTTCAGGGCGGTAGCGGCTTCCGTAGTCACCTCTACGCCGCGGCCCACATCGGTCGTGCTGGACTGCATATGGTCCACAGCCTTATGGGTTTCGTTCTGCATGGTGGAGATCATTTGGGCGATTTCCTGGGTCGCCTTGGTGGTGCGCTCGGCGAGTTTGCGTACTTCATCGGCGACGACGGCAAATCCCCGTCCCTGTTCGCCGGCGCGCGCCGCTTCGATGGCGGCATTCAGGGCCAGCAAATTTGTCTGGTCGGCAATATCGTCGATGACGGTTACGATCTTGCCGATCTGCTCGGAACTCTTCCCCAGTTGTTGCATGGTTTCGGAGGAGGCGCTGACGGAGTCGGCAATGCTGCGCATCCGCTCCAAGACTTGCTCGACCACCGTTCCGCCATCACGCGCTCTCTCGTTGGTCTGAGTGGCGGTCTGCGCCGCCCTCTGGGAATGATCCGCCACCTGCTGGACGGCGGAAGACATCTCCCTCATGGCGGTGGAGACCTGACTTGTTTGGTCTTGCTGGATGCGCGCGCTTTGCGCCGTCTGGCTGGCATTGGTGGAAAGCTCTTCGGCGGCGCTGGCTAGCTGCACGGCGCTTTGTTCGATGCTCTGCAGCGCGGTGCGCATGGCGTTCACGGCTTGGTTCAGCGACGTCGCCATGGTGCCAATTTCGTCTTCGGAATCGACCCGCAAGTTGTGCGTGAAATCGCCGTGCGCAACGGCGCTCAGGACCGCCATCATTTTGCGCAGCGGTCCAAGAATGCCACGCAAGATCAGGGAACCGAAGACGGCCATGATGGCAATGCTGGCAAGCGATATCCCGAGCCCGAACAGAATCAGTTTAGTTCCGGCCCGGCGGCTGGCTTCATAGGTATCTTTTATGGCCGCCTGCTGTTGCGGAATGAGCTGCTCCAGCGGCTTGACCAGGCCGGACTGGACCGCTGGCCACTCGTCCTCCAACATCGACGTGATCGCTTTCTTGTCGGAGCTGGAGTAGGCGTTGGCCAGCTTCTCGGAAAACGACAGAAATGCAGGAAGCTGCCGCTCAATCTTCGCAAGTAGCTCCTTGGTCTCGGGTGTCGCCGCGTTTTGATTGGTGCGTTCCTTAAAAACTGCCCATTGCTTTGGCAGGTCGGTGTTCACCTCCTTGAGCTGATTCAACGAACCCACAGCGGGGAGCTGATCAAGCAGAACCCCCGCCATTCGGAAGCGAACCTCATTGAGGTCGCGGTCCATCGCCTGAATGGCGGTGACGGGCTCCACCCGGTGTTCGTAGACGTCCGAGAGGGAGTCGACGCTGTGCTCTACGCTATAGATATCGACGACCGTTAGCACCGCAAGGGCCAAGCCAGCCAGCACTCCCGCCGAGATCATTTTTGCTTTCAGGCTTACATTCCGCATCATGGCTTTTTCCGCCCGACTGTTTTCAAAAGAGCGCTGGCAAACACCTGAGACTCTTGGCTGGCAGCGCGGGGCGTTCGCTCGGCGACTCTGGCTGCGGAGCTTCAGCCGGGTACCGGGGCCGGTTAGTCCGGGTACCCGGCTGAAGTCTCCGCGTGCGGCATCAACCTACTTCAGCACCCAAGCTCTGCGCTTCGAATCGGAACCGCAGTGTTGTCGCCAGCAGAGTGGCGTTGCATCGTTGCGGCATTTACTCCACGGGATATCCCTTGGACTTCCATCCGGGCAAGCCGTCGCGGAACCAGTAGACCTTCTTGTAGCCGGACTTGACGGCCGCCGCTGCGGCTTTGTAGCTCTTCCAGCATTCCGCGCCGTTACACGCGAAGACCAATGCCGCATTCTTGTCCGAAGGCAGTTTGGCAACGTCGAAGCTGTCTTCCGCCGGGTTGTAGCTCACTGCCTTGACGCTTTTCTCTTTGTAGGGAACGCTTTTCGCACCTTTAATGTGCGATTCCGCATACTCGTTGGCGACGCGAGCGTCGACCATAACGGCGCCGCCGTCCATGAGCGATTTGGCCTTTGCAGCATCGACAACCGTCACACCGGCGAGGCTGGTGGGAGTTTCGGCGGCAATGGCAACGACTGTGGCAATGAGGAGGAATACGGCAGCGAACAGGAACGCGCCGCGGGATGTAAGAGCGAGTGATTTCATGACGACCTCCGGTGCGTAAGTACTCTCGGGAGAATATCGGCAATCGGGCATTTTTCTTGAGTTTGGGCGCCGATGCGAAGACTCATCCCCGCCCTAAGATGCGAAAATAGAAAAAGCCCATGATTCAACTCTCCGCGGCCGGGAAACGATACGGCGAAAAGCTGGTGTTTGAAGACCTGGACTGGCTGGTGACGCCGCAGGACCGCATTGGCGTGGTCGGAGCCAACGGGACGGGCAAATCCACGCTGCTGAAGATTCTCGGCGGGCTGGAGACGCTCGATTACGGCACCATCACCGTCGCCAAGGGAATTACCTTCGGATACCTGCCGCAGGAAGGGCTGAGTCTTTCCGGACGCAGCGTGTTCGACGAGTGCATGTCGGTATTCACCGAACTGCTGGGCATCGAGCAGGAACTGCACGCGCTGGCAGGGAAAATTTCCGAGCTCGATCCGGCGAGCGTCGAGTATGCCGAGGTCGCCGACCGCTATCACCGGCTCGATCATGAGTTCGGCGCGCGCGATGGGTACGCCATCGAGGCCCAGGTGGGCACGGTGCTGGCGGGACTCGGTTTTCAGAAAGAAGATTGGCAGCGACGCACGGAAGAATTTTCCGGCGGATGGCAAATGCGGATCGCGCTCGCGAAACTGCTGCTGCAACGGCCCAACCTGCTGCTGCTGGACGAGCCGACCAACCATCTCGACCTGGAATCGCGCAACTGGCTCGAGGAATACTTGCAGGCGTATCCGTACGCGTTCGTGCTGATCTCGCACGACCGGTACTTTCTCGACGTCACGGTGAAAAAGATTGTCGAGATCTGGAACAAGCGGGTGCATTTCTATCCCGGCAATTACGACAAGTACCTGGCACAGAAGACGCAGCGGCTGGAGCAGTTGCAGGCAGCGTACAAGAACCAGCGGGAGCGGGTCGAGCAACTGCAGGCGTTCATCAACCGCTTCCGCTACCAGGCGACCAAGGCGAAGCAGGTGCAAAGCCGGATCAAGGAACTGGAGCGGATGGAGCGGGTGGAGATTCCGCCGGAGGAGCGCACCATCCACTTCAAGTTTCCGCAGCCGAAACCGAGCGGGCGCGTGGTGGCCGAGTTCATCGGCGTCGAGAAGAGCTACGGCGAGAAGCTGGTGCTGCGCGAGGTGAACTTCACCATCGAGCGTGGCGACCGTCTGGCGCTGGTCGGGGTGAACGGGGCAGGGAAGTCCACGCTGATCCGGCTGCTGGCGGGGTTGGAGCCGGTGTCCGGAGGCGAGCGCCAGCTGGGACACAACGTGGAGGCGGATTATTTTGCGCAGGACCAGTACAAGCAGCTCGACGCGGAGATGCGCGTGCTCGACGACCTGGAAAAGCTGGCGCCGCGCGCGACGCAGACCGAATTGCGCAGCCTGCTGGGGTCGTTCCTGTTCAGCGAAGGCGACGTGTTCAAGCGGATCGGGGTGCTCTCGGGCGGGGAGCGCAACCGCTACGCGTTGGCGCGCATGTTGATGTATCCGTCGAATTTCCTGCTGCTGGACGAGCCGACCAACCATTTGGATTTGCGGGCCAAGGATGTGCTGCTGGAGGCGCTGGAGAAGTTTACCGGGACGGTGGTGTTCGTCTCGCACGATCGCTACTTCATCGACAAGCTGGCGACCAAGGTGTTTGAGGTGGCGGAGCGGACGGTGACGGTGTTTCCGGGGAATTACGAAGACTTCAGGTGGCGGAAAGAGCAGGGGGGAGAATTACAAAATCCCTCAGCGGCTAAAGCCGCCAAAGGTGCGGGGCGGAACGGCGCGGCTGAAGCCGCGCCCCTTCAAAACACGGCCGGGCCCTTCCCGAATAGGGGCATCGATGACACGGGCGCAGCGGGCGTCAACGAAACGCGTTCGGGGGCGAACGCGCTCCAACAGAACGGAAGGAAGCGGCTGAACCCGATCAAGCTACGGCAAATGCAGGACCGGCAGCGGGAACTGGAGGAGCAGATCAGCCGCGTGGAGGCCGAGATCGGGGAGTGCGAGAGCGGGCTGCAGAGATACGTTAGCGCGGAGGAGACGGCGCGGCTGGCGTCGCTGCTGGAGAAACGGCGGTCGGAGCTACAGGCGCTGTTGGGAGAGTGGGAGGAACTGTCGGCCACCATCGAAGGTAACGCGTAAGTTTCGCACCGTTTGCTTTTCAATCACCACATCCGGTGCTACTCTTGACACGCGTATCCACAAGTCCAGAACAGCACGCCGGGTCTTTGTGGGCAGGAGAACATATGCCGAATGCCGCTCCATACGGCATGGAGATGGTGGAAAGCTGCCTGATGTGCAAGATGCGCAACGAGAGTTTCTTCTGCGCGTTGCCGCCGCGTACGCTGGAAGCGTTTGAGAAAATCAAGTTTCCGTCGATGCTGCCGCGGGCGAGTGTGCTGTTCGTCGAAGGGCAAGTGCCGCGGGGCATCTACCTGCTGTGCCGCGGGCGGGTGAAGCTGTCGGTCAACTCCAGCGACGGCAAGACCATGATCCTGAAGATCGCCGAGCCGGGCGAGATGTTGGGGATGCACGCCTGCGTGAGCAACATTCCGTACGAGCTGACGGCGGAGACGGTGCAGACCTGCCAGGTGGTGTTCATCAAGCGCGACGACTTCCATAAATTTCTCGAGGAGCACGGGTCGGCGTGCCTGCAAGCGGCGCAGCACCTGAGCGCGAACTGCCATAACGCGTATGACATGATCCGAGCGATCGGCCTGTCGCACTCGGCCAGCGAGAAGCTGGCGCGCATGCTGCTGGAGCTGGCGGCGGAGGGCGAGTCGACCAAGGACGGCATCCGGGTGAAGCTGGCGCTGACGCACGAAGAGATCGCACAGGTGATCGGGACCTCGCGCGAGACGGTGACGCGTCTGCTGGGGGGCTTCCGCAAGACGCAGATGGCGACGCTGCGCGGATCCACGCTGCTGATCAAGAACAAATCTGGGCTGCAGAAGCTGGTGGGGAGCTAACAGGCTTCGGGCTTCAGGAACAGACGAAAAAGGACAAGGCGCGGCCGCGGCTGCGCCTTTCGCGTTTTATCCGACTCTGTTGAGATCCCCGCAAGAAGAGCGGGTTCCGATTTGTGTCGTCCCTGCGGGAGTGTTTCAAGCAGGTTTCCCGGCACTTACGTGCCGGGCTATTTTCTGTCGCCCCCGCGGGGCTGAGGCCGTGCAGTCAGCAGGAATGTAGCAGATCGAGCAAAAGAAGCTCAGCGGAATGTAGCAGATCAAACGAAAGAGACTCAGCGGAATGCAGCAGATCGAACGAAAAGGAGGTCAGCAAAGCTTTTGTTTTTATCTTTCGAAGGTTCTTATTGTCATCCTTCGAAGGTTTTCATTTTCGACAATTCAGGGACGGGGATCGGGCTGGCGGACACGGACGATCATGGTGCTGCCGTCGGCCGCGTCGATCTCGAGCGAGTCCCGATTACCGGCGGCGACGCGCACGCGAAGCGGATTGCTGACCACGTGGGTGCGGAACTCCCGGAAGGGCGAGTCCAGCACGATGGCGAGTTGCTGCTGCCCGCCAGCGGAGTGGATGGCGAGTTCTTCGAGAAAGCAACCGTTGTCGCTGATCGACTCATGGCGCCCGCCATTGTGCTTGCGCTCCAAGGTCGCTTTCCAACAGAAGTGGCGGAAGCCGAAGTCGGCCAGGAACGTGGGCCACTGTGGGTGCGGTATGTCGCGCGCCGGCATGGGGGAACCTCCTCGTGGCACCGGAGCAAGCACCAGTTTGCACGCGGCGGCGGCGATGGCAAGCAAGAAACCGCGCGGTCGCGACGCCATAACGGGAAACCCAAATTAGGAAGTCTATTCGGTGAGGCGCAAGCTGGAGCCGAGCTCCTCCAGTGCGAGCAGCAGGCAGGCTTCGGCCAGATCGGTATCGTGGGTGAGCGCCGCGCTCCGGGCGCGCTGGAAAACGGCGCCCAACTTGCGGCGGATGGCAGATTCGATGTCCGCCTGCTCGGGGACGGAGCAGTGGATGGCGTGTTGCCACTCGGCGAACCAGGCGAGGGTTCGGGGCGCGGCGCCGAGCAGATCGGGGATGACGGTAGTGCCGCGCGAGGTCAAGATGCGCCTGGCGGCGGGCGTGACGGCGTTGTGAACCGCTTCGAGGATGAGCGGGGCGCGAACGCGGGAAGCGTTCTGGGCATTGAGCTGGCGCTCGGCGGCGGCGGTGATCAGCAGGTCGCAGGCGGATTCGAGGACGTCGGAATTCCGCACCGGCTCGGCGCCGTCGAAGCCGTAGATCATGCCCTGCTTGGCGACGTGGGTGGAGATGGCGGCCAGGTCGAGACCGCGTTCGGCAAACAGCCCACCGGACTTGTCGGCGACGGCGACGATGCGCGCGCCGGCGTCATGCAACTGGCGCGCAAGTGTGGCCGCGGCCGGGCCGAAACCCTGCAGGGAAATGCGGTAGCCCTCAAGGGCGGATCGGGGTGGCTGGTGGCTGGTGGCTAGCGGCCGGGACGAACCGGCCGGCGTTGGCTGCGCGGTGAAGGCATCGGAAATGAGGGTGAACCAGCCGGCGGCGATGGCGGCGGCGGGATCGGGCAGTCCACCGAGAACGGCGGGCTTGCCGACCACGGCGGCTGGGGCAATTTGGCGGCTGGTCCAGGCGGCTGCGAACTCGGTGGGCGCGAAGATGTCGGCGCGGATATCGAGGGCGTCGAGGTAATCGCGAACCAGGTGGCGGAGTTCGCGCTCAGAGAGCTGCGCGGGATCGCAGACGATGGCGCCGGCACTGCCGCCAAGCGGCAGATCGAAGAGCGCGCATTGCAGCGTGAAGTGCTGGGCGAGGGGGCGGAGTTGGGCAATATGAGCGTCGGGAGCCAGCAGCATGGGGCCGAGGCAGCCGGCGCGTCCGTGAAAATGTTGGACGCGAATGCCAGTGGAGATGGCGACGTCGCCGGAGTCGCGCAACAGCGGGAGGTTGACGGTGATTTCGCGCTCGGAGTGTTTGAGGCGCTGCACGATCCAGTCTTCCAGGTCGAGGGCGCGCGCGGCTTCCTCCAGTTGCGCGGCGGAGTCGAGCAGGGGATCCTCATCCATGAGTTCGTGGGGGAGAAGGTCGGCGGGGTTCATTTCAACCTCCTGGATTTCGGACGATTTTCGTGCCGTCCCTACGGGACTCTAGGATTCGTGGTCCAGCTTTCCTGGGACTTACGTCCCGGGCTATGAACTGGTGTCCCCGCGGGACTCGGCCGTCGTCAGCCTTGGTTACCCGGGACTTACGTCTCGGGCTGGGTTCCGTTGTCCCAGCGGGACTCTCAAGAATCGCGTTTGGTAGTGGAGAATTCACGACTCCACACTCACAACGCGCCACTCAGAAAACGCTCCGGGCGGAGCCAGTTCCCCCCTGCGAAGCGACTCCGCCCGGAGGCAGCCGGCTCGCGCGGGACGTGCTGCCTAGGTCCACGTCCCGGGAGCCGGCGATCTCACAACCGCCAACCCACATCTGCCAAAAGCGGGCAGATGTGGGGCACCATGGTTGATCCATGGTCAATCCGCCTCGGCCGGTTCGGCCAGCCAGCGGGTGCGCGGTTCGACGCGCGGGAAAATCTTCAGGTGCAGAACCGCCCAGCGGAAGGCGATGACTGCGGTGGCGACCAGCATGATGGTCACGGCCAGCTCCGACCACTTGGGCACGTAGTGGGTGCCGGTGGCGCGCTCCAGCGCGGTGATGGAAACGTTGATGCGATGGGTGATGAAGCCCATCACGGTGATGGCGCTCGCCCAGTAGAGGCCGATGGGCGTCTCGCGCACCTTCTTCAGGTTGAGCAGCACCACCGGTGCGACGATGAACAGCGCCATCTCCAGCCAGAAGTAGAAGGTCTCGGACCGGGCCAGGAACAAGTACTCCATGGCATGCTGGCGGGCGAGATCGGCGAAACGGAACAGGCCGAAGATCACCAGCAGGGGAGTGATGACGCGGCTGAAATCCTTGAGGATGCCTAAGTCAAGTTTCACGCCCAGCGAACGGTGGCAGAGATAGAGGGCAATAATGACCATGGCGAATCCGGCGGGAATCGCCGAGAGATAGAAGAGCGTCGTCTGATAATTGCTGTACCAGAGCGGGTATACCTTGCCCTTGAAGATGATGAACAGGCCGCCCAGGAACGACTGGTGCAAGGAAGAGAGCAGAACGCCGATCAGCACCAGGCCAATCAGAATGCGGTGGTGCCACTCGAGGGCGAGTTCCCGGATGCGCTGATGAGGAATCTTCTCCAGCAGCGCGGGCGAGAACTCCAGCGCGAGGACGGTGGTGTAGAGCATGATGCACCAGACAACTTCGAAGAGCACCGATTTCCGGTTCCACATCACGATCGGGTGCCAGAAATTCCAGGGCAGCCCGAGCTCCCAGGCATAGCCGGCGGCGACGGAGAGGTAGCCGAGGAAGGCGATCATGACCGAGGCGCGGGAGATGGCGTGGTAGCGCTCCATCCCGAGCAGATAGACGGCGCCGGCGATAGCGAAGCCGCCGGCGGAAAGGCCCACGCCGCAGAGAGTGGCGACGCCCACCCAGATGCCCCAGGGTTGGCCGTCAGAGAGGTTGGTGGCCGCGCGCCATCCGGCGAAGAACCGGAGGTAGGTGGCCCAGAGTCCGGCGGCAAAGATGACCGCCGAAATGGCACGCCACAAAGTGATTTTTCTCATGATCTGCGACATGGCTAGTTCCTTTCCTTTTCGTCCTGCTCGGCCACTTGCGCCAGGGCGACTTCACGACGGCGCTGGGTGAACCAGTAGAGGCCGGCGAGCAGCGACCCGCCGATGGTGACCACGGTCGGCACTTCACCCAGCGCGGCGGCCGAGAGCGTCGGCATGGGCTGGTTCATGGGCGGCTCGATGAATCCAAGCTGCTCAAAGGGAACGTCGGAGATGTAGAAGACGGAGGTGCCACCGACTTCCTTCTCGCCGTAGATCCGCGGCACGTAGGTGCCGGGGTTCTCGACGATGCGCTTGTGCGCTTCCATCAGCAGGTCTTCGCGATCGCCAAAGGTGGTGGCGCCGGTGGGGCAGGCTTCGGCACACAGGGTCTGCTTGCCCGCCAGGACGCGCTCGGCGCACATGTCGCACTTGGTGACGTAGGGGGCCAGCTTGCTCCACTCGTACTTGGGCACGCTAAAGGGGCAGGCGATCATGCAGTAGCGGCAGCCGATGCACTTGCTGCCGTCGTAGCGCACGGCACCCTGGGCGGTCTTGACGATGGCGCCGACCGGGCAGACGCTGGCGCAGGACGGATCTTCGCAGTGCATGCACAAGCGGCGGACAAACTTTTCGCCGCGCGGCTCGATCACCGTAAAGGCGGTGGCGGAGAGCGTCGGCTCGGGATCGCCCGGCTGCTTGTGTCCCGCTTTGCAGGCTACCGAGCACTGCTGGCAGCCGATGCATTTGGTGATATCAATCAAGAGCGCTTTGGATTGCTTACTCATCTCTAGCCTCCCAGGCAGTACGACATCAGACCCTGAATTCCTATCGGTCCACTAGGTCAGGAAAAACTCGCGAATCATGGCGCGCTGCGCGCCGGGCTCCAACTGCGCCAACAGGCCGGAGACGGGAAGTCCGCCATCGGCGGCGGCGGCGACGCCGAGCCTGGAAGTCATGGTGGACAGGCGGTGGACCGAATTTTGCATCCACGAGCCGACCAGGGCTCCCTGCAACAGGTTGTTGAGGTTGGTGGTGATCTCCGGCGATTTGACGACGCAGATCCAACCGGCCTTGTACGGGTCGTTGAGGATGAGGCTGGTGTCTTTGACGGCGTCCTGGTTAACGGAGACGACCACGCCCTCGATGGGGGAGAGCAGATCCACGGCAAGGCCATCGCGAGTGATGGTGCAGAGCTTCTGCCCTTGCCGCACCCAGCGATTGAGGCCGACGACTTCGACACGATCGATCTTGCCGAGCAGATGGGCGCCGAGACCGTCTACCCCGATGCGCGCGTTCTGGCGGCCCTCATCCAGGACCCAGGTGTGGCCGGGGTGGAAGCAATAGCCCTTGGGCACGTCGAAACCCTGGTCGCGCATCATGCTGGGGGCGGGCGGTTGGGTATAAACCCGGGGCTGCACCGCGGCCGCGGGCTGCTCGCGGCGCAAAAAGTACGTCCAACAAGGTCACCCAGATGGTCGATCCTTGGCCGCGCAATAGCGCCGATAAAAACATCGCCTTCAACGGCGCGAAGATGGAAACCGCGGTCGAACGCTATCGCACCAACCGGGTAATCCCGCCGCAGGGTATCGGCACGTCGGCCAGCTACCAGCAAGGCTCGAACAATCAGAACAATACGACGCCGGTCGGGCCGGGCGTGATTC
>JAIQFM010000114.1 GCA_020073285.1 Terriglobia bacterium | reverse complement strand
CCGCGCTCAAGCGGTTCCCCCACGACCCGTAGCGCGCGCCTCGGAGACAGTCCCGGCTATGGACACGCATACCCGCATCGGACAAACATCAAACGGCAAGCTCGTGGCGCTCACGCGCGATGAGCGACTTCGCCACATGGCGATTTTCGGCTCGACCGGCGTCGGCAAGACCACGTTTCTTCTCAATGTCGTCTCGCAGGACATCGCACGAGGCGATGGACTTCTCGTCATTGATCCGCATGGCGACTTCGCCGAGCGCTCACTCACGCTCGTCCCGCCCTCCCGCAACAACCAAGTCTGCTATGTCAATCTGACCGACAGCGCCTATCCCGTCGGCTTCAACGTCCTCGAAGACCCGGGCCCCGATCGACGCGCCGTCGTCGCCGACGGCATCGTCTCTGGCATGCGGGCCATATGGACGGACATGTGGGGCCCTCGGCTCGAACAAGTTCTGCGCCACTCGATTATGGCGCTCATCGACACGCCCAACGCATCGCTTGCGCTTTTGCCGAGGCTCCTCACCGATGCGGATTTCGCGACGAGCTGCCGGATGTGAAAGTCCGCACCTCGGACGAGTTCGGCCTGCCGGCTGAGGCGAAAGAAGCGGTAGCATTCGCGGTGCTCGCGTACCAGACGTGGCGGCGAGTGCCATCGAATATTCCGGCGGCGACCGGCGCCGAGCGCGCGGTTATTCTGGGAAAAATCTCGTATCCTTAAATCGATGCCGATCAGCCACAGCGGGCACAGAGGTTCACGGAGGTTTTCTTTCTTCCTCCGTATTCTCTGTGTCCTTTGTGGCTTGCTTCTTTCCGTCGGGTGCACGACAAAACCGCCCGCGGATACGCTGGTGATGATCATCGAGTCGAGCCCAACCAACCTTGACCCGCGGGTGGGGATTGACGCGTATTCGGAGCGCATCGATGAGCTGCTGTTCGACGCGCTGGTGCACCGCGACGACCACTTCGACCTGCAACCCTGGCTGGCGACAAGCTGGGAAGTGCCAGACCCGCTGACCTACGTCTTCCACCTGCGCCGGGACGCACGCTTCCACGACGGCCGTCCGCTCACCGCGCGCGACGTGAAGTGGACGTTCGACTCCATCATGAACCGCACCGTGCGCACGGTGAAGACCGGCACCTACCGCTTTGTCGACCACATCGACGCGCCCGATGACGGAACGGTGGTCTTTCATCTGAAAGAGCCCTGGGCAGCGCTACTGTGGAACGTGGCGAATGGCGCGATCGGCATCGTGCCCTATGGTAGCGGCGCGGATTTTTATCGCAACCCGATCGGCTCCGGGCCGTTTCGCCTGGCCAGTAACCAACAAGACCGAGAAGTGGTGATTGAACGCAACCAGCAGTACTGGCGCGAGCGTCCGCGCGTGCCGCGAGTTCGATTTACCGTGGTGCCCGACACCACGACGCGCGCCCTGGAGCTGCGCAAGGGAAGCGCGGACGTGGCGCTGAATGCGCTCACCGCCGACATGGTGCTGGCGCTACGCAAGGATCCCAAGCTCGAGGTCCAGCAAACCCCCGGCACGGTGCTGACCTACCTGGCGCTGAATTTGCGCGATCCCATCCTGAAGGACGTGCGCGTGCGGCAGGCGCTGGCCTACGCGCTCGATCGGCGGCCGCCGATCCACTACTTGTGGCGCGACGAGGCGCGCCCGGCGTACAGCATTTTGCCGACGCAATCGTGGGCCTTCACATCCGACCTGCCGACCTATGACTACAACCCGCGGCGCGCGCGAGAACTTCTGGACGCGGCCGGTTATCCGGTAAGAAACGGCGTGCGCTTCCGCCTGGCGATGAAGACTTCTACTGAGGAGACCACGCGGTTGCTGGCGGCGGTGCTGCAACAGCAGTGGCGAGCGGTGGGCGTGGAACTGGACATCAAGACCTACGAGTTCGCTACATTTTTTGCCGACGTGCAGAAGGGCGCGTTTCAGCTCTATTCGTTGCGCTGGATCGGCGGCAACAACGATCCCGACATGTTCCAGTACGCATTTCATTCCACGTATACGCCGCCGACGGGTGCCAACCGAAGCTACTATTCCAACCCCGAGGTGGACCGCCTGATTGACTTGGGCCGGCGCGAGATCGATGAGCGGAAGCGCAAGGAAATTTACCGGCGCATCCAGCAACTGCTCGCCGAGGACCTGCCCTACATTGACCTGTGGTATCTCGATAACGTGCTTGTGCACTCCAAGCGCACCCACAACTTCCAGATCAGCCCGCCCGGAAATTACGACTTTTTGACCACGGTGGAACTGCGCCAGTAGTGGTCATCGGCCGTTAGCCGACTGCTCGGCTGCTTTGCCAACGACCATCGACCATCGACGAACGACGCTTTTTCCCGTGTTACCATCGAGAGGTTCGGCGGAGCGCAGCATTGCGGATTCTCTTCATCGGCGACATTTTCGGACGGCCGGGGCGCCTCAGCGTACGTGAGCACTTGTCCGCGTTCGTCAAGCAGCGCCCGGTGGATCTGGTGATTGCCAATGCGGAAAACGCCGCCGGCGGTTTCGGCCTGACGCCCGCCATTGTCGAGGAACTCTTCGAGCAGAACATTGACGTGCTCACCACCGGCAATCACGTCTGGGACAAGCGCGAGATCATCGAGTACTTCCAGTCGGCGAACGGCAACCCGCACAGCCCGGCGCGGCGCGTGCTGCGTCCGGCGAATTATCCCGCGGGCACGCCCGGCGTCGGCATGTATGAGGGCCGCGCCGGCGACGTACCGTACGCCGTCATCAACCTGCAAGGACGCGTATTCCTGCCGCAGAACGATGATCCGTTTCGCGTGGCCGACGCGCTGCTGGCCAGGACCAAAGCCAACGTCGTGCTGGTGGACATGCACGCCGAAGCCACGTCCGAGAAGGTCGCGATGGGCTGGTATCTCGACGGCCGCGCCACCGCCGTGCTCGGCACGCACACGCACATTCCTACGGCGGACACGCGCATCCTGCCCGGCGGCACCGCCTACCAGACCGACGTCGGCATGACCGGCCCCTACGACAGCGTCATCGGCGTGCAGAAGGAATTGGTAATCCAGCGCTTCCTCACCAACATGCCGGCGCGATGGGAATCGGCGCACGGCGACGTGCACTTCTGCGGCGTGTACCTCGAATGCGACGAATCCAACGGCCACGCCACCGCGGTGGAGCGCATCATGATTCCCGGCCGTCAAGGCGCCAGCCTGTAATGGGTACAATTCGAGCCATGCGGTTTTTTGCCGGGATCGTGCTCCTGCTCTGTTGTGCGGCCTGGGCGCAGTCTGCGCCGCCGGCGCCTGCTCCGAATCCCGAACTTGAACAATTGAAGGAATGCGCGCAGAAGCGTACGCCCGCCGCGTGTGCTGTTTCCAAGCGCGAGCTGAAGCTGGCGCAGCGTGAATTCGCGCGCGGACTGAAGCTGCGGCAGAGCGGCAAGCCGGACGAGGCGTTGGACGCCTTCGACTCCGCCGCGCGCCTGGTCCCGCGCAACATCGAGTACGCCACCGCACGCGAGGTCATGCGGCAGAAGAATGTCTACGATCACGTGCAGAAGGGCAACGAGTTGCTGATGACCGGCAAGGAGATTGCCGCCGCCGCGGAATTCCGCCAGGCGCTGCAACTCGATCCCAGCAACTCCTTCGCCATGCAGCGGCTGCAGGACGCGGCATCGCTTAAGGCGCCGCCCAGCGCGCGCGGCATTCAGGTGGTCGAAAACCCCGGCGAACTGCGCCTATCGCCGCCGGTGAACAAACCGCGGAATTTTCACTTGCGCGGCGACACGCGCACCGTGTACCAGGCGATCGGCGCCGCATTCGGCGTCACGCCCCGCTTCGACGAATCCACCCCCAGCCGCCAAATGCGCTTCGACCTGGAAGACGCCGACTTCTGGACCGCCATGCGCGTGGCGGGCGTGATGAGCAAGACGTTTTGGACGCCGCTTTCGCCGCGCGAGTTCCTGGTGGCCGCCGATAACACCCAGAACCGCGCCCAGTACGAGCGTATGGGGCAGCGTTCGTTCTACATTTCGGACGTGGCGGCGCCGCAGGAGCTCACCGAGATCGTCAACCTGCTGCGCACCATCTTCGACATCCGCTACATCACGCCGCAGCCTGCGACTTCGACCTTGGTGGTGCGCGCTCCGCGCCACATCCTCGATGCCGCCACTATGCTCCTGGAATCGCTTGACAGCTCGCGCCCGCAAGTCATGCTGGAGTTCCAGGTGTTCGAGGTCAGCCGCTCGCTGGTGCGCAGTCTCGGCCTCAACATGCCGCTGCAGTGGCAGACGTTTAACGTCTCGGCGGCGGCGCTGGCGCTGCTCTCGCAGCCCGACATTCAGAATCAGATCAACCAGCTCATCGCCTCCGGCGGCATCAACCAGGCGAACACGACAGCCATTTCCGCGCTGCTGGCGCAGTTACAGAGCCAGTCGCAAAACTCCCTGCTGCAGCAGCCCTTCGGGACTATTGGCGGCGGCAAAACGCTGATGGCGGTTCCCTTCCCGCCCGCCACCGCCGATTTTTCCCAGAATCAATCGTTCGTCGCCAATCTCCAGCACATGACCCTGCGGGCATCCCATGGGAATGCGGCCACCATGAAAATCGGCACGCGTTATCCCATCCTAAACGCCACCTTTGCGCCCATCTTCAATACGCCGGCGATCGCGCAGGTCATCCAGAACAACAGCTTCGTCGCGCCGTTTCCCTCGTTCAACTACGAAGACCTCGGGCTGATGGTGAAGGCGACGCCGCAAATCCATGGCATCACCGACGTGCGGCTGGAATTGAATGTGGAAATCAAGTCGCTGAGCGGGCAAGCCCTCAACGGCGTGCCGGTGATCAGCAACCGCGTGTACACCGGCACGATTACGATCAAGGATGGCGAGTCGGGCGTGGTGGCGGGAACCCTGAGTATTTCGGAGCAAAACTCGTTGACCGGACTGCCGGGCATCGCGCGCCTGCCGCTGCTCGGAACCGCCACCTCCAGCCGCGGCAGGCAGGAGACCGATACCGAACTGCTGGTCCTGATCACGCCGCACTTGACGCGCACCCGCGAGGTGAACCCGCCGACGATCACGATTCCGCGCAGTTAGAGCAGTCTAGGATTTTCCGTAGCCGGTGTCTTCCCGAGCGAGGGAGGGCTCCCGCGCGTTTTTACCGGGGTCCCCAGCACGCCTGCCTTTCGCGTGCTGGGGTGGTCGTGCGCGGGAAACCCGAGTCGAGCGATCCCTGCCCTCTCTCGGCCACACCAATTCTGAAACTGATCCAGTGTGAGGTTCGGAACTATGTGTGCCCCGCCTTCGCCAATTCCGAACTCCTGACTCCCGGCTACTTGTTCACCGCCATGAAATCCGCCAGCCGTTTCAACTGGTCGTGGGGCAACTGGCCCAGGTTGGGGACGCGGCGGCCATTCAAGAACAGCGTCGGCGTGGCGGTGACCTGCATTTTCTTTGCCAGCTCGACCGATTGGTTCACGCGCTCGGCGGTGGCGGGCAGGTTGGCGCAGGCAGCCACCTTCTTGCCATCGGCGCCGGCGGCGGTCGCCAACTCGATCAGCCTCGTCTCGGCTTTCTTGCCCGCGTCCTCGGAATTGCCTGTGTCGGCGGTGATCTTCTCCTGCTCGCCGTAGACTCCGTCCACGAACTTCCAAAAGGCGGCGGGATCTTCGCGGTACACGCAATCGCCGAACTCGGCCGCCTTGAACGCCCACTTGTGAATCTGCGTCAGCGGAAATTGCTGGAAGACGAAGCGTGCCTTGGGTTCATCGGCCACCAACCGCTGGATCTCCGAATTCGCCATCTTACACGCCGGACACTGCAGGTCGGCGAACTCGACGATCGTGAGCGGCGCGTTTGCCGGCCCGCGCCAGGGGCCGTTCAGGCCTCTCTCCAGCTTGGCGCGGTCGGCGGCGAAGGGATCGGCAGCAAACGGCGACTGGTCGCCGCGCAGCGCCCACTTGCTGTCGGCCGTCACCAGGAAGGATACGGCGCCTTGTCCTTTCGGGGTCGTCAGCACTACCGTTACCTCGGTCAGATTGGAGATGGCATTGGGCTTGACCTCGGCAACCGTCCACGTAATGGCGGGATTCACCCCTCCGGTCGCCTGCCGTACGAAGCCGTTGATGGAGCTATCCGACGGCTTGGGCGCGCCCGGCTCGCCGGGAAACGGTATCATCTCCCCCAGAATCGTTTGCTTGTTTCCGGGCAACACGTAGATCTTCTGCTGTCCGCTTTTTTGCGGTGTCTTCACGTCAAGCGTGATTTCCGTAATTCCGGCCGCCGGCGAGGGCTTGATGCTGGTGATGGTCCACGAAATACCGGGATCGAAGCCGAACATGTGCTTGAGGAAGGACGCCACCGTCGCTCGCGACGGCGGCGATCCTCCGGCCGTGCCCGCGCTGTGCGGCTTGGCCTCCTGGCCGAAGGCGAATACCAGTGTTGCAATCAATACCAGTGACAACAATCCGAAGTAACGGCGCATGCAATCCTTTCCAATGTAAGTCGCTGTTGTCGGTTATCGGTTCACGCTTGTCCGGTCTCGGTTTTGCCGAGTACCGAGAACCGATAACCCCATTTCCGCGGGATCAAGCTCAAATCTCTGACTTCGCTGCGATCGGGAACCTTCGTCCCACCCCGAATGCTTTCTCGGAAATCTTCAACCCAGGTGCTGCCTGTTGGCGCTTGTACTCGGTGCGCTCCACCATGCGGATAACTCTGCGCACCAGCGCAATGTCCAAGTTGCGCTCGCCGGCAATCTGCTCCGCGCTCTTGCTGTCTTCGATGAAATCTTCCAGAACCAGGTCCAGCACCTCGTACGGCGGGAGCGTGTCGCTGTCCCTTTGATTCGGCCGCAGCTCCGCCGATGGAGCTTTTTCCAGGGTGGCCAGCGGGATCACCGGCTGGCGCGAGTTCACGTAGTGGGACAGCCGGTAGACCATCGTCTTGGGCACGTCGGAAATTATCGCCAGCCCGCCCGCCATGTCACCGTAGAGTGTGCAATAGCCGACCGCCAGTTCCGATTTGTTCCCCGTGCTCAGCACCATACCCTGGAACTTGTTGGAAATCGCCATCAGCAGCGCGCCCCGGATGCGCGCCTGGATGTTCTCCTCCGTGACATCCTCTTCCCTGCCGGCGAACACCGGCTTCAGCGCTTTCAGGTAGGCCTCGAAAATCTCCGTGATGCGGATGGTCTCGAAGCGGATGCCGAGATTGCCCGCCAGCGCGCGCGCGTCGTCACTGCTGCCGCCCGATGAATACGGCCCCGGCATACCGACGCCGATCACGTTCTGCGCTCCGAGCGCGTCCGAGGCGATCACCGCCGTCAGCGCCGAATCGATCCCGCCGCTCAGCCCGACGATCACGCGATGAAACCCGCACTTGCGCACGTAGTCGCGCGTGCCCAGCACCAGCGCGGCGTAGGCGCTGGCCTCGATGCCCTCGGCCTGCGGGTGCATGTCTCCGGCGAGCGAGTCGGAATCGAACAGCACCAGGTCTTCCTCGAACGACTTCGCCTGCGCCACCAGCCGTCCGTCGGGCGCGATGACCACGCTGGAGCCGTCAAACACCAGGCTGTCGTTGCCCCCCACCAGGTTGACCATTGCCACCGGCGTCGAGTATTTCTTCGCCAGCGCCGCCAGCATGTTGTAGCGCAGCTCGCGTTTGCCGACGTAGAACGGAGACGCGGAGATGTTCAGCAGGAATTTACCGCCCTGACGCATCAGGGCCTCGACCGGATCGAAGCCGTAGAGCCGCCGGTTCCAGAAACTCTTGTCGTTCCACGCGTCCTCGCAGATGGTTAGCCCCATCTGCTGGCCGCAAAACGGCAGCAGCTCCTGTTTCGAGGCGGGCGCGAAGTTGCGCGACTCGTCGAAGACGTCGTAGGTCGGCAGCAGCATCTTCGACTGCAGAAACGCCACCTGCCCGTCCTGGAGCAGGGCCGCCGAGTTCATGACCCGCTTACCCGTCTCGGCGTTGGCCGGAGTCACTACGCCGCAGATCACGGCGATGCCCTGCGTCTGTTCGGCAATGCGCTGCAGCGCCTCCTGATTGCGCTTAACGAACGCGGGGTTCTCGACCAAGTCGCGCGGCGGGTAGCCGCACACTGACAACTCGGGAAACATGATGAGCCCCGCCCCGGCCGACATGGCGCGGTGGGCGAAATCGATGATCTTGCCGGAATTTCCGCTGAAGTCGCCGATCGTGGTATTGATCTGGCCGAGCGCAATCTTCACCCGTTCAGTCTAAAGCCCCCAGCCGCCGCACGCCAAGAACACTCAATGTGGGACACCTTACTCGCGTGGCACATGCGCCCCACGCGTACGCTGCGACACGCGCGGCCGGGTGCCGGGCACGCGTGAGCTGATCGTTTCCCATACGCTTTTATCGCTGCCTATGCCATCGAGAAGGACCGCATCGTGATCCTTGCCATCTACCACGGCGATCGGCGATGGCCGGAAGCGTTTTGAGCCCATCAAAGCGGGGAACCACTGTTCCGCGCGGTTTTGCCGTTAATGTGGACGTTGCCAGTCTTCCCTGGCGCCTTCCCTGCGGTAATCGCCGGCGCGTCGGCCCAGGTCCATGAAGTGATAGTACTTGGCTTCTTCGCGGACGGAGCTGAGCGCCACCAGGATTTCAGCCAGATAGTAGACTGTTCCTCCCAGCATGCACAGGATGCTCGCCACGAATACGGCGACCGCCAGCAGCGCCAAGATATTCCAGGAGAGCCCCAAGCCCAGCAGCAGACAACTGAGAATGGTCCCGGTGAGCGACAGCAGCGTGAGCAGGATTGCCCTGCGGATCATCTCCGCGCGCTTCTCGATCGAGATAATCTGCTCGCCCAGCGCCTCCGCTTCCTGCATGCGTTCGGCCACCGTGGCCACATGCCGCTCGTGCTGAAACTGGCGCAGGCGCGTGACCATGCCCATCAGGCGCACGTTCAGGGAAAGCACCAGCAGCGCGGCCGCGGATACGAAGATCGCGGGAGCGACAAACGCTTGGAACAGACGACTGATGTCAAGCATGCTGGTCCCCCTGCTGCACTCGACTGGATTGGAGACTATACCTCAGGCAGTGCGGGAAAGTGTCAGCATCGCCACCTGCCGCGGTGTCTTCCAAGGTGGGAGGGCAGAAACACTCGGATGTGGAGTTCACCGCGCGGGCCTAACTAGAAGGAGCGGCCACCCTCCAAGGAACTTGAGGAGATGCGGAGAGGCCTCGTGGTTAGAGCGGTTCCACAGTTGACGTACCCTGGTGTCATCGTGAGTGAGGGAGGGCTCCCGCGCGCTTTAACCGGGGTCCCCAGCATGCCTGCCTTTCGCGTGCTGGGGTGGTCGTGCGCGGGAAACCCGAGTCGAAGGATCTTGGGTTATTTCTTTGCAGCCACGCCAACTCAGAAACCGCTCTAGCCATGCGGAAGTTGCAAAGCGCTCAAGGACCGGGCTACCCCCCAACTACTAACTCCCAGCTAAACCTGCGGCGGCCTGCTCTTCGGGTCCGGCCCATCCACGCCGCCCTTGGGCAGCGGGTCGGCCGCGGGCGCCGGTTCCCCCGGACGCCGCAGCGTGGGCGCATTCGCCGGTTTGGGGGCATCCTCCGGCGACAGCCCGCCGGCTTGCGCCTGTGACGCCGGCGGCTTCACCATATCGAACTCTTTCTTGTCGCGAACGATCTTGTCGCCGTCCACTTTCATGATTTCCAGCCGCACTACCTCGTCGCCCACGAAGCGCACGAACTGCACGTCCTTGGGCGGTTCGCCGTAGATCCACTCTTCGTAGTCGGTCTGTCCGTCGCGGTCGCGATATTTCTTCGGCGGCCGTCCCATGGCGTCGGTCACCATCTCGCGGTTCATTCCCACCAGCACTTCGTGTTTCTTGATCGCCTCTTTCACTTTGGGCGGCAGCGTGTCCAGGTAGGCCTCCGCCGCCGACGTGGCGTTGAAATCGAACACCGGCCGCAGCATCTGCTTGATCTGCTCGATGGACAGGTCCGGTACGTGCTTGTCGAATGCGAGGGCAACGAAGGTGCCGCGGATGTTGGCCTTGTCGTCGGCTGTGGGGTCGGTGGGCGTAGTCGAGCCTCCCATGCCCGAAACCTGGATATGCTCGTACCACTTCTTCTTCTTGATCGGCCCCCCGTTGATCATGAAGATGATGGCGTCGTTGCCCTTGAATTTGATGTCGGTGATGCGCGCCCGATCGCCCGGCTTGACCGCTGGCCCGTAGGTCGCGATCATCCGCGCCACCGTTTCCTCGTCCGGCAACACCTTTCCGTCCTTGATCGTGAGCCCCTTCTGTCCGATCGGAAACGGGCGCCGGATGTACACCAGTTCGGCGTTAAGGAACCGGATCACCTCCATGCGCTTGAGCTCGCTCATTTCGGAAATGGGCGACTTGCCGGAAGCAGACTTGGGCGCATCATCGGCCAACAGCAACGTTGCGCAGATCAGCGCTGCGAGGATGGTGAACGCACTGCGTAGCGACTTCATGGGTACCTGGCGGTGGTGGCTCAATTATAGCTGTCCGCGCCGCCTTGGCGAGGTTCCCAGAACCGGACCGGTCTGCGCGAGGAACCGCCGCTGGTTACATTTGGATGCGGCGGGTGGAGGACGGGTCGGGTGAACCCCGTTCGTCCCATTCGCCGGGATGTCACACCTGCGGTTGCCCCACCCTTGTCTCGCCCGGGGGAGCCTGCCCCGAAGCGCAGCGAGGGGGCGAGACAGAGTGGGGATTTTCCATCTGATACTTGCGCGTCAGCAGCAGCAGTGGGGCGAAAGCCAGCAGGATCACGATGGTGCCCACCACGCTGCCCTCGATCCCGTACGCGCCGCCGGTCACCCAGCGCGGCCCGCGCGCCTGCGTTCTTACGATCACCGCGAATTCGGTCAGGCCGCTGACCGGAAGCCCGAATACCGTGCCCAGCGCGGCGTTCCACGCGAAGTGTATTCCCCACGGCAGCCACAGCGCGCGCGTCCGCAGATACGCCACGCACAGCAGCACGGAGATGGCGAAGGTGTTAACCATGGCCAGCTTCGAGGCGTGCGGGTTGCCGCCGTGCGCGGCCGCGAACAGCGCCGACATGATGACCACGGCTACCGGCGCGGGCGCCGCCTCCAGCAGGCGGTGAAAGGGATAGCCGCGAAACATCGTTTCTTCGGCCATGGCGCCGGTCGCCAGAGTGAATAACACCGCCAGCGCCAACGTGAGCGTGTGGGCGCCGAAGCCGACTTTCACCGCCAAGTCGCCGGCGGCCGCGATCCATGCGACGGCCACGCACACCGACGCCGTCCCTATGGCCATTCCCAGCCCCGCCTGCCGCAGCCAGCCGGAAAACCGCCCCAGCCCCATGGCCCGCGGCAGCCCCTCGTGCACCTGGTCGACGGCGATCAGCAGCAGGGCAAAAGCGGCCAGCAAGAGCAATAATGTCGTGGGACGATATATTGCCTCCAGCAGCCTCCCGCGGCCATGCGACGCCGACTCGGCAATGCCGATGGCGAGGAAGTTGGCGACGAAGGCCGCCAGCGCTCCCAGCAGGAAGCGCCAGACCGGGCGCAGCCGGCCGTCGTCGCTCAACCAGGGATTCACGCACGCTCTCCAGGATTGGGTGCCCCACGTCTGCCCGCATTTGGCGGATGTGGGTGCTTTTCCCTCGCCTTGACGGCCGAGATCACCAGGCCCTCCCGCGCCACGCGGAAGGGCAAGAGCCGCGCGCCTATCTCACGCAACGCCTCCGCGACGCGCTGCTTGGCATCCTCCCTGACCATGAACACCACGCAGCCACCACCGCCGGCGCCGCACACCTTGGCCGCGCGCCCGCCGTTTTTCGCCGCTACCGCAACCAGCCTGTCGATTAACGGCGTCGAAATGCGCGCGTAGTTGCTCTTGCGGAACTTCCACTCCTGCCGCAGCAGGCGCGCCGCTTCGTCCCAGTCGCCCCGCGAGAGCGCGTCGTGCATGGCGCGCGAGATCTCCGCCATGCGCTCGAAGTTGCGGATCACCTTCTGGTCGCCGTCCACGTGCGCCTTGAACACTTCCCAGTTGTTGATGCCCGATGCGCGCGGCGCGCCGGTATACACCAGCAGGAAACGCGCTTCGATTTCTTCCGGCGCCACCGGCAACGCTTCGCGCCGCACCGTGTCCGTGTCCAGATGAATCGCGCTCACGCCGCCGTAGAGCGCGGGGTAGTAATCCTGGCAGCCGGTGGGCACGTTGATCAGTTGCGCCTCCACGTTCTGCGCCAGCACGCGCATCTCCTCGCGCCCCATGCGGCGGCCGGTATAACGCGCCAGCGCTCCGGTAGTGGCGATCATCAGCGCCGACGAGCCTGCGATGCCCGCGCCCGCGGGCGACTCCGAGGTCGTCTCCAGTGCGAACCCGCCTTCCGGCTGGAAGAACTGCACCAGGCGCGCCGCCAGCGGGTGCTTGAACTTCTTGGCGCAGCACAGAGCCTCCAAGTCGGGGAAGCGCTCCTCGTGCCGGGTGTCCAGCGACTTCAGGTGAATGGCCTTACCGGTGAGCGGCGTGAGGCGGCAGGTGGTCAGGATGCTGAGCGCGAAGTTGACCGTAACTGACCCGGGATGAAACAGATACAGCGGCCACAGGTCAATGGTTGCGCCCGCCAGGTCGGCGCGGCAAGGGGCCTGGGCCACGACCGCCTGGCGATCAGGTTGAGATGGCATGACGCTTTTGTATCACGAACCCAAGATCCGAAATTGGGCGCTGTCCGATTTAGGCCCCCGCGGCGGTGGCGAGCACTTCTTCCACCACGGCGCGCACGTCTTCGTCGCTGGTGCGATGGTTCACGAAGCAGGCGCGTAGCGCGAATTTCTCGCGGATCGACGCGTTGGAGATGTACACACGCCCGCGCCGGATGACCTGCTTGAGAATCGCCGCGTTCATGTCGTCAAGCTGCGCGTCGGATGCGCCCGGGCGCAGGTGGCGGAAGCAGACCGCGCTTAACTCCACCGGCGCCAGCAGTTCGAGCTTGTCGTTGGCGCGGACCAGTTCGGCGAGTTGCTGAGCGTGCGCAAGGTCGGCGCGGATGGCTTCGCGAAACGCGTTGAGACCGTGATAGCGCAACGACAACCACACTTTCAGCGCGCGAAAGCGGCGCGACAATTCCAGCGATTCCTCAAAGAATGCAAAGCCCTCGATCGGATCCTGGCTGAGGACACGCGCGTAGTCGCCGCTGTGGGCGAAGGCGGTGTGGGCGTGCTGCGGATCGCGGAAGAGCAAGCAGCCGCAGTCGAGTGGCTGGTAAAGCCATTTGTGGGGGTCAAGCGAGAGCGAGTCGGCGCGCACCAAGCCGCGGAATTTTTCCGGCGCGGCAATGGCGGCCAGCGCACCGTAAGCGCCGTCCACATGCAGCCATAGATTGTGGCGCCGGCAAATGTCGGCGATCTCCGGCAGCGGGTCGATGGCGCCGGTATTTACGCTGCCGGCAGAGGCGACCACGGCAATCGCCTTCTTCCCTGCCCGCGTGTCGGCGGCGATTTCCTTTTCCAGCTCAGCCGGGACCATGCGGAAGTTTTCGTCGGTGGGAATGAGGCGCAGATTCTTTCTGCCCAGCCCGAGCAGCGCCACCGCTTTCGGAATGGACATGTGGACCTGGTCCGATGCGTACACGATGGCAGGCCGCGCACCGTCCTCGTTGGCCGGCGATTTGGCTTCGCGGGCCATGGCAAGCCCCATGGTGTTGGCCGAAGACCCGCCACCAGTAAGGCTTCCGGTGAAGCCTGCGCACCCGACCGCCTCGGCGAGCCAGCCTACAACCACGCGCTCGATAGCAACCGCCGCTGGGGCCGAGCGCCAAGCGGTGACGTTCTGGTTCA
>JAIQFM010000113.1 GCA_020073285.1 Terriglobia bacterium | reverse complement strand
ATGCCGGCAGCCGGCAGGGAACTGATCAACGTGCTGACGCAGAAATCTCCCAAGCGCGCAAACTGATCCTGGGTAGTCGGTAGTTGGTAGCCGGTAGCCCGGCGGCGACCCCTAGCAACTACCTTCTTTCTTTCATTGCCGCTGTGTCCTCTATGGTTAAATCCTAGCGTGCACGTACGCGCCGGATTTCGCGCTGTTCTTCGCCAGCCCGCGCTGGCGCTGGGCGAAATCGCCTGGCGCTGGGCGTTTGGCGCAGCCGCGTGGATACTGGCGATCCTTGCCGTCCGCCGCATTTTGGCGCAGGTGGACATCACGCAAGTTGAGATGCTCATCGCCCGCCACAGCGACCTGTTCCTGATTGCCGACGCGTGCGCGCGCATCCTCATTCAGGTACTGCAGCAGTTGGCGCGCGAGTGCCTGGTGCTGGTGCCGGCGATCGCGATGCTGTGGATCGCCGCCGCCACCCTCGGCCGCGCCGTCACGCTGCATGCGCTGGCGCCAGAAGGCCACGCCGCAAGATGGAGCGCTCTCACTACGCTGCACTGCTTGCGTGCCCTGTTTACGCTCGCGACTCTCATCGCATGGTTCGGCAGTCTATTCCTGGCAGGGCTCGCCATGCCCGCCCGGAATCCCGCCACCGCAGCGATCATGGGTGTTCTTCTGGCCGCGCTGGTCGGGTTCTTCTGGTCAGTCGTGAACTGGTTCCTGGCGCTGGCTCCCATCTGGATCGTTCGCGACGGGCAAACGGCGTGGAAATCGATCTCCGATTCCCTGGGCCTGTACCGCCGCAGCCCCGGCCCGTACGCGGGAATCGCAGTGTGGTTCGGACTGTTCCGCGGGCTTGCATTCGTGGGAATGTTCGTCGCCGCCCTGCTCGGCGCGCAGGCGTCACCGGCCGCCGCCATAGCACTCTGGGTGGTCATTGCCTTGATTTATTTCGCCGTTGCCGATTCCCTCTACATCGCGCGCCTGGCGGCGTTCGTGGCTTTAGACGAGAGCGGTCAGCCATCAGCTATCAGCTCTCAGCCGGCTCCACGATGGTTCTGCGAAGGCGCGAGGCCGGAGTAGCCACAGAGGGCACAGAGGAACAGAAGCAGAAACACAAGCTTTCCTCCGTGTCCTCTGTGGCTGAGTCCGCAGGTGCGGCTGTAGCGCCGTCACAGGTATCTGGTCCTGGGAACTGACTGCTGATAGCTGGGAGCTGATGGCCTTTGCTACCCTGATGCTTGTCCCTTTACTCCGAGCCGGAATATCTGAGAGATTACAGAGTGGAACAGCAATCCATCGTCGTGCTCGACTTCGGCTCGCAATACACGCAGCTCATTGCACGCCGCATCCGCGAACAAAGCGTCTTCTCCGTTGTGCTCCCTTGCACGGCGCCGTTGGACGGAATCAAGGCGTACCACCCGGCGGGAATCGTTCTCTCCGGTGGGCCGTGCTCGGTGTACGACAAGGACGCGCCGCCCGCCGACAAACGTGTGCTCGACCTGGGCGTGCCCGTGCTCGGCATCTGTTATGGCCTGCAATGGATGGCGCATACGCTGGGCGGCAAGGTCGTGCCCGGCGACAAGCGCGAGTACGGCCACGCGGAAGTGAAGCTGGAAGGGGAGTCGCGGCTGTTCAAGAATATTCCGGCGTCGCTGCAGG
Organism: Terriglobia bacterium; assembly: GCA_020073285.1. Classification (GTDB taxonomy): domain Bacteria; phylum Acidobacteriota; class Terriglobia; order Terriglobales; family Acidobacteriaceae; genus JAIQGF01. Next base: position 12,221 of record JAIQFM010000113.1, on the reverse strand, counting down.
TCTGGATGTCGCACGGCGACCACGCCCGCGAGCTGCCCTCCGGCTTTCATCCTGTCGCGCGCAGCTCGAACGCGCTGGCCGCCATGGAAGATCCCGCGCGCCGCTACTACGCCGTGCAATTCCATCCCGAGGTGCAGCACACGCCGCTGGGCAGCGAGATCCTGAAGAACTTTGTTTTCGATATCTGCGGCGCCGAGCCCAACTGGACGCCGCAGCGCTTCATAGACGAAACCGTGGCCAACGTGCAGAACACGGTCGGCCCGCAGGCGCACGCTATCTGCGCGCTATCCGGCGGCGTGGATTCCTCCGTAGCGGCGACGCTGGTGGCGCGCGCCATCGGCAACCGTCTCACCTGCGTGTTCGTCAACAACGGCGTGCTGCGCAAGAACGAGTTCGAAAAGGTGCAGGAGAACCTGCGCACGCTGGGACTCACCGTGGTCGCGGTGGACGCCTCGCGCCGATTTCTGGCCAAGCTAGCCGGCGTCAGCGACCCGGAGAGGAAGCGCCGCATCATCGGCAACGAGTTCATCGTCGTTTTCGAGGAAGAGGCGGCGAAGATCGTCACTCGCGACCGGCGCGAGACCGGCTATAAGGAGCCGGAGTTCCTGGTGCAAGGAACCCTTTATCCCGATGTCATCGAGTCGCGCTCGGTGCGTGGGCCGTCGCAGACGATCAAATCGCACCACAACGTCGGCGGGCTACCGGAGAAAATGCGGTTGAAGCTGATCGAGCCGCTGAAGGATTTGTTCAAAGACGAAGTCCGGCGCATCGGGCACGATCTCGGCATGCCGGAAGAAATTCTTCAGCGCCAGCCCTTCCCCGGGCCGGGGCTGGCGGTGCGCATCCTGGGCGAGGTCACGTCCGAGCGCATCGCTATTTTGCAGGAGGCCGACGACATCGTGGTCACTGAGATCAAAGCCGCCGGCCTGTACCGGAAAATCTGGCAGTCGTTCGCGGTGCTGCTGCCGGTGATGTCGGTGGGCGTGATGGGCGACCAGCGCACCTATGCTTACACCTGCGCCATCCGCGCCGTACATTCCGAAGACGGCATGACCGCCGACGTGGTCGAACTCCCGTGGGAGGTCATCAAGCGCATCTCCACGCGCTTGGTGAACGAAGTGAGGGGAATCAACCGCGTGGTGTACGACATCACCTCGAAGCCGCCGGGCACGATCGAGTGGGAATAATGCTCATGGTTGCCCCTCCCGGATTTCCCGCACGGAAGGGAAGAGCGGTTTCAGAATTGGTGTAGCCGAGAGAGGAAACACGGAGATCCCTCGACTCGGGTGTCCCGCGCTGAAGACAGCGCGCGGGAGCCCTCCCTCGCTCGGGATGACATCGGCTACACAGATGACATCGTCTACACAAAAGACGAAACGGCTTTAGCTCGTCCGCGCCAGTTCGTACAAGTACTCGACGTAGGACCGCGTCGCGCCATCCATCCCCTGAATTGTCGGATTGGCCGATTCGATCACGTAGTACTCATCGGGTGCGTGCGCTCCGCTGCCATGGCCGAGCCCGAAGTGCCCTGCCGGCAGACGCAGCGGGTCGCTGGTGAACACGTAGCCCGGCCACGAACCCGCCAGGCGCGGCGGAAGGATGGGATCAATCCGGGCGCGCCGGTACACCGCAATCTCCGCCCGGATGAGCGCGGAATTCGCCGGCGTGCTGGTGGGATCGTAACCGCCGCTCATGTTGACCTCGATGTCAGCAAATCCATGCTTGGCGAGGTGCGCTTTGAGCGCGGCCAGCGCGTCGGCGGCGGTCATGTCGGGCACCAGCCGCAGATCGAGCTTGGCCACCGCCTTGTGAGGAAGGATGGTCTTGCCGCCCGGCCCGGTGTAGCCGCCCACGAGGCCCTCGATATTCACCGTCGGCTGCGACACCAGCATCTCCAGCGACTGCTGAAAATTCACGTCGTGGACCCAGTGCTCAACTCCGAGCGCTTTCTTCGCCATCGCCTCATTCATGCGTTGGGCGGCGACGGCGATCATCTGTTTCTCCGTTGCCGACAGCGGCCGCGCCTTGGCCGCCAGACCTTCAATGGCGGGCGTGTTTCCGTCGGCCGATACGAGCGTGGAAAGAGCTTGCACCAGGTGCCAGGCCGGGCTGTCCACCCGCGCCTTGTTGCTGGAGTGGATGTCGCGCCGAGGGCCACGTCCCCAGCGCTCGCCGCTGGACACCAACTCGCATTCGATCACGCCCTTCGCGCCCAGGTACACGGTCACGTCGCCGCTCAGGTCCTGCGAGGGAAATGGCATGAACACGCCTTCGCATTTTTTCAGCGCCGCCGCGATCTCCGGCTTCCGTACCACCTGCGGGAAGTGCGGCGACCCGATTTCTTCCTCGCCTTCGGCCACGAACACCAGGTTCACGGGAAGCTTCCGACCCGCGCCGCGCATGGCATGTAGCGCCGCCAGGAAAGTTGCCTCCGGACCCTTCTGATTCACCGCGCCGCGTCCGATCACCACTTTGCCCAAACCGGGACGGTCCACCAGCGCGGCTTCGAAGGGCGGCGACGACCACTCCGCCGGGTCCACTTGCTTCACGTCGTACATGAAATAAATAGCGAGCGTCCGTGGAGCGCCGGCATCGAAGGTGGCGAAGATTCCCGGTTGTCCGTCGGTGGGGATCTTGCTGACGTTTTCGAATCCGGCATCGCGCAGCATGCGCATGGTGAGCTCGCAGCCTTCGGTCATGCCGCGGTTTTCGGCGGCGATGGAGGGCTGGCGTATCCATTGCTGCAGCCGATGCACGGCCTCGTCATGACGTTTTTCGATCTCAGCCCACACCGGCTTCAGGTCGGAATCGTCGGCTGGAGCGAAACGAGGGAAGGCGAGAGTGGCGGCGCCCACGGCGGCGGTGGTGAGGAAGTCGCGTCGGTTCATGGCCGGGCAGGATAAACAACCGCAGCCCTTACTGTCCAGAAGGGCAGCCTGGTGCCTGCGTCTTGAGCCTACGCTACCCACCCGCCGTTGCCTTCAAATCCTGCATGAGCAGGAAATCCAGGCCCGGCGCTTCCGCCCTCAATTGCCGCAGCAAGGTGGTCACCTGCCCGCGATGATACGTGCCGTGATTGACCAGGTGAAACATGGCCTGCCCGAGCGGATAGGTCCACTGCTCGCCGGCGACGTTGGTGTAGGTTAGCGGCTGCGCCAGCGCGGCCTCGGTGACGCCGCCGACGAAGCGCCGCACATCGCGCTCCACGCCGCGCCAGTACTCCTCCAGCGCGCGCAGGTCAGGAAACTGCTCCCCCTTGGGAAAGACGCGCGGCGAGCGGCCATTCCAGCGCTCGCACCATATCCACTCGGCGCCGGCGATGTGCACCAGCGTGTCGCGCAACAATGCGAAGCTGCCTCCCAGCGTGCGCGTGAACTGCTCGTTGGTCAGCTTGGCGCAGGCCGCGAGTTGGCGGTCGCGCGCCCAGTAGTTGTAGTTGTAGAGGTGGCGCAAGACTTCAGGGGAGATCATGAGCAGAGTCCTCGAGCCGAGGCGGACCGACTTGCCGGCGCGCGTAAGCCTTAGATCAGCGAATCACCCGATTACGCGATGACTTCAGCCCACCGCGCGCTGGGCATGGTCGCTGACCAGCCAATCGAGGGCTTCCTCTCGCGTCTTGAACAGGGGGAACTGGCGCGCGGAGAACGAGATCAGGTTGCGGTAAAACACGTCCGGCAGCGATTCCGCCCCGACAATCGCCGACCGCTTCACGTGCGGGCGATCGTAGGTGGCCACGATCTTTATCAGGTCGGCGGTGCTTTTATCGAACTGAGCCTCCGAGAAATCGGCCAGCGTCAGCGCCGAACCCAGGGGTTGCGAGGTGACCAGGTGCTGGACCTCCTGGAAGATTGCGGACAGTTCTTTTGGTCCGCATTGGCTGCAATCGATCAGCAGGACCCGGGCTCCCCGGTGTTCAATGAACCGGACGCGCTCCATCACACACCTCCGGCGAAAAAGGATGGAATTTGCGAACCACTTCTTCAGCGGCAGGCGCCCCACGCGCACACCGCCCGGGTGACCCACGGTGTATACACCCGCGCAGCGCGCGAAGCAAGGCGCTGGAACCGAAAAGCATTTGTGATGGGTGATTGCGAACCGTACAGCCGCAGCCCATGGGAAAGCAAAAAGGCGCGGCAACAACGCCGCGCCCCGCTCGCACCTGCTTCCTGACCACCAACTCCTGCTGCTATGCCTTCGCCAACTCGGCTTGCACGCCGTACATGTCAAACCACGAAGTCGCCGCCTTAAGCCGGTCATTGACGTTGTTGATGTTCTTCACGCCCTGGTCCTGGAGCCAGGCGCGGAAGGCTTGCGGGCCCTGCTTGCCGAAGATGGGAATGCCATCTTTCCAGGTGGCGCGGCCGCACAGCACGCCATTGAACTTCACGCCCGCTTCGGCGGCCAATTCCAGCGACTCGGTAAACTCGGCGTTGCTGACACCGGCCGAAAGGTAGATGAACGGCTTGGTCGCCGCGTGCGCCGTCTCGCGGAAGTGGTTCATCGCTTCCTGCTTCGAGTACGCCTTCTGGCCCGCGTTGCAACGGGCGCCCTCGACGAACTTCATATTGATGGGCACTTCGACTTTCAGTACGTCCACGCCGTAGCGGTCCTTGGTGAACTCGGCCATGGAAGTCTTGACCACCTCAGGCTTCTTCCTGGCGTAGTCGAAACCCTTTTCGTCCGCGCCCTCTTCGTAACCGACTAACTCGAGGAAGAAGGGGACGTCGTTGGCGCGGCACTCGTCGCCGATGCGTTCCACCCAGGCGTGCTTCCGATCATTGATATCCTTGCTATCCAACGGCGTGTAATAGAGCAGGATCTTGACTGCGTTGGCTCCGGCTTCCTTCAGCCGTCGCGCCGACCAGTGGTCGAGCAAATCAGGCAGCCGCCCGACACCGGTCTTGTCGTATCCGGTTTTTTCGTAGGCCAGCAGCAGGCCGGCATTGCTGCTGCGCCGCTTGGAGGCGGGAAGGCCCCACTCGGGATCGAGCAGGATGGCGCTGGCGTGCGGCGTGAGCACCTCGGTGACGAGTGATTTGAACTCTTCCATGTCGCGGTCGGCAACGTCGCCGCCTCTTTCCTTGGCCAGCGACTTCTTCAGCGAGCCGCGCTGGTCCATGGCCGCGGCGGCGATGATTCCGCGCTCGGTGGAAACCGCTTTCAGTCCGGACAACTTTCCAGGAGTCAGCTTCACGCGACACCTCCTCAGGTGCTAATGGCGGTAGATGGTGAAATGAAATCAGAACCGCAAACGGGACATTTTACTCCGTCGCCTACTGCCGCAACAGCAGATTGCTGAGCACCGCCTGCTGCTTGGCGATCAGCGACTCCACGCCGCGCTTGGCCAGTTCAATCATGCGCTTCAGTTGCGCATCGTCAAAGGGGCGTTGCTCGGCGGTGGCCTGCACTTCGACCATTTTCTTTCCGCCGGTCATGACCACGTTCATGTCCACCTCGGCGCGCGAATCTTCTTCATAGCTGAGGTCGAGCATGATCTCGCCGTCCACGATCCCGACGCTGGTGGCGGCCACAAAATCGCGGATTGGCGCCGAGGTCAGGGTGCCCGCTTCCACCAGTTTGCCCATCGCCAGCCCGAGCGCCACGAACGCCCCGGTCACGGACGCGGTGCGCGTGCCGCCGTCGGCCTGGATAACGTCGCAGTCGATCCAGATAGTGCGCTCACCCAGCCTTGTGAGGTCCACCACGGCCCGCAGTGATCTGCCGATCAGGCGCTGGATTTCGTGCGTCCGCCCGCCGATTCGTCCCCGCGCCGACTCTCGCGCCGTGCGCGTCAGGGTGGAGCGCGGCAGCATGCCGTACTCGCTGGTGATCCAGCCCTTGCCGCTGTTGCGCATCCACGCGGGCACCGTCTCCTCGACCGACGCTGTGCAAATGACGCGCGTGTTCCCGATTTCAATCAGCGCCGAACCCTCCGCCGTGGAGATGAAGTCGGGCGTGATGTTGACCGGCCGCATCTGCTCCGGCGTGCGGTTGTCGCTGCGGTAAACCATGAGCGGCCATTGTAAATCAGTGGCCGGTGGCCAGTGGCCAGCGGTTAGCGTCCGGTCGGTAGATCGGCGAGTCGGCAGATCACTTTGCCGCTCTCTCCTGCCCCGGATAATACCCGCTGCGGGTGCGAACCGTCAGGTGCTTGTGGCCTGGGGCGCGCGCGTCCACCCGGATGGTGCGATATCCGCCCTGGGTCTGCGAGCGCATCGGCTTGTAGCCGATGGTGTACTGGTTGCGAATGTCGTGGGCCACCGCCTGGGTGATGGAATCCACTTCCCCGACGTCTTTGGGGAAAAAAGCGACGCCGCCGGTCTGCTCAGCCATCTCGTTGAGGGCGCGGCGGGCGCGGCGCTGTTTTTCTCCACCCAACAGCCCGATCGTGTACACGGTGGGTCCGCTCTCCGCCTGCAAGCGGCGGATGGCCTGTTCCAGCGACTCACGGCTGGCGTTGTCTTCGCCGTCGGTGACCACCAGCAGGACTTTCTTCTCCAGCCGCGCGTTCTTCTTCAAGTGGTCGGCGGACGCAACCACCGCGTCGTACAGCGCGGTGCCGCCGCGCGACTCAATCCGTTCCAGCGCCTCTTTCAAGCGCGGAACCTGGTTGGTGAAGTCCTGGTCAAGGTAGTACTCGTCATTGAAATTGACAATGAAGACCTCGTCCTGTGGATTGCTGGAGCGCACAAAATTGATGGACGCCTGGTTCACCCAGGTGCGCTTGTCGCGCATCGAGCCGGAGTTGTCAATGACGATCCCGGCCGCCACCGGGATGTCCTCGCGGCGAAACGACGTGATCTGCTGCTGCGCTCCGTCTTCGAATACCTGGAAATCGTTTTTCGTAAGCCCGGTCACCAGGCGGTGCTTGTCGTCAACCACGGTGGCGTGCAGGACGACTTCCTCAACCTGCTTCTTAAACACGAAGACGCCGTTGTCTTCACGCGTCGGCGCCTGTCCGTGCTGACCTCCGGCCGGCACCCGCACGGTACTGCCGGGCTGACTGGGAGCTTCGCCGGGCAGCGGTTCGGCCGCCGGCTGTTGTCCGGCGGGGGAGCCTGGGGAAGGAGGAGAGGATTGCGCCCGCAGGCACACGCTCAGTGTAACCAGGGACACGAGCGCCAGCAGCAGCTTATTCCGTCGGAGCATAGTAACCCGTTTTCGCGTACACATGCAGAGGCGGCAAGCCTTTGGGCGGGTTGAGCTTGACCTTGACTTTGCGCCACTTGCCGTCACGCACTGGATGGTTGGGACGGTATCCGAGAACATATTGGTTGCGTAGTTCGATGCCTATCTTGGTCGCCACATCGGCCAGCTCATTCGGATTATCGATGGTAAACGTCCGTCCGCCGGTGACGTCGGTGATACCACCGAGCATCGACGGGCCCAGCCGCTCTTCTTCGGTGCGCGGCGTCGAGTCGAAGATGCCGATGGCATAGATCTGCACGTCGGCCTCTTTCACCAGGTTCTTGATCTCGCTATCCGTGTAACGGCTGTGGTTATCGCCGCCGTCGGAGATGATGAGCAGCGCCTTCTTTTGCTGGTGGGCGTGGCGCATCTTGTTCAGCCCCAGGTAAATCGCATCCAGCAGCGCCGTTCTTCCCTTGGGGATGGTGGTGATCAGCTTGCCCTGGATGTCTTCCACCGAGGAGGTGAAATCGCTGAGCAGCTCGGGCTTTTCCGAGAAGGCGATCATGAAAAATTCGTCCTGCGGGTTCGCGGTACGGAAGAATTCCACCACCGCCTCGCGCGCCTTCTCGATCTTGTTGCTCATGCTCCCGCTCATGTCGAAGATCACGCCGAGGGAAACCGGAGCGTCCTCGCTGGAGAAATGGCGGATTTCCTGCTTCTGGCCGTTCTCGAAGAGCTCGAAGTTCTCGCGCTCCAGGCCGGTAACCAGCCGGTTCATCGGATCGGTGATGGTGGCGGGAATCAGCACCAGATCCACGTCCACGCGCACCGGCTTGGTGTGCGTTTTCAACGCCGGGTCGGTGACCTTGGCCACCGGCCCCTCCGCAGGGTTGTTTTGACGGGGCTGGATATGGACGTCGTCCTGGACCTGCGCCATGGCGCAGGGCGTTAGCAGCAGGACGCAGAGGAGCGCATACGCGAGCGACCACGTGCATCGAGAGGAGCGCGAAGAAATTGCTGCCAATGCTGACCGGATCAGGGGCACAGTCCCAAGAGAGTGCGTCGCCTTACCGCGAGACCCGCATTGGCTGCGGTGGCGGGTCATAAGGCCTCGTGTAGTTGGATGGTAACACAGGCGGGCAAGCGGCTTTAATCTTGGGACGAACGCCGCGCGTGCCGATTTCCGCTTCTGGAGCGAGCCACCACACCCCGGTCTCGGTACGCGGTACCGCGCACCAGGTACTACAATCGCTCGCATGGAAATCGCACCTTTTTCCGCCTGGCGTTATGACCCCTCCAGAGTGCGGATGGCCGATGTAGTTACGCAGCCTTACGACAAGATCACCCCGGAGTTGCAGGCACTCTACTATCGGGCGAGTCCTTATAACCTGGTGCGGATGGTTCTGGGCGACCCCAAAGTGGAAGAAGCGGACGTGTACCAGGCCGCAGCCACCCATTTTCAGCAATGGCGCGATCAGGGCGTGCTGCGCCGTGACGCGGAACCGTCCTTGTACGTCTACAGCCAGCGCTTCACCGTTCCCGGCTCGACGCAGGAGGTCGAACGCCGAGGCGTGATGGCGCTGGGGCGCCTTTACGACTACTCGGAGGCGGTCGTGTTCCGCCACGAGCGGACCTTGGCCAAGCCCAAGCAAGACCGGCTCAACCTGCTGCGCGCCACGCGTGCCCAGTTCGAGCAGCTCTTCATGGTGTACAGCGATCCCAAGGGCGAGGTGGAGGCGCTGCTGCCCACCTCGTCCGCGCCGGAGGTGGATGTGCGCGATGAATTTGGCGTCCAGCACCGCCTGTGGCGCTTCTCCTCGCGCGACGCGATCGCGCGCGTGGCCGGGGTGATGGCCGACAAGAAGATCATTATCGCCGACGGCCACCATCGCTACGAAACCGCCATGGATTACCGTGACGAGCGCGCCGCCGGTCGCGCCGATCCCAGCGCGCCCTACAACTACGTGGTGATGACCTTCGTCAGCATGGACGCGCCCGGGCTGGTGATCCTGCCTACGCACCGCGTGGTCAGCGGTCTTCCCGGATTCGACAAAGACCTGTTCCTGCGCAGCGCGTTCCCGTACTTCGCGGTGGAGCAGGCTGCCACCACCGATCCAACTCGCCTGCTCGCTCTGCTCCATCACGCGGGGCGGCAGGGAACAGCTTTCGTCGCAGTGATTGGGCACGAGGCGTTTCTGCTGCGGGCGCGGCCGGGTGCGGCGGATTCGTTGTTGGCGTCGTTCTCGCGGCGGCAGCGCGAACTCGACCTAGTGCACCTGCACAAGATTTTGCTCGAGCATGTCATGGAAATTTCCGAGGAGGCGATTCGCCAGCAGCGGAACATCAAATACCTTCGCGAGGCTGACCAGGCCATCCGGCTGGCGCAGTCGGGCGCCGATGTCGCCTTCCTGGGGAATGCGGTAAGGATCGAGCAGGTTCGCGACATCGCCCTCGCCGGTGAAGTAATGCCGCAGAAGTCCACCGACTTTTATCCCAAGCTGATCAGCGGCCTGACCATTTACGCCATGGAGTAACCAAGCTGCAAGACCTGGAAACTCGGAACGGGACTTGCAACCTCAACTCGAAACTCGCAACTCGGCACTCGCAACTCGGTTAACATTCTGCCTACACTCGTGAAATCCTGCCGCCATGCCGTCGCGATCGTAGTCGCAATCGTGGCGCTGGTCGCCACCGCCGCCGACGACCAGCGCTTCAGCATCTATACGCCGCATACTTCCTACTCCGTCACGCTGGTGGATCGCGACGGCCGTCAATACGTGCCCCTGTTCGAAGTGCTTGCCCCGCTGGGGTCGACCGCCGCTCACCAGGACGGCGACAAGTGGAAGCTGAAATTCAACAACACCGAGTCGGAATTCAAATCCGGCAAGAACAAAGCGAAGGTAAACCGGAAGAACATCGATTTGTCGGCGCCGTTTGTAATTGACAACGGGCGCGCGCTGGTGCCGTTGCGGTCGCTGGTGTCGGTGCTCGCGCGGCTGGTGCCGGACAGCTTGGAACAGCGAGAGCCCGCACACCGTTTGTTCATTGGCGGGGTCATCACCGAGCTCAAGACCGAATTCCAGTCCGCGGGCCCCAAGCTGGTGCTGCGCTTTTCCGCCCCGGTGAATCCGTCCATCTCCACCGAGCCCGGCAGGCTGCGCATGGTGTTCACACGCGAGCCGGTGATCGCCGCCGCGGGCACGCAGGCGTTTGACGACAAGACCATCCGCGCCGCCAGTTTCTCGGAGCACGATGGGATCGCCGAACTGACCATCAACAGCGGCGCGCCGCTGCTGGCCACCTTCGGCGAGCAGAACCGTACCATCACCATCGCGCCCGTCCCGCAGGTGCGGGCGCAGGCGCCACCACCCGCCGCCACCACGCCTCCGGTACCCGCACCGGCGCCAACTCCGGAGGCTGCGTCACCGAGTGCGCCGCAAGGGCGCGCGCCGGCAACCCATGTGCGCGCTACGGTGGTGATCGATCCCGGTCACGGCGGCGACGATCGCGGCGCCGCATTATCGGGAAGTCTGGCTGAAAAGGACGTTACCCTGGCATGGGCGCGGCGGCTGCGGGCGGCGCTGGAGCAAAAGGGAATACCTGCCAGCTTGCTGCGCGAGGGCGACACGTCGCTCAGCTTCGACCAACGCGCGGCGCTGACCAATGCCGCGCGCCCGCTCGCGTTCATCACCTTGCATGCCGGGACCACCGGCGCCGGCGTGCGCATTTACACCGCGCACCTCGGCGAAACGGCGCCGCGCGCCGGCAGCTTTCTGCCGTGGGACGCGGCGCAGGCCTCGTTCCTCGACAGCAGTCGCGCACTGGCGGGCAGCGTCGCGGCGGAAATGACAAAACGCTCCATCCCGGTCGGCACCGCGCCGGTATTGCTGCGCCCGTTGAACAATGTCGCCGCCTCGGCGGTGGCGATTGAAGTCATGCCGCTGGCGGGCAACGTGGCCAGCCTGATGGACGCCACCTACCAGCAGTCCATTTGCGCCGCCATTGCCGACGGCATCGCAGGAGTCTCCAAGCCGGCACCTCAACCCGGAGCGGGGGCCGCGAGATGACGCAGCGGGTCGAGATGACGCTGCGGTTAAAGATCCTGCTGCTGCTGCTGGTGATCGCCGTTGCGGCCTTGGGCTACTACGCGCTCCGCCTGAAGCGCCAGGCGGAACGGCTGCCGACGGGGGTTATGGATACGCGTCCCATCGCGCCGCCAATTTCCGGCCCCACCGAGCGCGTTACGCTCTATGTCGCCAACGACAGCGACGGCATGCTGCACCGGCAGGACGCAATCATTGCGGTTCCCGGCGACCCCAACGAGCGTGCCCGCCAACTGCTGCGCGCGCTGCTCTCTATCTACCTGGGAAAGCGATCGCCGCACCCGCTGGGAAGCGGCGCCGACGTGAAGTACGTCTTCCTGGTCAAACCCAACATGGCGATTGTGGACACCAACGCGGCATTCGCCGACACGCACCGCTCCGGCATCCTGGTGGAACAGCTTACGGTCGCCTCCATCGCGCGCACGCTCGCCGCTAATTTCCCGGGCACCATTCGCGTGAAAATCCTGGTGGAAGGCAAAGAGCGGGAAACCTTGGCCGGCCACGCGGACCTTTCCGATTTCTACGACACGGCCGCGGGCGACCAATTTCCGGTGGCTCAGTAGCTGTTAGCTGTAAGCCATTAGCAATTCGCTGGAATGATCCCGGACGCAGCGAGGAACCCCTGGCTGAGACGACCTGAAATTCTGTCATCCTGAGGAGGCGGCCGCCAGTTTTCGATCGTCAATCTGCAATCTTCGATTTCCCAATTCCACAATCCTGCAATCGCAATTGACTCCGCTCCCCGCCTCTCTTACCCTGTCGAGTGCCCCCCATGACGCTCCAACAAGCCTCCCGCCTGCGTGTCGCCGAGGACATCACGGAGCTGGTCGGCGAAACGCCGCTGCTGCACCTGCGCAAACTTCCGCCGCCCGGCGTTGCCGATGTCTATGCCAAGCTCGAATACCTGAACCCCGGCGGCAGCATTAAAGACCGCGCCGCCATCGGCATCATCAAGCGCGCCGAGGCCGAAGGACGCCTGCATCCCGG